>JBFMHD010000121.1:0-8350 GCA_040752395.1 Candidatus Hydrogenedentota bacterium
GTTTTTCATCCTTTGTGTAGAGCGCAAAAACGCAATAACCCAATAACCCAATAACCCAATAGTGTAGAGCGCAACCCGCGCTTATGGCTACTCCTCTGAAAAAGTTGATGAGTTCAGGAGTTAACCACCACTCTGGAATACAAGTAAATTCATTACATTACCTGGAAATAAATTTGCCTGAGCAAGATATGCTGTGGCAGTGTTAGATAAAACCTGTAATAAAGAATAGTTAACAACTTCTTCAGCAATGTCAGCGTCCTCTATATAACTGCGTGCGGTATCATAATAGAGCTCCATATCACTTAAAAAATTTATCGCATAGGTTAATCTATTCTGCACCACACCTGTAACACCCTGTCTTGCTTCAACTAATGAGAGAGCTTCATCAACATCATTAATAGCGAGTGAAGCAGCTGCTGCTGTTGATACACTGATGTTGGCTACCCCAATCGCCTCTGTTCTTGTATCCTCCATCCCAAACCTGATGATATCACCCTTATTTGCTCCGACAAGGAAAGACAAACTGTTAACAAGATTACCATTTAACAACTTGATATCATTAAAATCTGTGTTTGATGCTACTCTGTCAATCTCCTCAAGTAATTCCTGAACTTGATTGTTTAAAGTATTTCTGTCAAGAGAAGTATTGGTATCATTAGCTGATTGCACGGCGAGTGCTCTTATTTCCTGAAGAATATCAACTATATCACCGAGCGCACCATCAGTGAGCTGGACAAGACTGTAGCCTTCTTGAGCGTTTGTAGTAGCTGTCTGGATACCTTTAATCATTACTTTGAATTTGTTGCTTATTACAAGACCCGCGGGATCATCACCAGCTCGGTTGATTCGAAGACCCGATGTCAAACGCTCTAATGTTGTTGCATAGTCAGCTGTAATATTCCTTAAGTTTCGAAGCCCAATTAACGCAGGAATGTTTGTACGTAATCTGATTACCATGTGGTTTCACCCTCCCTGGTTTGTGAAAGCTTGGTTCCTTATCTTTTTTTAAGATTTGCAGATAGCACAGTTACTGCAAATAATCACTCATCTTATGTGACTTCCGTGTCATTATTATTTTTATTTTGCCTTCCCTGGCAAAGTTATGTAAGATTAAAAGCTTCCACGTATATATTTTTCACTCACCTGCATTCACTCACTTAATAAGGCAATGCCTTAAGCCATTTCGCCATTTGGTAGCTGCTATACCATACTGCAAAACTGAACTCTTTTCGCAAAAAGCAGAAACCTTGTTGCCAAAGAGACGGATGAGGCAGTGCCGCAAAAGCTATTCTTTCCCTACATAGACTGCTGAGCCACGTAGAATGAGCTAATCAGCTACCTAAAAAACGTTAACCCTTATTGACAAAGAGTTTAGGATATATCTTTTTTTATACCGATATCACTTTCTATGTAAAGGATTTAAAATAAAAAATGAGGACACCAATAACATCCTCATTTTCGGTAATTTTTCTATAGAACCACCTCCTTTTGCTCTTCTGTAATTCCTTTGTTAATGATTATATTTAAAAAGTCTTATTTGTCAAGACCAAAAATACAACTTTTTTGTAAAGCCTCGGTTAGCGGTGGATTTCGGGCTTCAGACTACGGGCTACAGCCAGAATACTGCACTACCCCACCCCTAAGTGACCGATTGCAATTTTCGTATCCCCTCAGAACGTGTGAAATAATCATCATTAATACCGGGTAACTCTTTTATTATCAGCCCCTGTTTTCTGAAAAAGTCTAATTTTTTCACAGGTTCTGAGGGAATACTTTATTTCATTTCAATATAATCTTCAAGTGATATGCCACTTTTCTTGATAAGACCGCGAAGTAATCCCGGGGCCAATTCTTTATGATTCAGTATTGAAAGCCTCGGCATACCCGAATTTTTGGAATATATTTACTGCTTTTTTACCGGAAATGTTTGAAAGAACGCCCATCTAAACCGAAACCTCACCCATAAATATTTCTTTTAAAACCGGTATATTCATTCTCTTGGTTTTTTTTCAGTATGCAGTCAGCCTTTAATAGCGTCCCTTATATTTTCGAGAGCTTCATCAATGGTTTTTCCCTGGCTCATGCACCCAACAAGCTCCGGAACATCGACAACATATCCCTTATATTCTTCATCATACATTATCAATACTTTATAATTCATAAATCCTTCCAAATTCTTTAACACCATTGGCATTAGTGTTTGGTGATAGATTATGTTCGGTTATCCAAGAGCTAAAAAATGGTCATCAGTTCTTCATCTCTTCAGCACTATCTTCTTGCTTCTTGCCTCTTGCGTTGTCTTTCTTTTCCGTTATCTTGCTTCTTGCTTCTTGCCTCTTGCTTCTATAATACTATCTATTGCCTGGAAAATATTTTCCAAGGTCATAGCCACAAAATGGCTGTAAACAATAACCTTTTTGTTTTTGCGAAATGCAATTGTGGTCAATCCCCTGGTCAAGCCCAGTAGTGACCTGACCACAAAACATCCGTATGTAATAAAATGCCCTACTCGCTGCATCGTATTTATCCCAGGATTTACCCCAACCATAATCCTGCTCATACTTTGAGCGAACAAGACCTGCGATATGTTTTGGGTGCCACCCTATAGATAATAAACATCTTGCAAGATTCTGTAAATTAGTTGGTTTCATAAGATGTGGATTTGGGAATTGTAAAGCATATCTTGTGCAGGGTGGGATATCATGTAAATTGAATCTATTGTATGTTTTATGCCAGTCAAACCATGGGTCGTCCTGTGTTTTATCAAAATCCTGATGAAATTTATAAAGCTCTGATTTTTTATATTCTTCAATTAATTTTACAAATGCTTGATCAGATGCTGGTATCATACAATTACAATTTGCAGCATAATTAGCCGAATTTCTAAAATGACGTCTTAATTCAAATAAGTCATCAAGAGATAATCCGCCTCGTGGTAATGTTATCTGGACAGGAACCCTGTCTGCTATTCTATCCCCTACTTTGTATCTTTGCACTTTATGTTTTTGATGTGAACTGAAAGCGCATCGGATATCCCTCATAAAGATAGGATCAGCATACATCGACAAATCAATTGAGACAGCCTCGCGGCCTGTTCTACCACTACCTACAGCTACATCAGTAGTAACAATCGGTAAATCAACGTTCCATCTGTGTGCTTCTCTTATTAATTTCTGACTTAAATACTCCATAACTTTACCCATACCATCGAAACATTTACCATGATTAAGCACAACGGGTCTTGCTCTGCGAGAGCCTGGATTTGGATGTTCATACTTCCCTGCCAAACTCGGTATAACATAACCTATTTCAGTGAGCATCTTTTCAGCTTCGGAGTCACGGGTAACTTTTGTAACGAAATGGTATCCCTGGCCTGTTACCAGAACAATAACATTTAAGCCGTATTGTTTGTAGACATCCATTATGCATCGATAAAAATTCTCGAGTTTTCTAAAGGTTGTTTTTTGTTTAAAATATATTTCACCACCAAAGTCAACATTAAAATATTCTACATCAATCACGCTTAAGGTGTTCCTTCTATCCCATACTGACCTGAATATATCAAGTCCTTTATCAAGAATCCAATGGAACCCATCCTTTGGTGTTGAAACCCAGCCTTCTTCCTTACCTTCCCAGACCATCGCTTCACCATACCCCACAAGATATTCAGCAGTAAAACTTTTAGGGTTTGTAAAATCGCCACCACAGTATTCACCGATGCATCTTCTCACATTTTTATCCCAGTAATACTCGACCTGATTTAACATAATATTCTTTGAAAAAAATCGAAGTTCGGAGTTCGGAGTGTAGAGCGCAAACCGCGCTCATGAGTACTCCTCTGAAAAAATTCAAAATGCCGAATGCGGAATGCGGAAGTTAATAAGTAATAACTATAATAATCATACATAGAAACAAGAAGCAAGAAACGGCACGAATTAAAAGCAAGAGGCAAGAAGCAAGATAACGGAAAAGAAGCAAGAACTAAGAGATAACAAGTGATTCTGTAATTTAATCATTTTTTGTCTTTGGCGTTCATTTTTATCATCATACCCGGCAAAATGTAAAATACCATGTATAGAGAGAAATAAAAATTCTTTCATAATACTTTTATCAGATCTATCACTGTAAAGCATAGCCTGGTCATAGGATACAACTATATCACCTAAATAATAATTTCCGCTATGGTCTTCTTCATTATAAGGAAACGCAATTACATCAGTGACTCTATTTTTTCTCAAATATTTTCTATTAATTTTTTTAATCTCGTTATTACTAACTGCCTGAATTGTCAATGCAATTTTATCTTTTTTAAATAGTTTCTTTACTACTGTTTTTAAAGCCCTAATCATTCTATTTTTCATTTTTTTTAATCTCTTTTGTCTTACCAGTAGATATATTGTTATTCTCTGTGGTTGCAATTTTTTCATCCTCCCTTTGTTTGGCAGCTGTTTTCTGCTGGAGTTCTTTTTTTGCTTTTTCAATATCCTCGTCTTCAGGGTATTCGATTCTTTCATGATATAAACTGCTTAACATCCGTGAAAAAATGTCAACTGTTTTACTTAAGTCTTTAAGATTAAAATCGCATTCATCAAGCTGACCATCAATAAACTTTTCATTAATTGTTTTCCTTATCTGTTCAACAATGTTCTTATAAGATTTTCGCTTTAAACTCCTGCACGCAGCCTCTGATGAATCAGCAAGCATAATAATAGCTGCTTCTTTGGATTGTGGTTTTGGTCCCGGGTACCTGAAATCCTCCTCACTTAACTGTGTATCAGATTCTTCACCATCTTCTATAGCATCTCTGTAAAAAACTTTCATCAAACCTGTGCCCTGATGCTGAGCTATTATATCTATAATAGCTTGCGGTAGCCCCAATTCTTTAGCTTTTTCTATACCCTCTTTAATATGAGATTTTAATATTCCGGCGGAGATGCGCGGTTTAAGTTTATCGTGCGGATTCTCACCAGGAACCTGGTTTTCTAAATAATATTCGGCCTTCTCAATCTTCCCTATGTCATGATAATAACCACCAGCCTTACATAATAATGTATTAGCGCCAATCTCAATAGCTGCTGCTTCTGCCAAACTCGCAACCATCTGCGAGTGCTGATATGTCCCGGGGGCTGCTACTAACATCTCCTTTAATATGGGTGCATTTAAATCAGTCAGTTCCAATAATCTAAAAGGAGAGGTTAAATTGCCGATATTTTCTATAAATGGTAAAAGTCCAAGAACAATAACCGGCGTAAAAAAAATACCGTTGATACCCGCACAGACCATATCTGAAACTATATAAAAAATATCCCTCTTTTCAATCATAACAAATGCACTTAAAAGAACTATATAGCTAATAGTAACAAAAAGACCGCCTTTTAAGATATCAGTTCGTTTTGAGGCATTCCTGACAGAGAAAATACCTACTATAGCACCTGACATTAAAATAAAAGGCAGTTCTAAATCACTGCCTGCTATAAATCCTATAAATATTGAAAGAAAAATAGAGATTATAATCGAGAGCCTGTAACTTAATAATAAGGCAATTATCATAGAAATTGCAGAAAGTGGTATTATATAAAATGATAGATACAAATTTTTATTGTAAAGAGATATGAACATAACAGGATGTAAAAACTTAATCACTAATTGAGATATACCAAGAATAAATATTGTTAAGACACAAAGTATCATCATATCACTGGTTCTGTTTAATATTCTCTGCTGAAAATATTTTAGATAAGTTATTATTATACCAAGGTATATAGCTATAAGTATTATTATACCTAATATTACCGTTTGTTGTTCTCTTCTTATACGCATTCTGACGTTGTCAATAATTTCAACCTCTTTATTTGTTACAATCTGGCCTTTTTGAAGTATCGACTCCCCTTTTTCGATAAATATTTTGATTGTTTTTAAATCATTCTTTTTTTTCTCTTCTGGATTTTTAATTTTGGTTCTTTCTTCATCATAAACGATGGTATCTTTCACATAATATCTGATAATCTTGTAATAAATATTTCTTTGGATCTCAGGTATGTCATAACTTGATAGAATACTTTTTACCACTCCATGGATATGGTCTATATCAACTATATCATCAAAAAGTCTGTAATAATATTTAGATTGTGAAGTATTGAAAATCCATATCTTATCTGAGGTAATAATGCCCTTATATGACTTTTTATCAAATAATATCTCTTTTTTTACTAACTCGGGCCAGAGATAATCAACCAAAATACTTTTAAAATTATCTACATCAACTATTTTTAGAAACTGTAATTCATCGATATTTAAAGTTAAAGAAAAATTATCAGTAAACAATTTTTCAAAATTAAAAGATGTATTATTCTCACTGATAAATTGTAAAAGATTTTCTATCTCATCTAATTCTTTATCAAGACTGCCAACAGTTGAGAAGACCGGGATTTTGATTGGTTTAGCGAAACGTTCTGCCCTGTCTTTTAGTGGAATCTTTTCTTCAAAATAAAATGAAAAAGGTGATTTAAAATTAACAGGTGAAGGGACTCCAATAGCGACCCCGGGTATCGATGGTGCAAAGTTCGGCATTATAACAATCACCATAACAATAACTACGATACCAAGAATAATCAACCGAACTATCTTTTCATAATCTAACCTTTTAAATAATTCTTTTAAATTCGGTTTGAACTTCATTTCTTCTGTAGCCCTGGTGTTTTGTCTTTTAAAGATATACTATATTTCTCATAAGCATCTATTATGTGTTGAACAAGTTTATGACGCACGACATCTCTCTTTGACACCCTTATAAAAGCTATCCCCTCTATACTATGTAAGATTTCCTCTGCAATAATAAGGCCGCTCTTTTCACCTTTTGGTAAATCTATTTGTGTAATATCGCCTGTTATAATAGCTTTAGAGCGAAGTCCTAATCTTGTAAGAAACATTTTCATTTGAAGATAAGTTGTATTCTGTGCTTCATCAAGGATAACGAGTGCATCGTTTAATGTTCTACCGCGCATAAAAGCTAATGGTGCTATCTCGAGGACATTATGCTGAAACATCTTCTCAAAATCAAAAGTTTCAAGCATATCATAAAGGGCATCGTATAAAGGTCTTAAATAGGGGTTTACTTTTTCTACTAAATCGCCAGGCAAAAATCCCAACTTTTCGCCGGCCTCAACCGCAGGTCTTGTTAATATGATTCTTCTTATTATTCCTTTATTAAGCAAAGAGAGCGCATACGCAACAGCAAGATATGTTTTTCCTGTGCCTGCAGGCCCGATAACAAAAATAATATCATTTTTTTTCATTGCCTCAACATACTCACGCTGGCCCGCTGTCAAAGGTCTTACAACCTTCCCCTGTCTTGAAACAAAAAGAGCGTATTGATTATCCCTGAGTAATGAATGCCCCTTCTTGAGTTCCTCAATTAAAAGTTTTACATCATCTTCTAAAATAACGTTCCCTCTGGCAAACCTCTCACTTAAAATTGAAAAAATATTCGATACCTCATCAATCGCAGATATGGTTCCCTCAATTATAATTCTGTTGCCACGTGGTATTATTTTTACATTCTCGAAATTCTTTCTGATAATTTTTAGATTTGTATCAGCTGTCCCAAGTACCGCGAGCAGATGTTCCAACGAAGGTAGCTCAATAATCCGTCTCTCTTTTGTCATTGTTACCTCTTCGAAAAGCGTTGTGACTATAATAATCAGGCTTCAGACTTCGGGCTCTTCAGTCTCCAGGCTCCTGGCTTCAGGCTCCAGCCGGCCGTAGTCCGTAGCCTGTAGTCTGTAGCCTAACGCCAGCCTTTTATACTGTCTTCTGTCTTCTTTCATATCATCTCATCTATCAACTGTTTTGATTCCGATTTCATCAAGCTGGTCTTCTGAAACTATAGAAGGTGCATCAGAGAGCGGACAGATACCTTTTTGTGTTTTTGGGAACGCTATAACATCGCGTATGGATTTTTCGCCTGTGATTATCATTACAATTCTATCAAGCCCAAGCGCTATGCCACCGTGCGGTGGCGCACCATATGATAACGCATCAAGTAAAAATCCAAACTTTAATCGCGCTGCTTCAGGCGTGATACCTAAAAGAGAAAATACCTTGCTCTGAATATCCTGTCTGTGTATCCTGATACTGCCCCCCCCTATCTCCACGCCATTAAGTACAATATCATAAGCTCTGGCTCTAACTTTAGAGGGGTCAGTAGTTAAAAACTCTATGTCTTCTAATCGCGGAGACGTAAATGGATGATGAACCGCAACATATCTTCTCTCCTTTTCATCCCACTCAAACAATGGAAACCCTTTCACCCATAAAAATGCAAGTTTCTTATTATCAATAAGGTTCAACC
>JBFMHD010000122.1:0-8321 GCA_040752395.1 Candidatus Hydrogenedentota bacterium
TTGTGGATTCTTTATTTTGGAGCGGTTATAGGTTTTGATGAATATCTTTATAATATATTTTTAGTACCATTTAAACACAGGACAGTTTATGAATATTCTTTTTTATTTCACATTAAACTCGGGGTCGAACATTTAGTTGGTTTTATATCAAATCTAAATTTAGCGGAGATCTATGGTTTTTTTAGATGGACAGGGAACTTTATAATTTTCTTTGTGATAAATATGTTTGTTTCTATTTTTATATCATATAATCTTTTGAAGAAAAAAACATATAATCCAGTTGATTTAAAGCTCTCTGTTTTATCAATAATCGGCATTTTAATGTGTTATCCTGTTGAATCCTACTGGATTTTAATATCGAAATATATTGTTTTTATTTTAGTATTTTCTTATTTTTTTGATAAAATTTTATTAAAAAGCAGATTTATTTTTATTTTAATCATATGTTTTGCATTATTTTATTCTGTGCCGCTTATATCTTCGCAGTTTATTAAAATTTGCAGGGGTGTTTATTCTGATTATAAGATAGTAAATGAACGAGCTGATTTTAAACTGCCGCCTCAAAAAGCAGATGAACTAAAAAAGAGCATTGCTATTATAAATAAAACCGTTAGTAATAAAAAATATTATGTGGTTGATAGCTTTACAGATATGGAGATGCTATATAATTTGACGTATTACAATCACAAAAATTATTATATTTTTTTAAGAAGGGATTGTTTGACACCACAAGCGATATCTGATTTAATAAATAGATTAAAAGATTACTTATTTATAATTATTAATCAGAAAGATTATGATCTATATGTGAGTAAAGATAAAGATTATCTTTCTGGTGGTCCATATTTAAGAACTATATCTGAAGAATTAATGAATTATATCGTTAATAATTACTTAATTATAGATCAATATAATAGGCCCGAGGAGTTAAAAGATCCATTTATTACTGATTTTTATATATTGAAGAGGAGATTATGAAGTATTGTATAATAAAAGAAGATGTGAAATTAGGGAAGAATGTTAAAGTTTTTTCGTTTGTAAATTTATATGGCTGTGAGATTGGGGACGGAACAAAAATCGGAGCGTTTGTAGAGATACAAAAGAATGCCAAAGTAGGTAAAAATTGTAAAATATCTTCCCATACCTTTATATGTGAAGGAGTAACCATCGAAGATAATGTTTTTATAGGTCATAATGTTGTTTTTATAAATGACAAATATCCTAAAGCCACTAATGCCAATGGTGAAATGTTAACAGATAAAGATTGGAAATGTATCCCTACTTTAGTAAAAAAAGGTGCTTCTATCGGTTCAGGAGCGATAATAATGTGTGGTGTAACTATTGGTTCTAATTCTATAGTTGGTGCTGGTGCTGTTGTTACTAAGGATGTTCCAGCAGGGGGGGTTGTTACAGGGGTACCAGCCAGGCTGATAAAGAGAAGTCACTTACTTACCGGTGGAAGAAGAAGAGTGGGATGAGCAAGATTAAATTTATTGATTTAAATAAACAATATTTATTACTTAGAGACGAAATAATAGACAAGATCGACGTGGTATGTAGAAAATCAGCTTTTTGTTTAGGAGAATACGTTGAAGAGTTCGAAAGAAATGAAGAAGATGTAGTAACTGTTACAAATACAATAAAAAAATATTTAGAGGGATAAATGAACCTAAAAGATAGTCGTGTTCTTATAACAGGCGGAGCAGGTTTAGTCGGCTCACACATAGCGGATCTGCTGATAAAAGAAGAGGTTTCAGAGATTGTGATCATCGATAATCTTTCTCGAGGAAGATTAGATAACCTTCGAGAGGCATTTAAGAGTGGCAAAATTAATTTTATACAGGGTGATATTAGAGATAAGAGTCTTGTTGAAAAATGTATGAAAGGTATTGATTATGTTTCGCATCAAGCAGCTATTAGAATTACAAGATGTGCTGAAGAACCACGCGAAAGTTTTGAAGTAATGTGTGAGGGTACCTTAAATGTCATTGAAGCGTGTCTTAAAGCAGAAATTAAAAAATTAATTCTTGCTTCAAGTGCCTCGGTTTATGGACAGGCAGATTTCTTTCCAACCCCGGAAGGCCATCATCTCCCTATAATAATCGCACACTCTACGGCGCTTATAAGTTATTTAATGAACAATTAATGAGAGCATATAATGATATGTATAATTTAAATTATTTAGTTTTAAGATATTTCAATGTTTATGGACCAAGAATGGATTTACACGGCGTTTACACCGAGGTAATGGTTAGATGGCTTGATTGCATTGATAGGGGTACACCTCCTGTAATATTTGTGGATGGTAAACAAACAATGGATTTTATTTATGTAGAGGATGTAGCATTTGCCAATATTTTGGCTTTGAAAAGTGATATTAGAGAAGACGTATTTAATATTGGTTCCGGTAGTGAAACCAGTTTAATTGAGCTCCTTAATATGATATTAAGACTTACAGGCTCTTCTCTTAAAATAGAATTTAGAGAGGAAAGAAAGATAAATCCAGTTCGTCGCCGACTTTCCAATACCGAAAAAGCAGAAAAAATGTTAAAATTTAAACCTCGCTTTACGCTTGAAGAGGGATTAAAAAAACTTATTGAATGGAGAAATAAAAATTTAGCGGTTGATTTATAAAATTATTATGAAGAATATTCCAATTATTAAACCATTTTTTAACAAGAAAGAGGAAACCAGCGTATGCCGAGTGCTTCGTTCCGGCTGGGTAACTCAGGGGACTAAGGTGGCTGAATTTGAAAAAAGGTTTTGTGAATTTATAGATGCAAAATATGCGATTGCGGTCTCCTCTTGTACTACAGCGCTTCATCTCGCACTAATAGTTAATCAAATAGATAGAGATGATGAAGTGATCCTTCCATCGCTTACTTTTATTGCAACTGCCAACGTTGTTTTGTATTGCGGTGCCAAACCTGTTTTTGTTGATATAGATTGGCGTACCTTTAATATAGACTCAGACAAAATAGAAAATTCGATCAGTCCTAATACTAAAGCTATTATTGTAGTTCATCAGATGGGTCTCCCTGCTGATATGGACAGGATTTATAAAATTGCTGAAAAACATAAGTTAAAAGTTATTGAAGATGCTGCTTGCGCTATAGGTTCTAAATACAAAGGCAGATTTATAGGCGCTGATTCCACCCTGGCTTGTTTCTCTTTTCATCCAAGAAAATTATTAACTATGGGTGAAGGAGGTATGATAACCACTAATAATAAGAAATATGAAAAATATATTAGATTGCTTAGACATCAAGGTATGTCTGTAAGTGATATTAAAAGACATTCTTCTAATAAAGTTATTTTTGAAAAATATAATATTGTCGGTTATAATTACAGATTAACAGATTTACAAGCAGCGATAGGTATTGAACAGCTTAATAAATTACAAGAAATTATTGAAAAAAGAATAAGGCTTGCTCAAAGATATAATGAGAAATTTAAAAATAAAGATTATTTAATTACTCCATTTGTCCCTGAATATGCTTATACCAATTATCAATCTTATTGTGTATATATAAAAAGTAAAAAGAATAAAACAAGAAATGGATTGATGAATTATTTAATGAGCAAACATATTTCAACAAGAAGGGGGATAATGTGCATACATAGAGAAAAACCATATATTGAAATATCGAAAAACTGCAACCTTAAAAATTCTGAATATGCATCGGACAATTCTATTATTCTTCCTCTTTACCATCAAATGAAAAAAGAAGAGCAGGATTATATAATAAGAAGTATAGAAGAATATTTTGAATAATTATTAAAAATTAATATAAAATGAAAAATAGAAAAATTAAAAAAGTTTTGCTCTTTGTACCACCAGCATATACCTTCAAAAATTATATAGATATTAATCCACTCCCATCTTTAGGTTTAGCATATATCGCCGCGGTTTTAAGACTCAGGGGGATAGAAGTAAAGATTGTGGATTCTCTACTTAATGGATGGAACAATAGAGAAATTATCACTGAAGAGATAATTAGAATCGGGTTGCCATTTGAAAAAATTGAAAGAATAATTATCGAAGAAAGTCCCGAGGTTGTCGGTGTTAATTGCTTGTTTACAAAACAGCGAGAAAATGCCCATAAAATATTTGAGATATCAAAAAAAATTAATAAGGATATTATTAATATAGCGGGTGGCCCGCATCCTTCAGCGATGCCGGAACTCGTGCTATCAGACCCTAATCTCGATTGGGTTGTGATTGGTGAAGGTGAACAGACGCTTTTTGATATAGTTGATACTATTGAAGGGAAGAAAGATTTCTCGATATTAGATGGTGTGGGTTTTCGGCATAATGGAGATATAAAAATAATCCCCAAAACAAGATATATTACTGATCTCGATTCTTTGCCGTTCCCTGCAAGAGAGTTATTGAATATGAAAGATTATTTTGGTTTAAAGTCATCTCACGGCACAAGAGAGCGAGAGAGATTTTCTCCGATTATAACCTCCCGCGGTTGTCCCGCTAAATGTACTTTCTGTTCCGCACATAAAGTATGGGGACACAAATATCGTGTTCGTTCTCCTGAAAATGTTATTTTAGAAATGAGAGAATTAAAAGAAAAATACGATATCGAAGAAATTATGTTTGAAGATGATAATTTTAATCTTGATGTTAAAAGAGCAAACAAAATTTTGGATATGATGATACAGGAAAAATTCAATTTTATATGGAATACTCCCAATGGCTTCTCTGCATGGACAGTAACAGAAGATTTTCTTTTTAAAATGAAAGAGAGTGGGTGCTCGAGAGTTAGCTTCGCTATCGAATCCGGCAACCAGTTTGTTTTAGATAATATTATTAAAAAGCCGATTAGACTTGAAAAAATTAAAAACCTGATAAAATACGCTAAGAAAATCAAATTAAAGGTGGGTATATTTTTGATTGTTGGTATGCCAGGGGAAACCAAAGAACAGATCTGGGATACATTCAAACTTGCAGAAGAACTTGAGATCTATGAACCTTTTATATCAGTAGCTGCTCCATATCCCGGCTCTGAAATATATGAGATATGTAAAGAAAAAAAATATTTTTCAAAGAATTATTCTCTTGATAATTTATATATCAGGGGGTTCCCTATTACAACTGAAGAATGGACAGATGAGGAATTAAAGAAAATTTTACAGGATGGCAAGACTTATTTATATTTTTCTTTTTTAAAAAACAAACCATTTAAGTTTCTTCAGTGGTTTGTTCCGAGATTTATGGAATACCCCATACCAATACTAAAAAGAATAACGAGTTATTTTATTGAAAAATTGCAAAAGTTAATATTATGAAAAAGATCAGGTTATCGAAATCTGTTGTAGGTATTAGAGAAAAAAAGGCTCTTTCTAAAGTTATAGATCATAGCTATTTAGGTATGGGTGATTTTGTTAAAGAGTTTGAGGAGAAATTAAAAGTATACCTGAAGCGAGAAGTGGTATGTGTAAATTCAGGTACCGCAGCTTTACATCTTGCATTAATGGCATTAAATCTTAATCAAGGTGCTGAGGTTCTGGTTCAATCTTTGACCTATGTTGCCACATACCAGGCTATAAAAGCTGCAGGCTATAAACCGGTATCCTGCGAGATAGTGCCGCAAACTTGTACCATAGATTTAGATGACGCAAAAAGAAAAATAACAGATAAAACAAAGGTGATTCTACCGGTACATTATGCTGGCAGAACTGGTAATTTGGAGCAAATTTATAATTTTGCAAGAAAGTATAATTTACATGTTGTAGAGGATGCAGCCCATGCCTTTGGAACGATTTATAAAAATAAAAAAATAGGGTCTTTTGGTGAGATCGTATGTTTTAGTTTTGATGGTATAAAAAATATAACATCTGGTGAGGGCGGCGCTGTTGTGACCTCGGATAACAAGGTATTAGAATATGTAAGAGATGCCAGGTTATTAGGTGTTCATAAAGATACGGAGAAAAGATATAATGGAAAAAGGAGCTGGGAATTTGATGTTTTTTTTCAGGGATATAGATATCATATGAGCAACCTCTTCGCTGCTATAGGAATTGTGCAACTTGCAAGATTTGAAAAAGAGTTTAAAATAAAAAGACAGATTCTGGCTAAAAATTATCATAAAAGATTAAGCAAGATAAAAGATATTGAGTTATTTCCTGATGACTATGATAGAGTTGTGCCACATATTTTTCCTATAAGAATCTTGAATAATAAAAGAGATAGATTAAGAGGTGTTCTTGAGAAACATAACATTGAGACCGGTATACATTATTATCCGAATCATTTATTATCTTATTTCAGGAATAAAAATGAAAGATTACCAGTAACTGAACGGATTTACAAAGAGTTAATTAGTCTGCCACTACATCCAGAGCTCACTAAACAAGACCAGGATAGAATTATAAAAATCTTAAAAAAGGAGATAGAACGACTATGAAGACGGTAATTTTATGTGGTGGGTTAGGCACAAGATTGCGTGAAGAAACAGAGGTAAAACCAAAACCGATGGTTGAGGTTGGAGGCAAACCAATTCTCTGGCATATATTGAATATATATTATCATTGGGGATATCGTGAATTCGTTCTTGCGCTCGGTTATAAAGGTGAGATCATAAAAGAATATTTTCTGAATTATTATTATTTAGCAAATGATTTTACTATTACACTGAAGAACGGGAAAGCAAAATCAGTAAGACGTAAACATATTGATTGGAAGATTGATCTTGTCGATACAGGTCTTTCCACGATGACCGGAGGTAGACTATATCGTCTCCGTGACAAATTGCGTAAAAATACATTTATGCTGACGTATGGCGATGGTGTCGCTGACATTAATATAAAACACTTGCTTGAGTTCCATAAAAAACATAAAAAGATCGCTACTGTAACTGCGGTAAGACCTGTGGCACGGTTTGGCGAGATTATTGTTGATGATAAACAGGTGATTTCTTTTAAAGAAAAAGCTCAAATTAGAGAAGGATGGATTAACGGAGGTTTTTTTGTATTTGAACCGAAATTTTTAGAGTACCTTGATGGCGATGAATGTGTTTTAGAGGGTGAGCCGATGGAACGACTGGTAAGCGATGGTCAGTTAATGGCTTTCAAACATAATGGTTTCTGGCAATGTATGGATACTTATCGTGATAAACAGCTTCTTGAAACTTTATGGAGCAAAGGAGAGGCACCGTGGAAAATCTGGTAAATCTTTTTAATAGCGTATACAATACCAGACGTGTTTTAGTAACAGGAAACACTGGTTTTAAAGGTTCTTGGCTTACTTTATGGTTGCTTAAATTAGGAGCTAGAGTTGCAGGTTTTTCATTAGATAATCCCTCAGTACCATGTAATTTCGAAGTGTGTAATTTAAAGAATAATATTACGCATTTTCAGGCTGATATTCGTAACCTTGAAGATATCAAAGAAGCTATAGATAGTTTTGAACCTGAGATAGTTTTTCATTTGGCTGCACAGTCTATTGTTAAGAAATCATTTGATGTGCCGAAATTGACTTTTGATACAAACATTGGCGGAACAATCAACGTCCTTGAGTGTTTAAAACAATCAAGAACTGTGAAGGCAGCTGTCATAATTACAAGTGATAAATGTTATCTAAACAAAGAATGGGATTTTGGATACAGAGAGATAGATACTCTTGGGGGCGAAGACCCGTACAGCGCATCAAAAGCATGTGCTGAAATTGCAACGAGAGCATATATTGAATCTTTTTTTAAAAAGAAGAAATCTGTTAAGATAGCAACGGTACGTGCAGGAAACGTTATCGGTGGAGGCGATTGGGCACAATACAGGATACTCCCTGACTGTATAAGAGCTTGGAACAAGAAAAAATACCTATCATTAGAAACCCAGAATCGACTCGACCATGGCAGCATGTTTTAGAGCCCTTAAGCGGGTATCTATGGCTGGGAGCAAACCTTATAACTCAACCGAATAATCTTTCTGGCGAGAGCTTTAATTTTGGACCAGATAGTGAGGTTATTAGAACCGTCAGAGAACTCGTCGAGATGTTTTTAAAATATTTTGGTGAACATAAATGGAAACATATACCGGATGACTCTGATAAAAAAGAATCTATCCTTTTAAAACTTTGCTGTGACAAAGCCCTGAACAGATTAAAGTGGCATTCTGTTCTCTCGTTTGATGAAACTGTGAGGCTTACTGCTTTATGGTATAAAGAGTATTATCAGGATCAAAAAAATATGTATGATTTTTCAATCGACCAGATAGATTATTATGTTAATAAAGCCAGAGAATTGGGACTTGTCTGGACCACCTGAACCGAAAATTATGATAACAGATGTTATAATCCAGCCGCTTAAAGT
>JBFMHD010000123.1:0-8185 GCA_040752395.1 Candidatus Hydrogenedentota bacterium
GGCACAAAGTATGAAAAGAGTCACAAGTCGCAAGTCGTGAGTCAAAACAGGACTCGAGACTCAAGACTCAAGACTCAAGACTTTTCAGCAGGCTTTGGGCTTTTGGCTCCAGCCGGCTGTAGTCCGTCGCCTGTAGCCTGTACCCCGAATTATTAGAGTTACAGTGTTTTTCAGAGGAGGGGTGGCCGAGCTTGGTTGATGGCACCGGTCTTGAAAACCGGCAGCGTCGAAAGATTCTCGGGGGTTCGAATCCCTCCCCCTCCGCCAGTTAATTACAGGGATTCGAACAGGCATTTTGCGCCGACCTTATGGGAGGGAAAATTCACAGGGATGTGAATGGCAGCAAAATGCCCAGCCTGTAATAATTTTTACGTGATGTAAAAATTATGGAAGGTCGAATCCCTCCCCCTCTGAATACAAAAGTTAAAAGTAAGAAGTGGGAAGTGAGAAGTGAGAAAAAAAAGAGTTGTTTGATAAGGGATTCGAACAGGCAATTTTCAGCTGACCTTATGGGAGGAAGAGTTCACAAGGAAGTGAACGGAAGAAAATTGCCGTGCCTGGAGTGGACGAGACCCAAGGTCGAGAGAAAGAAAATAGGTAATAACTATTGAGATGGATTGATTAAAATAAAGTATTATAAAAAGTTTCGTAAGAATTTATAACTTTAGTTATATCAAAATATTTTGTTATTGTATCTTTAATGTTTATTGAAAATTCATAAAGTTTGTTCGGATTATCAATCAGGATTTTTAATCGACTTTTTAAACTATTGATATCGTTAGACGGAAAAAGAAAGCCATTATAACCATCTATTATTATCTCTTTATTACCGTCAACATCAGAAGCAATCGCAGGTATGCCAAGGAGCCCGGCTTCAATTAAAATGTGTGGTAATCCTTCCCATAGTGATGGTAAAACAAGCGTATCAAAAGTTTTTATATAAGGCATCACATCAAAAACTTCACCGGTGAAGATAAATTTATTCTTATAACCTGAACCCTCAATTAAACTTATTATTTTTTCTTTCTCTTCACCATCACCAACAAGTATACACTCTATATTATAATTTTCTTTTAGAAGCTCTATACAAGCTTTAACAAGCACAGAAACTGATTTCTGGATAGAGAATCTTCCTATATAACCCACTCTAAAGATATCCTTATTATTTTTCTTTATTTCTTTTGGAATAGTAATAGTAAGAGGGTCTATTAATTCGATACCATTTGGTATGTATCTCATTTTTGGAGTCGGATAAAAACTATTTTTTATTGATTTTTCATAATCGTTTTTTGAGACAAAGATGAAATAATCAGTAAAAAGATCAAGGAACCGCTCAAGTATAAAGAGTATTCTTTTTCTTGTTCTGTCATAAAACCCGGTTTTAGTTCGTTCGAGATATGCTCTGAACCCAAAGCCATGGATAGTCATAATTATATATGGTTTATCTAAAAGAAAAAACGTGGCTAATCGAGCCCATATCCCGATCTTTGGCGTCTGGCAGTTTATTATATCAAGATTATACTCTTTGATTAGATTTCTAATTCTATAGATTTCTTTTATGTCAAAGCGTTTATTTAAGTTTAGTGTTATAACCTTTTTTGAGACAGAAGCAAATTTCTCAAAATATGGGCCATCATCAGGACAAAAAACATAATTATTGTATTTTTTATCAGTATATTTTAATAAAAGATACAAAGATTTTTGTGCGCCGGCTATACAGGAAGACTCTATAAAGTATCCTATGTTCATAATAAATATGATCCTACAATGGTTACCTGAAGGCGACCTGCTGGTCTAACCACTAATTTTTTCACACGTTCTAGTAGAGTGCTTAATTTATACTTAAAGCATTAAAAAATTCAATAAAAAGTTCTTTTATACCGATAATAATTTAAGAAGAGAGAACCGAATATGCATAAATTTAAACAAATCATAACTTATAGATTACTACTTATAACTTTTATACTTAGTTATTTTATCCAAAGCACGTATGTGATTACAGAGTGCAGCGCGGTTCCATATCAGGAAGGTGTTTTACTTGTAGGTATAAAAAAGACAAAAAAAGGGCTTAATCTATCAAGTCTTTATCAACCAAAAGAAGTTATACAGACTAATGAAATATCTATTATTAAAATAAACTTATTACCAGGTGAGGATATAAATACTAAAATAAAAGAGTTGCAAACACAGAAAGGTGTTTTATTTGTTCAGCCTAATTATAAATATGAGCTAAAAGCAGTCCCTGCGGATCCACTATACTCAGAGCAATG
Organism: Candidatus Hydrogenedentota bacterium; assembly: GCA_040752395.1. Classification (GTDB taxonomy): domain Bacteria; phylum JBFMHD01; class JBFMHD01; order JBFMHD01; family JBFMHD01; genus JBFMHD01. The sequence continues at coordinate 2,271 of JBFMHD010000123.1, forward strand.
GTATTTGAATAATACAGGTCAGGGTGGTGGTAAAATCGGTGCTGATATAAAGGCTCAGAACGCATGGGATATTACAACAGGTGATACCACAGTAAGGATAGCGGTTCTTGATTGTGGGATTGATACCTCTGCTAATGATTATGTTTCTTATGTATCCGGGTTTGATTTTGTTGATTCTGATAACTCTTCAACGATCAGTGCTGGTAATGGTACTGACGATGATGACGATGGATTCATAGATGAGAATCTGCATCATGGCACAGCTATCGCAAGTATTATAGGTGCAAAGGGTAATAATTCTACAGGGTTATGCGGGATTATCTGGAATGCTCAAATATTTGATATAAGAGTATTTAATGATGATGGCATGAGTTATAGTGATTCTATAGCGTGTGCGATTAGGTATGCTGTGGATACCAATGCAAAGGTATTGAATTTAAGTTTTGGGAATGATGCTGGAACCTATGACAATACAGTTGCTTCTGCTATAGATTATGCTCTTAGTAAGAATGTAATACTTGTAGCAGCTGCTGGTAATGGTGGTGGTAATACAATAGATTTTCCTGCTAATTATTCTTCTGTTATAGCTGTTGGGGCAAGTGATAGGAACGATTTACGGTGTGCGTTTTCTGACATAGGGCCAGAACTTGATATCGTTGCACCAGGGGTTGATATTATTAGTTATAAAGTTGGTGGTGGAACACAGGACCAAGACGGCACAAGTTTTTCAACTGCAATGGTTTCAGCAGCAGCTGGATTATTATATTATCTTAATAACACTCTCACACCTTCAAGAATATTAACGATATTAAAAAATACAGCTGATGATTTATTACCAGCTGGTATAGATATTTATACAGGTGCAGGAAGGCTTAACTTATATCGAGCACTGAAATACTTAAGTATCAATGCTACAACATCGATAACAAGTGTTAATTATCCTAATCCGCTTGATTTTAGAACCTACACTTATACAACGATAGAATCAGATGCTATAACGCAAGGGGCGTTGATAAAATTGTATGATATAAAAGGCAGAGAGGTATATACGATACCGAGCAGTGATATTGATGGCACAGATGGTAAAGCTGTATGGCGTGGTATAAATTTTTCGAACGAAAGAGTTTCAGCAGGGATATATCCCTATCATATTAAAGGCAGCAGGGGGGAAGCGAAAGGGTTCGTAGTGGTAGTAAAATGAAAAGGTTCAAATTTTTCATAGTAATTTTATTAAGTAGTGCGAGCATACTAAAATCTGGTACCCCTAATGGTGCTTCTTTTCTTGAGATGGTAACTCATCCGCGGCCTGCTGCGCTCGGCGAAGCGTATGTTGCAGCTGGAGACGATGTTTATAGCTTAACATACAATCCATCAGCTTCAGCAATTATAAAAACCCCGGAACTAGGGGCTGCATATCTCAATTTATTTGATGAGATAAATTTAAATAGTTTTTCTATAGTTTATCCGTTTATGGATAGATTTGCTGTTGGGGGCGATATATTTTATTTTTCGTTTGATGACATAAGAAGAGATGAAAACGGGACCGCTAATGGCGAACTGAGTGTTAATAGTTTTGCAGTAACGCTTAACGGAGCGTTTAAAATAACAGATTACTTGGCAGCTGGTGCTAATGTAAGATGGTTAAGGGAGGATTTTGATGTTGTGAGTGGAACTACTGTTGGGTTTGATCTGGGTGCACTTCTTAAGGTTCCGTTATATAAAGAATATGGTGAACTCAAGGGTGGTATAGCTATTCGGAATATCGGACCTGATATAGACCTTGGCAATGCTTCTGATAATTTACCACTAACAGCAGCTGTGGGTCTATCATATAAGATTTTAGATTCGCTTTTATTCACAGCAGAATACCAATATGAAGACGATGATTCTTATAATCTCGGAGTTGAATATGTCTGGGCTGAGATGTTATCATTAAGGATGGGCGCACGTTTTGATTCAAGGCAACCGGATGATAGCAGATTAAGGTTTGGTTGTGGGTTTAAATATCCTCGATTTGGGGCATTAGATTATACATACGAGGACCAGGAAAATTTCGGTGCTATGCACCGAATCTCTTACAGATATATATTTAGGGAACAAGAGAAAACGCCTACCATTGGTTCAAAATACAGACCATAGACTGAGAACGTGTGAAAAAATTAGACTTTTTTAGAAAATGGGGACTGATAATAAAAAAGTTAGCAGGTATTAATGTTGATTATTTCACACGTTCTGAGGGAATACAAAAAAATTCATAAAGAGGTCTCTTTTAAAACCCTGATTATCGCATCTAAAGATGCTCACTACATTTTTTATTTTTTGTAATTCCAATATAATTATTTAATGCTGTATAAATAACGAGACTGTACAAAGAAAAGACACTTTATCTTTCTTTTCCGTTATCTTGCCTCTTGCTTCTAAACAAAGGCACAAAGGTACAAAGATAAAAAGATTAAATGCAAATTGCAAAATTAGTCTCATTACTAATGCAGAGGTCAATAATATAATGTAGTGAGGGTCACAAGACCCGTAGTAGACTGAGGGGATATCAAGAAGCAAGAGGCACAAAGGCACAAAGTTTTTTCTGACTTCTGCAATGAGATACCCGATCAACTTATTATTTACAGAAATTGTTTTATTCAAATAGTGTACACGCATTTAAAGATGAAACATAAAGTAAACTGAAAGAGAAGATAGAGATTTTTCAAGCTATTGGCAATATGATTGTAAAGACAGCGCCTTGTTCAGGATGGTTTACAGCCACAATGGTGCCATTATGATAGGATAATATTCTTTTAGCGATAGCGAGCCCGAGGCCGGTTCCCTGTTCTTTATCTGTATAAAACGGTTCGAATATTTTATCAAGGTGTTCTTTTTTTATTCCCGGGCCACGGTCTCTAATTTCTACTGATACAGTATTATCACTTCGATGTCTCAAAGTGATATTAATAATCTGGTGTGGGCTACTAACTGAGGCAGCGTTATCTATAACATTCAGGAATACTCGGGTAAGAAGGCTTTCATCCGCATTAATCCACGGTATCTCTTCAAATTTCTGGAACTCAAAGTTATAATTTTCAAATTTAGGCGAGAGAGTTATACATTTTTTAAGAAGGTTTTCTACATTTACAGCCTTTTTATTTAGAGTATATTCGCGGGTATAATCAAGGATATTTTCAACCATCTTTTCAAGTCTCTCGGTCTCTTCAAGAATAATGTGTAAATAATCAGCTCTGTAACCTGTTTTGAGCATTCGTCTTACATAACCGCCAACAGAGGAAAGTGGATTTTTGAAATCATGTGCGATAGTAGAAGCCATCTGACCAACAGCAGCCAATCGTTCGCCCTGAATAAGCTTATCTGTGGTGTCTTTCAATTCCGAATGTGCATTAGTAAGTCTCTGATATAATGAGACACTTTCTATTGATAGTCCGGCAAGATTTGCGATTGTCTGGAGACTCGAGGCTTTTTCTTTTGTTGGTTTTTGTTTGGTGTATAAATTGTCTACAGATAAGATACCTATATTTTTTTCTTTTGAGACTATGGGTACTACTACCATGGTATCAGCATCGACAAGATTTAAAAAGAGGGGATGAATTTTTGTAGGTGGGTCGATATGAGCAGTGAAAGGATATCCCTGGAGAAAATTTACAATCGGGACTGAGTCTTTGTCTTTGAGCGGTATTTTAACGCTACAGACACGTTTATTGAATTTACTCTCTTTTATATTTTTTATATCGATATCGGTATAGAAAAAGTCTTCAAGACGTATCCCGACTTTCTGAGCACTTCTCCAGAGTATATCCACTTCATCAATAGTAGCTGGTCCAATAGCAAAGGTGCCAACAAGAAGATCGCCGTCCTCTAGAAATATAACACAGCGATTAAAACCGACCCCAACACCAGCGGTTACAGCAGTAGAGATGATATACATTATCTGGTCAAGATCCATTGCGCCAAGAAGTGAAACACTAATTTTGTTTATGAGATTGAGTTCATTATAACTTTTATCTTTTTCTCTTTCCCGTTCAGAGAGCTGATGATGGAGTTTGGCATTGCTGTATGATTGTGAAGCGTGTAAAGCAAAAATTGACAATAGATGTAAATCAGCATCAGTAAAATTTGTGATATTACCTGATGGTGTTAGTTTATCGTAAACAGTAATCGTTCCTATAACGTTATTTTTTTCTAACAATGGTATACAGATAGCAGAATGGACAGCACTTTTATTTATTTTACTGCATCTTGGGTCTTTAGAGACATCTGGTATAAGAACGCTTTCTTTATGTTTAGCTACCCAACCGGCAAGCCCCTCGCCGATTTTTCGTGAACTATCGTACGAATAATCAGGGTCTATACCGTAATGGGATACTATCTGTAATTCATTCTGCTCATTTAATATTCGCAGAACACAGCCACGGCCGCCAATAACTTCACAGCTGTACTGGACGATATTATTAAGAACAGTTGATAAGCTGAGAGAGGCACTTAAGAACTTAGATTTTTCAAAAAGTAAGGAGAGTTCTTTTGTTTTACGCGTCATTTCAGCGTAGAATTTTGCGTTTCGCAGAGCACCGGATATCTGATTTGAGAGGGTTAATACAAAATCAATTTCTTTATCTGAAAAATGTCTAAAATTTTTTGTGAAAAGAAAAATTATTCCTTCGATATTTTCATTATAAGTAATAGGGACGCATAAAAGAGAACGAATGCTTATATTTGGTAAAGAACCGATTATTAAAGGGAAATATTTTGATTCCTCAGAATGCATTGAGATTGAAGTATTATTCTTTATCTCTAAAAGAAATTTTTCGATTTTATCCTCTGAAATCTCGATATGATGAATAAATTCTTCAGGAACACCACACCCGGATTCAAGAAAAAAGCGCGGTATTGTGGTAGATGTATCTTTTAACAGTATAAAACTACCATCGGTATTGATTACACTCGCTAAAGCGCCTGAAACAACATCCAGTATCTTCTGGATATCAAGGGTCGAGGTAATAAATATTGAGAGGTCCCTTATTGTCTCAAGCTGTTCAAGCTCAAGACTTTTTGAAGGAGTATAAGTCTCTTTACTTATAAGCTCAGAGATAGTATTTAAATATTTTAAATCAGTCGAGATTTCAGAAAACCGTTTTAAAGGGACACTCTCATAAGAAGAAAATAAAAATTCAGGTTTGAAACTATAATCAGCTGCAATCTTACTGAAATCAGGCAGTGTAGAGCCTATCTGTCTTATACCGCACAGTAGTATCGTATAACGTTCTTTCTCTGATAGCTGAAATTTTGAAGAGATTATTATTAAACCAAATGGGCAGGTATTTATCACTGAATGTGGAGATCCTAGGCCTTTTGAAGTGATATCAGCCCAGCATTCCTCACACTCTATTCTACTTTTATCACTTGAATGTATGAGTTCGCAGAAAGGGTGAGGTCGGTTATTACTTCCAAGTAATATTTTGCCATCTGATTTCAGAATAATATTATAAGGCCAGTCAGAGAACGACCTTTTAAGATATTCTTCAATCTTTTGAAAAAATGATTTATCTATCTCCATACTTTACTATTATAAATTTCTTCACATTATTATGCAACAATTTTTAAACCAGGTTGCACATCATATTACTCACCAATGTGGTTTCTTAATCTCGCTTCTTAATATAACGAGGTTTCTGAAAAACCCTGTTTATCGCATCTAAAGATGCTCACTACATTTTTTATTTTTTGTAATTTCAATATAATGTAAAGAGGGTCACAAGACCCGTCTTTAAAAAATGAGGTTTTAAAAGAGACCTCATAACCGTGGGTTGACACTACCTAATGCTGGTACGGTATGTTTTTAATAATTGTTAAAGACCTGTAGATTTGTTCAAATAGAATAGTTCTTGCGAGAAGATATGGGAGATTTAAAC
>JBFMHD010000124.1:0-8120 GCA_040752395.1 Candidatus Hydrogenedentota bacterium
TTATCAGTAGATATTTGCTCATCTTTAAAAATAAATAAAATAAAAGATGGTTTTGAGATGGATTACGACCTCGGCACAGGGTTCTGGGTACAGGTATGGCAGAATAAAAACCTGAACCTGAAAGAATATACTTCAATCAAACTTAAGGTTGCTATGCAAGGTGAGAAAAACCGTATCGAGATAAAACTTGTTGACAGCGATGGAACGAATTTTGGCTATAATATCGAAGATATGAACACAGATGGTAACGTAAAAGAGTTATTGATACCATTTTCGGATTTCAGGTATTTCTGGGGCGGCGATAGTAATCTTGAGTGGGATAATGTAAAATCAATATGGATAGCGATCTCAAAGATGAACGGCGGTAAAGGGAAACTCGCTGTTACTTCTGTAGAACTCAGTGACGAAGCGCCACTTAAAGTTGAAAAATCTGATCCATATTATTTGCCGATGGAATCATCCTCAGACTGGAGAATATCACAAGATGAAGGAACTGAACTTAAAACCAGTGTAGTTGCTGGAAACAAAGGAAACGCTGTAGCACTTGAGTATGATCTTGTTAAAGGTAAATGGGTACAGATTTATAAAAATGTTAGCCTTGATTTAATACCGTATAAAGAGATCTCCTTATGGTTTAAAGCAACTGGTAATCATAACCGTATTGAACTAAAACTCGTTGATAAAGACGGTACGAATTATGGGTATCGTATAGAAGATTTAACACGGGACAATAAATGGCACAGGTATAAAATACCATTTGAAAAGTTTGAATATTTCTGGGGTGGTGATAATAATCTTGATGCAAAAAATATCATTTCAATCTGGATAGCTATCTCTGAAATTGAAGGTTTTGACGGCGAGGTTGCTGTCGATGAAATCGAATTTATTAAATAGATTTCTGTGCCTTTGCTACTTTGTGCCTAATGGTGGGTAATTTACTTTTGCAGGACGGCATATCAGCTATGCGACTTTCTTTAGAATGTCGAATTGTAAATTTCACCCCATTAGATATATATGATTAAATATCATTTTAACTTATCTAACAGGGTAAAAAGGCAAATTTTAAAATGATAAGAAAAAAAACAATTTGCAATTTAATATTCGCAATTTATAATATATTTTTCTTATCCTTATCTCTACACGCTAATACAACTCTACTTATTGATAACTTTGATGATGGGAGCGACCCGCTTGAAATAGAGGCAGGAAGCACATCGAACACTTGCTGGAACACAGCAACACCTGTCTATACTCAGGAATCAAGATTCGGTAATACCGGTTATTCTTATAAACTTGTGGTCTCTGGTAATGATGGCGGAGCCATTATCTCCTGGCCTACCCCTAAAAATTTCAGCCAATACAAGGCTCTGACATTCAGAGTCAAAGGTTCAGCTACAAATGCCGACTGCCGGATAAATCTCGAAGACAATAATGGCGGTGGACCTGCAACTGATAAAAGACCATTCATCGGTAATTTCTTGCAATACGGCGTCCAGACCTACTGGCAGAAAGTAACTATACCTGTTTGCTCACTCTGTTATGACGAAGATAGTACCGCAATTACAAAATTAGTTTTCCTCGAAGATAATCGTGACGGAACAATCTATTTAGATGATTTCGCACTCGTATCCGCAGCCAGTCCTGTATGGATAGACAATTTTGATGATAGTAATACCACTTCAAACTTCAATACTGACTGGAGTGATTGGTGGGGTACCGATGGACAGCTTATCAGTACTCAGTTTGTTAGTTCACCCTGTGCTTATAATGTTTACATAACAGGTGCCAATGGCGCAAGATATGTAGAACTGCCATCTTATGACATCAGTGGTGGCGATAGTAGTCAAATGAACCTGAAATTCAATGTTAAGGGTAAAATAACCACTACTCCAGTTGAAGGCTGGCTCATTGATATACCAGGTGCTGATGAAAATAAAGTTGTAATAGTTGGTAATGGGAATAACCTTATTGATGGTGAAGATACAATTACTGACGATATCTGGAGAACAGCTATAATACCTTTAACACATAGTGAATGGCAGGATGCACCAAGTCCTGATAATTTTACAGATGTTCAAAGATTTGGTATATACATGGCAGCTTGGGGTGATTCTATTATTATCGACAATATTCGTATCCAGGATGATTCTTATCCCGCTACACCATACAATCTCAAAGACGATACCCAGACAATCTCAAATAGCCACATCTTTGATTCCTGGAACATTTTAACCTGTAACGCAGCTAAAGAGTCTTCTGACTCAACACTTCATTATGTCTGGTTTGAATACTCGTATGATAATACTACCTGGTATCGTATCAGTAATGAGTATGATTGTAGTGACGAGACATATAGTTTTATCTGGTATGATACAGGTATCAGCGAAACAATGGCTTTTTCTATTCGTGCGGTTGCTGAGGATGTCACTGGTAATACCTCAGCTTCCTCCACTTTCTCAAACTGTTATTACGATAGAACAAACCCCTCTATGATTAGTGCGTTGATAACAAGTGCTACAACTATTTTAGTGTATTTGAATGAAGATATATCTGCTTCGACCCTCTCATCTTCTCAATTCAAAGTTAATGGGATATCGATATCATCGGTTTCTGAGATACAACCAGGTGTTTTACAATTAACTTTATCAACCCCTATCTCGTTATCAGAAACCGCTTCCATCTATCATACCGGTGGTCTATCAGACCTCGCTTCCAATGTCTCAACAGAGGATACTATAGCTTCATCAGTTGTATCAACTTTATCGCTTGCAATCATCGCTAACCAGACAACAGTATATATTTATTTTAATCTACCTGTTGATTCTAATTCTCTTGATTCTTCTGATTTTAAGATTAATAATGATACTGTTACTTCTGCGGTATGGATTGATTCATACACGGTAAGATTAACATATACAGGTCTTAATTTTGGTGAGAGTGCGCAAGTATCAATAGTTTCAACCATTCTTGATTCAGATGGTGATACTATACCTCAAACAAGTGTAACCGGTTCCTGGACAATAATACCTGCAAGCGGTGGTACTATCAGATGTTATGCTGACTCAGCTACGTATGTTACTTTTCCAGCCGGCGCTGCAAGTGAACCTTTAGTAATAATAATCGCTGTTGATACCTCATTCTCAAATATTCTCTCTTATGATTTTAAAGCATATAAGTATTCTAATGGTTCTGAAGTCAAAAATTTTTTTAGCCCGGTTACTATTGTGATCCACTATTATGACCATAACACGGACGGCTTTGTAGATGTTGTTGGTAACGTACCACTAACCGAAGCTGCTTCAAAACTCGGAATGTATTATTACGATAATGGACAATGGATATTTGTATCAAATAATGTTAATACTCAAACTCAGAGTATTACGGGTACTGTAAATCATTTTACACTTTTTGCGATACAGGAATTAACCGGTATTACAGGTCAATTCAGATTCTTAACCGGCATTATAAACCCAGAACCAAATCCATTCACACCAAATGGCGATGGGATCAATGACCGAGCACGATGGCATTTTGAAAATATTAGTAGCGGTGTTGTAACCTTGAAAATATTTAATCTACGTGGACAATTAGTGGACGAGTTGACTTCAACAGGTGCTACTGAGATCGAATGGGATGGTAAAAATCGTTCAGGTAACCCTGCAAAATCCGGGGTCTATATCTATAGATTAGAGGGCCCAGGTCAAACACATACAGGAACCATAGTCCTGGCACGATGAGGCAGTGCCTCAAGCCATTCTACCATCAGGTAACTGTTATGCCATACTGAAAGAGCGGATTCTCCACGAAAAAAGCGAAACCTTGTTGACAAAGAGACGGATGAGGCAGTGCCTCAAGCCATTACAACGTTCTACGAATGTTGAATTGTAAATTGAAGATTGGAAATTGCAGAATGCAAAAACAATTAAAATAAATTTGACTTTTGCATTTTACAATTAGAGAGAGTTGAGAATGAAAAAATTAGCCGCTATAACTATCTTAATTTTAATCTCTAAATCCGTGATTCATTCGTTTGATGCTTTTACTCTTTCACCTCGCATTATAGGTGTTGGCAGCTCGATGGTTGCTATCTCATCGGATGAAGGGTCATTATTTAATGGTGTTGCCGGGGCCTCTCATAGAAAACACTGGAGTTTTACTGCATCTTATGCTATGCCTTATATCAATCTTGATGATGATGATATCAGACAGGGTTATCTTGGCATCGTAGGCCCTGTACGTAATGGCTCATTGAGTTTTGCCTGGGGTAATTTAAGCACTAATATTTACAGCGAAGATGCTATTCTGATTGGCTATGCGAAAAATATCGCAAAGTATTTTGATTTTCTTGATAAAGCCTTTGCTGGTATCAGTCTGAAATATTTACGTAAAGACTATCAAGCTAACAGATATACATTAATCGACCCTGTTTTTCAGCAGGGGAACGATATCGACGCTTTTACTTTTGATATCTCTTATCAGCAGGAGATAAAAAATAAATTGCGTGTAGGGTTCTCTTTTGAGAACCTTACTAAACCTGATTTGGGTTTGAAAGCAAAAGATGAGGTTGAACGTGTTTTCCGTATCGGGATAGCGTTTGTGAAACCCAAAGATAACCATTATAAATGTGTTGAATTATCAGGCGAACTCAATGGTGACGATTTTTTTGGTCATTTCGGCGCTGAATATCCTGTCTTTAACGGGTTACTTATTCTACGAAGCGGTTATGAGTTCGGGTCTGAAAGATTATCTAATTTATCATTCGGGTTTGGAATCTCAACTTTTAAATCTAAATTTACGCTGGATTATGCATTTAGAATATCATTAAAAGGTGCGGATGATGATATGAACGGCTCGCATTATGCAGGTATTTCATATGGCTATTAATTCTTCCTTTGTCTATTGCTTCTTGATTCGGCCGACTCCAAGAGTCGCCACTACGCAGTTTTCCGTTATCTTGCTTCTTTCGTTATCTTTCTTTGCCGTTATCTTGCCTCTATCTACATCTACTGCCTACGCTTTTCTCATCGATGATATGGAAAATTTTAGTGCGTATTCAGTTAGCGGTGATAATGGAACAAGTTATTCTGTTGATAGGGTTGATATGGATGGCAATCCTGCCATCATGCATACTTTTACTTTTACAACCGGTTCCTGGAGCCAGATTGAACGTAGTTTTACAAGCCTTGATTTAACACGTGGTGACTCTATACGATTTAAATATCGTGGTGGCGGTACAAACAATAATTTAGAGATTAAACTTGTTGATGGCGATACCGAGACCTTTGGGTACACTTTGAATAGTGTAACTGCAAGCCCGACCTGGCAGACCGCAACCGTAAAATTCGAAGGACCTTCACCTGATTTTTCATACTGGTGGGGCGGTGATGCTACTACTGATAAAACACTTGATACTGATACTATAAAAAAGATTGAGTTTGCTATTAGTGGTAACGGCTCGGGTTATATAATTATCGATGACCTTGAATTATACCAGACAAAGACATTCACTGATTCAACCCTTGATGATTTCAATGACAGCAATAACACCAATAATTTCGGTGGTACAAACGGCGTATATGTTGAGGATGCAACTGTCTCTTGCACGTTATCTTATTATGAGACATCGCCTTATGAAGGAGCAAGATGCGCTAAAATCGAATATAGTAGAGGCTCTAAATACTGTGGCGCTTATTTCCCGCTTAATTCTACTGACCTGCATCTTGCTACTCATCTCCAATTTTATATTAAAAGTGAATATGAGGGTGAATCTTTAAAAATCGAGCTCGGTAGCGCAAATAAAAATCATAAGATTACCTATTATAATGTCCCAACATCATGGACAAAGGTTTGTATCGTACTTGAAAACTACAGAGGTGGCTCAAGCGAGATACCTGATAGCGGATGGTATGCTATGACCGGTAATTTCGCTATCGGGTTTGAAGAAGGTATCAGTAGAACAAGTGGCACTGTGTATATAGATGATGTAAAATTTATACGTAACCCACCTGCACCAGGACCAGTATTTACAATCGATGATTTTGAGGGACCATATCTTGTCGCTTATTCGACCGCAGCTGATAATAACGCAACTATTACTAAATCTCAGGTGAGCGGATATTCAGGCTATGGCCTCAGACTTGATTATTCTATGAATAATGGTGCCTGGGTTGTTGCATATAGAGAAATGTATGCTGATTTTAACAGAGGTACAGGACTACGGTTCAGGCTATATGGTGGTTCTGCCTCAAAAGACCTTGAGGTTAAAATTGCGGATAAAGATAACACTGTATTTTATAAAAAGTTTTTAAGTAAAACCGGGTATGCTTACTGGCAAACTGTTGATCTCCTATTTACAGAATTAAGCTTATTCTCAAAAGGTGATGATGACGACCTCTCGCTTTCACTGGTATCTAAAATTTATTTTGCTGTTTCAGGCTCAGGCTCTGCAAACGGTTCAATAATCATCGATGATTTAGAAGTATTAAATCTCGGGGCACCAGGCGAAGTGGTAAATCGTGGCATTATTCAATCTGTTTTAGTTGAAAATAACCCATTCTCGCCAAATGATGACGGTGTACAGGATTATGTACGATTTAACTATAATCTCCTTGAACCTGCTAATGTTAAATTTGAAATAGTTGATTCTTCTGGTGACAGAATAATAGATTTATCGCCTTCAGGAATACAACAAGCCGGGACTAACTCAATTATCTGGAACGGCAAAACAGCTTCAAACAAGCGAGTAAGAAACGGTCTCTATTTATTTCATATCCGTGCAAATGGCACAAATGGCGGATCAGGAAATTATACGAATATTGTAGCAGTGGTGAGATAATATTAGTGGTTAGTGGTTAGGAGTTAGGGGTTATAAGATAAGTCAAAGAGTCAAAGAGTCGAGGGTCAATGAGTACATTATGAGATTAGGCAGGATAATATTATTTACTATTTTCATATTTTTTATTTTCTCAGTCTCACGATCCACAACCCCTGACGCCAGACCCTCGACCCTCGACTTTCTACTCTCCACTCAATTACATGCTTCTGCATTTGACCGACTCGGTGCCGGAGTCCGTGCCAAAGGGATGGGGGATGCATTTACCGCTATTTCGGATGATGCTTCTTCGGTATATTGGAACCAGGCTGGTATCTCACAAATAACAAAAAAGAATATTATCTTAAATTATAGGGATTTATACAGTCTCGGTTTGATAAATTATGGTGAGATCTTTTTTATTCAGCCTGGCATCTGGAGAGGTGGGCTCGGGTTTGGGGTGCGACATTTCGGTACCTCCGCAAAAGTAGATTTTATCGATTATAATGAAAATACTTTTACCATAGCTTATGGCTGCGAAATAAAGAAAAATTTAAGACTCGGGGCAGCGCTTAAGTATTATGATGTAGATTATGATATTGATGCTAATGGCTTCGGGATTGATGTAAGTGCTATGTATAGCTTTGGGGATTATTTCACTTTAGGAGTTTTAATCCAGGATTGTTTAGAACCTGAGATCGAATGGGAAACCAGAGCTGTTGATAGATTGCCATTAAATATCCGCACCGGGCTTGCTTTTAAATGGGAAGAATTTTTAAATGTTGATATCGATGTTGATAAAATAGCTGATGACGAGGATGACGAAGAACTGCATATAGGACTTGAGTACTGGCTGCCCCAAAAAATTATCGGCATCCGCGTTGGTGGCTACCAGCAGCGATCAAGTAAATGGGTCGGTACTATGGGGTTCGGGCTTCGTTACGACGTTTTCCAACTCGATTATTCCTATGAACATCATTATCTATTAAGCAGTACTCATTTTTTCTCTGTAGGCCTGGAGTTTTAGAACAGGAGATAGTAGATTGAAAGATTCAAAGATTCAAAGATTATTTCGGCATTCTGAATTTTTTAAAGGATGTTGGCTTCAGGCTACAGACTACAGGCTTCAGCCGGCTGTAGCCCGTAGCCCGAAGTCTGAAGCCTGTCCTGATACTTCTCACTTTGCTTCTTTCGTTATCTTTCTTTCCGTTATCTTGCTTCTTGCCTCTGTCCATGCCGAACCACTAATAATTGATAATTTCAATCAAGGTGGCCCACCAAATGCTCTCGGCACAGGGTATTTTGATTT
>JBFMHD010000125.1:0-7944 GCA_040752395.1 Candidatus Hydrogenedentota bacterium
GTTATTGCGTTTTTGCGCTCTACACAATATATGAAAAACTAAAGATGATATGAAAAGAGTCACAAGTCGCAAGTCGTGAGTCAAAACAGGACTCGAGACTCAAGACTCAAGACTCAAGACTTTTCAGCAGGCTCCGGGCTTCGGGCTCCAGCCGGCTGTAGTCCGTAGCCTGGAGCCTGTAGCCCGAATTATTAGAGTGACAGCGTTTTTCAAAGGAGGTAACTATGTCAAACCTAAAAACAAAATTGGCACAAAAGATTGAACCTGTAAGTTCTGAGATGAAAAAACTCGTGAAAGAGCACGGAGATAAAGTCATCTCTGAAGTTACAGTCTCGCAACTCTACGGCGGTATGCGCGATATTAAATGTCTTATCTGTGAGACGTCGTTCCTTGACCCGATGGAAGGAATAAGATTTAGAGGTTATAATATACCTCAACTACGAGAAAAACTACCGAGAGCCAAGGACAGCGAAGAACCTCTACCTGAAGGTATTTTCTATCTTATGCTTACAGGCGAAATACCAACTGATGAAGAGGTTAAAGAAATTACTGAAGACTGGAGAGGGAGAAGTAAACTCCCTGATTATCTTATCAAAATAATCGATTCTTTGCCCGTTGATATGCACCCAATGACACAATTCTCACTTGCTATACTTGCTCTACAAAAAGATTCTATATTCGCAAAACGTTATTCCCAGGGAATGAAAAAAACAGAATACTGGGACCCGATGTATGAAGATAGTATGAACCTTCTTGCTAAATTGCCAGGGATAGCAGCATATATATATAGAAGAAGTTATAAAAATAACAAACATATTCCTGCTGACCCGAAACTCGATTGGGCAGCTAACCTTGCTCATATGCTCGGCGTAGAAGATGACACTTTCAAGGAGTTGCTAAGACTCTATCTTGTTCTTCATGCTGACCACGAGAGCGGTAATGTAAGCGCCCATACCACCCATCTTGTCGGTTCTGCTCTCTCTGATGCATATTATTCTCTATCAGCTGGTTTAAATGGGCTTGCTGGCCCATTACACGGCCTTGCCAATCAAGAAGTATTAAGATGGATTATGGAGATGCAGAAATTACTTGGTGGTGGGGTCCCGGCTAAAGATAAACTTACGGAGTTTGTGTGGGATACGTTAAATAAAGGCCAGGTTGTTCCTGGCTACGGTCATGCTGTATTAAGATTTACTGACCCGCGATATACAGCTTTTCGTGAATTCGGGCTTAAACATACCCCAGATGATGAAATCTTTAAAATCGTTAGCCTTTTATACGAGGTTGTACCTGATGTACTTAAACAACAGGGTAAGGTAAAAGACCCATGGCCTAATGTTGATGCGCATTCTGGCTGTCTGTTATGGCACTACGGCATAAGAGAGTACGATTTTTATACTGTATTTTTCGGGATATCCCGTGCTCTCGGTGTACTTGCATGGCTAATCTGGAACAGAGCACTCGGTTCGCCGATTGAACGACCTAAATCACTGACAACAGCCCTTGTTAAATCTAAACTTGGCATTAGTTAATGAACCAACATCAAGATAGACAGCTCGGGGATGAATGGGTTGATTGGGATGGTGAAATAAGTTCTGAAATAATTGACAATCATTCATCCCCGTTGTTATTTTTAAGTTTATCTCTGGTTTGTTTCTTTATTTCTGTATTTTTAGTCTCATTTTTATACTACCTGATCTCACCCCGTCTCTCTTTGCTTGGACAAATATATCTTTCTTCTGGTAGATTTTTACTCTATCTTATCCTGTTTTTATTTGCTTTCTTTTATTTATTAATCCTGCTTAAGACAATAAAGAAAATTAAATTACCTGTATTAAATAAATTTGCAGATTTCTTTATTGGATTTTTTTCTCATTACTCACTAAAACTCGGGATACTCTTTGGAATTAGAAAAGATAAGATTCTTAACTCTTATATTATGTTTAATAATTCTCTTATTGAAAAATTGGATCTAAAAAATCTGACAAAAATTATGATTCTATTACCACGGTGTCTTTCAAAAAACATAATCGAGGAGATAAAAAAGAGCGCTTCAAAATTTAATTATCCGGTATTTATAGTTCCTGGTGGCGACCTTGCAAGAGCTAAAATAAAAGAATATAAACCCGATGCTATAATAGCTGTTGCGTGTGAACGTGATTTATATAGCGGCCTAAAAGATACGCCTTCTCATATCCCGGTATATGCTATACCTAATATCCGACCTGATGGCCCGTGTAAGAACACCTGCATAGATTATAATACATTTGATAAAGTATTGAAGTTATTCAGATAGGTATGTTTTTAAATACAAAAATTACAAATGTGGATAAAGTTTCGCTTGGTTTAAATGATTTTATTGTTTTTAACTTAATAAGACCTGATCTTGATACCTCATTGATTATCTCCTCTTTAGTAAATGATACCTCGGCAAGTGAACTTTCTGGATGAGCATATTTATACCACACTCTCGTCTTTTGTAGTTATTAGTAATCTCAGTATAAATAGTCTTAATCTCTCAATTGTTTTAATTATAAAACTTTTTATCATAAATATACTATTGGGTCTTCAATCCCGGCGTTCTCAAAGCCTTTTATTCTTAATAAACACGAGTCGCATTTGCCACAAGCTTTATCGGTATTCTTATAGCATGACCATTGGCTACTTTTATGATATAATTACAATAAAAAGTCGAGGTTTAATAGAGCGCTACAGTAATCACATCGATAAAATAAAGAATAAAAATATTGCAAAGATATAAAAAATATTTATAATATTAAAAAGAATAAAATTTGGTAATTTTAGTTATTATGAGAGATAGTGAACAAGTTAAATACTGGCTCAGTTGTGCGGAACAGGATTTAGCTGTTGCAGAACATCTTTTTACCCATGGTTATTATATTTGGTCTCTTTTTATAGGACATCTTGTTATTGAAAAAATGTTAAAGGCATTTTATGTAAAAGATAATTTTAAAATTCCTCCTAAAATCCATAATTTATTAATACTGGCAGAATCAACACGTATCAATTTAACTTCTGAACAAAAGAAACTTCTTTTTGAAATTAATGGTTTTAATATTGAAACACGATATCCAGAAGAAAAAATGACTTTTTATAAAATCTGCGATCAGAAGTTTGCCAATGAATATTTCACAAAAATAAAGGAGTTATATCTATGCCTGAAAGAACAGATGAAATAGTTAATATCGTAAGACGCTATATAAATGAATTAGAAAAGAACAATATACATATCACTGATGCCGTTTTATTCGGTTCTTATACTAACGGCAATCCTCATCAATACAGCGATATTGATATAGCACTAGTTTCGGAAAACTTTTGCGGTATAAGATTTCTGGATCGTAAAAATATCGCTGATATAACACTTATAATAGACCACCGTATTTCTCCTTTGCCGTTTCGTCCAGAAGAATTTAACGATAATAGTTTGTTTGTTAAGGAAATTTTAACAACAGGCAAGCGGATTCTTTAAAATTATAAACTATCGATGTAACTACTTTTAGGGAAACCAAAAAAGAGATGGTGTTATTTCAATCATAAATATACTATCGGGTCTTTAATCCCGGCGTTCTCAAAGCCTTTTATTCTTAATAAACACGAGTCGCATTTGCCACAAGCTTTATCGGTATTCTTATAGCATGACCATGTTAAATGAAATGGTACCTTGAGTTCTACCCCTTTTAAAACTATCTCTTTTTTATTTAAAAAAATAATCGGTGTTTTTAGAGTGATTTTAGTCTCAGGTTTGGTCCCTGCATTAACTGCATCTTCCATCTTTTTTATAAATTCGGGTCGTGTATCAGGATAACCTGAACTGTCTTCATAAACAACACCTATATAAATAGAACCAGCGCCTAAAACCTCGGCCCAGCTCGTTGCTATTGAAATAAAATTACCATTTCTAAACGGCACATAAGTTAGAGGTACTACCATTCTATCCACTTCTGATCTATTAGACCATGTAAGTTTTTGACTTATCGGTATATCAATATTTCTGTCTATTAAAGCAGAACCACCTATCTTAACTAAATAATCAATATCTACAACTAATCGATTTTTTATATTATAGTAATCCGCTATATCATTGAAGGCTTTCAATTCTCTTTCGGCGGTCCTGTGTCTGTATGTGATATGGATTAAATTTACTTTATTATTTTCATTTATAGCTATAGCAGTGGTAACAGAGGAATCCATACCGCCTGATAAAAGAACAACCGCTTCATTCATAAACCAGCCATCTTCTAATTCACTTCTTGTTACTGCCATCTTTATCACCCCTGTTTATTTTTCTTATAGTATAAAACTTCAACATTTACAAGAGATTTTTATATTAGCACGTACTCCCTCAGTTTTCAGTGGAGCAGTATATATTGTTTATATTATTCTTTCTATATTGTCAGGTTATGGTATAAAATATCTGTTAACTAAAACCAGTAAAAAAATTATTTTAACTCTTCTAATCTCATTAATTATTATACTTGAATATTTACCCGTACCTTTTGCTTTTATAAATTTAGAATATGATAAGTTTTATAAAAGAATATCAGAAGATAAAGAAGAATATGCGATATGCGAGGTTCCGATAACAGAATGGCCTGAACCTATCCAGTATTATCAAACAATTCATAAAAGCCCATACTTGCAGGATTAGAATCACTTATAAATAATAAGATAAAATACATTATATATCATAAGAAATATTTTCAACTGCGAAGCGGGTCTTTAATCGAAAACCTGTTAGATAATACCCTCAAATTTAATAGTATCTATAAAAGCAACGAGATGAAGGTCTATCAATTGTATTAATCTTTATTTCACATTAATTATTTTATGTAGCTGAATATTCAGATATATATCTTCTTTTGATTCAAGTATCCAGCAAGCGAGGTCAAAAGCTGAAAGGATATTATAAGCTGGTGAAAATGATATTTCTACTTTGTGAGCTAATTTATTTTTTCTGATAAAATTTATTGCAAACTCAAAATCGCTTCTGTTACTGATAACAAATTTTAACTGGTCTCTGAAATGAAGATATTTAAGGTTTTCTTTTAAAAACGATTTACCTTCACCGCTTCCCGGACATTTCACATCAACAATCTTTATTACATTCTCCGGTAGTTTTTTTAAACTCAATGAACCATTTGTCTCAAGAAGCACAAAATAATTAAGGTTTAAGAGATAATTTATTAATTTCAATGTTTCGGTCTGTAATAAAGGCTCTCCACCTGTTATAAGAACACGTTTAACTTTATACTCTTTTATTTCCTGGTAAATCTCCTCAAAACCAATTTTTCTTCCTTTTTCAAACCCCTGCGCATAAACGGTATCGCAATAAGAACATTTTAAATTACAGCCGGCAAGCCTTATAATAATAAATGGTAATCCCTGATAACTCGATTCGCCAAGTATAGAGTAAAATATTTCAGAGATGATTATTTGATTATTCATAATAGATAGCTTCGCTATCTTCTGTCTCGTTTACAGAAACATAACAAAGTCTGATTTCTTTAGTTAACCCTTTTTTTATTCTATCAAAGATATATTTAGCTATATTTTCTGATGTTGTTTCGAGTGTATTAAATGGTTTTATTTCATTTAAGAGTTTATGGTCTATGTCTTTTAATATTCTATCAAGCCTGTTTCTTAATATTCTGAAATCAATTACCATGCCGTCATCATTTAATCTCTTTTTTTCGCAACAGACCCGAACGACAAAATTATGTCCGTGCAATTTTTCACAGTTGCCTTTATATTTTTTTAAAAAATGAGCGGCTGAAAAATTACGTTTTACCACAACTCTATATGACATACTTAACTCCTGTCTTCTGTCTCCTGTCTCCATTTGTGCCTTTGTACCTTTTCTTTCTGTCTTCTATCTTTCTACGTATCATCTCCTCTTTATCGTATCCACTATTTTTGTAATCTCCTCTTTAACTTTGTTTATAAAATTATCTAATTCTGTCCTTGTATTATATAAATCTTTCTGGATATCCATCCTGCATAGAACATAGAACTTTATTTTTGGTTCGGTACCCGAGGGCCGTGCTATAACTTTTCCCCGTCTATTATCAAGCTCAAAAATTACAACGTCTGATTTTGGTAATATTTTACCATCTATATCAACGATTTCGTCTTTTAATAAATCAGCCACTTTTATTACTTTAATACCTGCAATATTCTCCAATGGTTTCTCACGTAACATTTTCATAAGACTATCCATTTTGTTTTTGCCTTCGATCCCCTCAAATTTATAATTTAATACGCCCTCTTCATAATACCCGAATTCCTCATAAAGCTCTTTCAGTCTATCTACAAGTGTTTTACCTTTGTTTTTCCAGTAAACAACTAGCTGGGCTATTATAGCAGAAGAGGTTATCGAATCTTTATCCCGAATAAAAGTTCCCTGCGAATACCCATAACTCTCTTCTCCACCAAGAACATAATACTTCGAGTATCTCTGATACCACTTTCTTCTGATTTCTTCTCTTGTTTTTGCCCATTTTATAAAATTTTCTGGATTAATCTTTTCTTTGTTACCGCCATTCTTCATACCAAGAATTTCGTAATCGTTTATCTTTTCACCTATATACTTGAACCCGGTAAGTGTTTCAACAACTTTTACTCCATACTTAGAAGCTATATCTTTTACAAGGTCTGTTGTCACAATGGTTTTTATAACGACATTCTCTCCCTCTAATTTACCAAGCTCTTTATAATGCATCAGAACATAATCGGTCATAAGAGAGAATGTTTTATTTCCGGTTAAAAGAACAATGTTATTATCTTTATCTCTGCAAGCTATGCCCACTCTATCAGCATCCGGGTCTGTAGCTATCAACAGGTCAGCTTGATTTTTTTCCATATACTGTAACCCCATATTTAAACCTTCTTTTTCCTCCGGGTTTGGACTTCTTGTTGTGGGGAACGAGCCATCAGGGATACTCTGCTCTTTAACAAGATATAACCTCTTCACGCCTATCTTTTTTAATACCTCAGGTATAATTCTATATCCTGTACCGTGTAATGGCGTGTATACCACTTTTATTTTACTGATACCCGGTGAAGGTAGATAAGAAACATAATCTAAGACCATATCAATAAAAGATTTATCTATCTTTCTGCCAAGCATTATTATCTTCTTTTTTTGTCTTGCTTTTTTAAAATCCGTTACAGAAATTTTATCAAGTTCAGTTATAGAATTTACCATTTCAATAATCTTTTTATCCCATGGTGGAACAACCTGAGAGCCTGTTTTATCTGAAACTTTGTAACCGTTATATTGAGGTGGATTATGGCTCGCTGTAACAATAATACCAGCAGTAGCATTAAGGTATCTTACTGCAAACGAAAGCAAAGGAGTGGGTTTTATATCATCAAAAATATAAGTTTTAATATTTTTAGCTGCGAGAACCATAGCAGCATTTTTAGTAAACTCTAAACTTTTATTTCGACAATCATAAGCTATAACAACACCCGGCTTTTTAACGCCACTTGATTTTATTAAAAATTCACAGAGACCGGCTGTAGCGCGCCTGACTGTATAAATATTCATTCTATTAGTTCCGGGTCCTATTATCCCACGCAACCCACCGGTACCAAACTCCATAGCAGTATAAAAACTTTCTATAAGTGTTTTGTAATCTCTTTTTCTAATAAGATTTATTAATTCGTCTTTTACAGATTTATCATAATCCTTCTTGAGCCATTCGTTAATTTTAAGATAAATATCATTATTTATTAAATTCTTTATTTTTAGTTCTTCAAGAATAGTAAAGGTATCTTCGTAAAACATAGAATCCTCCTCTGAAAAACATTGTAACTCTAATGATATCAAGTAGAAGCAAGAAGCAAGATAACGGAAGAAGTGAGAGGTATCAGGACGGGCTACAGGCTACAGGCTACGGACTACAGCCGGCTGGAGCC
>JBFMHD010000126.1:0-7930 GCA_040752395.1 Candidatus Hydrogenedentota bacterium
AAGAATTTTTATAAGTAATATTACCACAGAATCCAAGTACAAATCCGTTATCAATTACTTTAAAAGCTAATTTTTTATCACCTGAGAAACAATGCCAGACCCCATAAAGTTTCGAACCATCAAAATATGATTTTAATATTTCATGCATTCTTTTATCTGATTCTCTTGAATGAATTATAATTGGCAGCTCCAGGGATAGTGCCAACTCAATAAATTCTCTAAAAATATTTTCCTGTAGTTTTTTATTATCTACATTTCTGTAAAAATCAAGTCCGACTTCTCCGATAGCTTTTAATTTAGTGTTATTTTTTTCTTGCTGTATCATCAAAGTGACTTCCTCAGTAAAACTTTTGATATTATTAGGATGAATACCCCAGGCAAAATATACAATTTCGAAAAGTTCTGCGATTTTTTTTACTTTAGACAGGGATTCGCGAGAATCAGAAGGGTTTAAAATATATTTTACATCGTTCTCTTTTGCCCGCTTTATTACTTCTTCGATATTATTATCAAATCTTATATCATCAAGATGTGCATGTGAATCAACATAATTCATATTTTAACTTTTTTAAAAAGTATAATACTTTCTTTGAGTTTTTTACCCTTTTTTAATTTACCAAACAAAAGATTGTCTTTCATAGATACGTCTTTAACCTTTTCTTCAGCTAAACAATCGAGCATCCTTTCAGCTGATTCTGGAATAAAAGGCTGTAGTAAAATAGCGAGTCTTCTTAAGGAATCAACGACTATATATAAAACAGTTTTCAAACGTTCAATAGCATCTTTCTTATAAAGGTTCCATGGTGCTTGATGGTCTATATATTGATTTAAAAGTTTTATACATTTCCAGATTTCTTCAAGCGCCTTATTAGTATAAAAATTCTTCATACTATTAAAAACTCTCTCATATAAAATATTCATCTCATCTATTACTATTTTATCATCATCAGTGTAACTAAAATTGTCTGAAGGGATAACCCCTTCAAAATATTTATGAACCATACTAATAGACCTTGAGAAAAGGTTCCCAAGGTCATCTGCAAGATCAGAGTTTAATCTATTAATAAGGTTTTCTTCTTTAAAATCAGCATCAAGCCCGAATCCCATCTCTCTTAAAAGAAAATATCTAAACGCATCTTTACTATATTTTTCACCCATCTCAAGCGGTCTTACCACATTATCAAGGCTCTTGCTCATCTTCGATGTAGCCATCATCCAGTATCCATGAACGTTCAGTTTTTTGTATAAAGGCAGTCCTGCTGATTTCAACATAATGGGCCAGAACACAGCGTGCGGTTTTAAGATATCCTTTGCGATCAGATGTTCTGCATATCCCCAAAATTTTTTATAATTATCACCAGCCGTGCCCAAACCGCTAATGTAATTTATCAAAGCATCAAACCAGACATAAGTGACATAATTTTTATCAAAAGGTAAAGTTATGCCCCAGTTAAGCCTGCTTTTGGGTCTGGAGATGCATAGATCACCAATAGGCTCTTTTAAGTATGCGAGTATCTCATTTTTATATCGTTCTGGTCTTATAAATTCAGGATTATTATTTATATAATCAAGTAGCCAAGGTCTATATTTTTCCATCTTAAAAAAATAGTTTTCTTCTTTTATATATTCGAGTTTGGTCTTATGGTCAGGGCAAAAACGCTCTTCGCTGATCATGACCCATTCTTTCTCAGTATAAAACCTTTCACACCCTGTACAATAATAACCCCCAAATTCACTGAAATATATGTCGTTGTTATGATATACTCTTTTTAATATATCACAAACAACATTGCTATGATACTCATCTGTGGTACGTATAAAATTATCAAACGTTATCCCCATCTCAAGCCATGTCTCTTTGAAAATAGAAGCTATCCTGTCAACGTAATCTTTAGGATTAACATTCTCTTTTGCTGCTGTTCTTTGTATTTTATCGCCGTGTTCATCAGTACCTGTAAGAAAAAATACCTCGTAATCATTTAATCTATAAAATCTTGCGAGTGTATCAGCTAAGATTGTAGTGTAAGCATGACCGAGATGTGGTGTAGCGTTAACATAATATATCGGGGTTGTAATATAAAATATCCTCTCAGACATACTACTCCTCTGAAAAACGCTGTAACTCTAATAATATCAAGTAGAGGCAAGAAGCAAGATAACGCAAGAACGCAATAACCCAATAACCCAATAGTGTAGAGCGCAAAAGCGCTCATGTTGATTCCTATGAAAAAATACTAAGTAAGAATGGTTTGAGCAGTTTGCTGGTCTGCTGATTGTTTCTCTGGTATCTCCTCGTCTCTGCCTTCCCTGCGTATCTCAGCCTGGAGTTCTGGAGATAATTCATACATAAGGCAGCACATCAGCCTGCCACAGAGTCCTGATATTTTAAGCGGGTTCAGGCTCAAATTTTGTTCTTTAGCTGCTCTTATTGATACCGGGCAAAACTCTCTTAAATTTTCAGCACAGCATAACCTCACACCGCAACATCCCAGTCCGCGAAGCATTTTTGCCTCATCACGAACACCTATCTGTCTTAATTCTATTCTTCGTTTAAATACCTTAGCAAGGTCTTTAACAAGTTCCCTGAAATCAACTCTATTATCAGCTCTAAAATAAAAGACATATTTACATCTATCAAAGAGCACTTCGCAGGTTACAGGTTTCATTGGAAGCTTGTGTTCTTCTATCTTTTCCCTGAAAACTTTGAGTGCTTTTATAGCCTCTGCCTTGTTCTGTTTCCATTGTTCTATATCTTTATCAGAAGCTTTTCTTATGATTTTTTTAGTAGGTTTAAGCGGCATTTCATCTTCTCTATTATAGATTTTAGGGTCAACCACCACATATCCGAGTTCCTGGCCGCGTTCTGTCTCTACAAGCACTCTATCGCCCCTTTTTAAAACATCCTCTTCTACCTGGAAATAATATATCTTTCCTGCTTTTTTAAATTGTACACCTACTATCTCAATCACACCATAACCTCCCTCATACGCATAAGTGCTTCTGGTAAAATAATATCTGCATTCAAATCTCGTGACAATCCTTCTCTTAAATTTATTATCTCTTTTAAAACAAATTTTTCTTTTAATGGTGAATTCAACTTTTGTAAAGAGTTATCATACAATTTATCAGTCAATTTTTTTATAAATAAATCTATAAATAATATATAGATATCCTTGAATGATATACCATCAGTAGCATCTATTTTTTCGTCTTCTTTATCTTCTTTTATCGCTCTCTTAATTTCAGTAATAATAAAATTAAATATCTCACTTTTTTTATTACTGAAAAACAACTCTTCGAAATTTTTATACACATCACAAAACTTAGAATCTAATAAAAACCTAGCTATTTTTACACTGCCCCTTGAATAAGGAAGCACGCCGTCAATATCCGCTGGAGGATAGTCTGTACTTAATATTTTTTTCAGTGTTATATCATCAAGTCTTTTGAATGTTACCGGGATGCATCGCGAAGCTATTGTAGGGAATAGTTTTTCTTTATTCTGCGCTATAAGAATAAAGATGGTAGAATTCGAGGGTTCCTCGAGTGTCTTTAAAAAGGCGTTTGCACTCTCTTCATTAAAGGATTCAGGATACAATATAAAAACTTTTTTTTTTGCTTCTATTGGATAAAGAAACGATTCTTTGATAATTACCTCCTTCATATACTTTATAGATAAGACAGTCTTCTTATCTTTTTTAAAAGTTCTTACATCAAAATAAATATCCTTCATTATATTTCTACAAGTTGTACATTCGAGACAGGGCTTTATTAATGCTTCACAATTTATGCCCATAGCAAAATATCTGGAAGCAGTAAGCCTGCCAACCCCCGCTAACCCAAGAAAAAGATATGCATGATGAAAATTTTCGTTCTCAATAATTCTATCAAGATACGCTAATACCTCGTCCTGTCCTATTAAAAACTCTTCTTTTTTCACTCTTCTTTCCCCTCAAGTATAACTATATCAAGTAATAAACCCCTTATATCATCGACTTTCGATAAAATATTTAGATTATTTTTTTCTTTTTTTACTAATTCGTCTGCGAGTTCCTCTAACTTTTCGTTTATATCTTCTGCGATAAGATATATCTTCTCATTTTCGACAAATCTTCTATGCTTCTTCTCAACGACTCTATATAAATCAGGGATTACTTTTCTCAAAAACTCCTGTATTAAAGCCTTATACCTCGCAAATACTGATAAACTACCTGTTTTAGGCAGCACTTTTCCAATCTCGTCTATCTCTCTGATAAGTTTCTCAAGCTCATACTTTGATACTGTAGTTGAATAATTTTTAACTATCTCTTCAAAACTTGATGTCTCCTCAATATCCGAAACCCTTGTATCAGCATCAGCAGATTTTAACACTCTTGCTTTTTCTAAATCTTTACCGCCACCGCTCTTTAATGAACCTGTCCCGGGTGCTGAGCTCTCTGCTTTAGTAACCTTCATACCTTAAATCCTCTCTCTATTAACATAAGCTTTACAAAATCTAATACCTTTTCAAAAATTTTATCCTCATCATCATTAACATAAATATACTTAACTCTATCCGGTTCTTTCTGCTGTATCTTTTTATATCCTTCTCTCACTCTTCTGTGAAAACTTATACCCATCTCCTCAATTCTGTCAGGTGTACCGGCTGATTCATCCTTGGCTAAAGCTATGGCCTTTTTTAACCCTCTTTCAGCCTCTATATCAAGAACCAGGGTAATATCAGGAAGACAACCATTAACAGCAATTTTATTCAGGGTTTCGATAAGTTCTAAATCAAGTTGTCTGCCGTAACCCTGATACGCAGTAGATGAATCCATAAACCTATCACAGATAACAATAGTTCCTCGCATAAGCGCGGGTTTAATCATTTCTTCAATGTGTTGTGCTCTACAAGCAGCATATAATAAAAGCTCTGTTGTAGAGATCATTTCTTTATTTTTAGGGTCAAGCAATAACCCTCTTATTTTATCTCCGATTAAACTGCCACCAGGTTCACGGGTATACAAAACCTCATTTCCCCTGTCCCGTAAATATTGAACAAGTCTCGAAGACTGGGTTGTTTTACCACTGCCCTCAGGCCCCTCAAAAGTTATGAAAATCCCTCTCTTCTTCATAATTAATAAACTCCTTTTCTAAAAATTGTAAAGCTGTTATTTCTTTTCTCATTATATACCGTTTAGTTTTATACCTGCTGTTTTTCCAGAAAGCTACACCCTCTTCATTCTCACTGAATACATCTACTTCTATATATTTCACGTTCTTTAACTTGAACCACTCTTCTATCCTCTCTAATAACTCTTTCCCGATTTTAAGTTTTCGATAATTATCATCAACATATAATTCAGCAATGAGACCATAATTATATTGTTTCAGCGGTTGGGGACATTGTTTCAGCCCACCAAGAATATAGCCGATGCATTTTTCTTTATCTTTTGCCACAAAAGCACCTGTTGTATCTTTATGTAGCAATGTATTTAAATAATTTCTGTAATAGGAACATGCATTCTCATCAAGCTCAAGTTTAGCATCAATCCTGGAATGATGTTTTACGAACTCTAACCATAAATCTATTATATTTTCTATATCAGCAAGCGATGCCTGCCCTATTTTAATATTATCTTCTCTCCCATTCATATACTTGCTCTAATTTCGCTAATAAGCGCTCAATGGTAAAATAAATTCATTAAATTTACCGGGTTTATAGTCTTGTTTATATGAGCTCTCAGGACTTCGTTGAATCCTTATTGCGAAGACATCTGATTCCATAGCCTCGGTTATATCGCTGTCACTATCTCCAAAGAAACAAATAAACCTGTGTTTTTTTAAAACATCAGATTTATATTCTGAATTATCTGTAAAATATATCTCATCAGTCAGCCACTCCCAGTATTTCTTTATTTTATCAGTATTTATATCGGGCCTTGCTGTGATTATTACAGAATCTATCCCGAATGCCCTGGCTAAAATTGCTATACTTACTGTAACCTTCTTTATATTGCCATTTTCAATATCACCATTTACCATTTCCCAATATTTGGGAGAAAATTTTTTGATTTTAAATTTATATGCAAGTTTATCAGCTTTGACAAATGCGGGCGAAGAAAATATCAAAGTATCATCCATATCAAACCCTATCTTTACATCAAGCACAACATTTGTTAAAACGATTATTGCATATACAAGAACCAGTATTAAAAAAACAACAAATTTTTTCTTAATAGCCATTGGCAACCCTGTAATTCATCAATTATAGGTGAATAAGAAATAAAAAGTAAGAAGTGAGAAGTATCAGATTTCTTTCTTATTTACATTGTGTAACATCGCATACTATGCAGGGGACATTTCTTCCTGGATACCCTAATTTTTTACGCACCTCCATTATTTTTTCTACGTCTTCTTTAGATAAATAATTTATCTGTCCTATATTCATAGCATAATAATAGATACGTGCAAAATGTTCAACTGTTTCAAGTCGATAATATGCTTGTTTTAAATCTTCTCCGAATGTTAAAACACCATGGTTCTGTAACAACATCGCATCGCATTTAGGAACAAGTTCTTTTATCGAGTCAGGGACCTCAGTTGTAGAAGGAGTTGCATACGGTGCTTTTGGTATAGCTCCTAAGGTGGCTATAACCTCGGGTAAAACGCATTTTGATAGATCAAACTCTGATACGGCAAATGCTGTTGAATACTGTGGATGAGCATGAACAACTGCTTTAATATCTTCCCTGATGTTATATGCTACAAGATGCATTTTTATCTCAGAAGATGGTTTTTTTGCGCCGTTAAAAACATTGCCATTCAAATCCATTAAAACAATATCATCTATATTTAACTCGCCTTTACAAACTCCTTGTGGCGTAGCTAAAACCCTGTTTTTTTCAACCCTTATACTTATATTCCCATCAAAAGCTACAACTAAACCATTCTCATACATCCGCTTCCCTATCTCAACTATCTCTTTCCTTGCTCTAAATAATTCCATCTTATCTCCTCTGAAAAACATTGTAACTCTAATAATATCAAATAGAAGCAAGAGGCAAGATAAACAAACATCTGGTTTTTCATACCTTGTGTAGAGCGCAAAAACGCAAGAACCCAATAACCCAATAGTGTAGAGCGCAAATTGTGCTCACGGCGATTCCTTTCTGTTTACTATATACAATGTAATAAGAATTTATTCAAGAATTATTTAAACAATTACGATAAATTTATTGATAAGAGGTATCTGGAGGTATTATTATGAATAAGATATATAGAATATTATTAGCGTGTATATTAATCATCGGTTTTTCTTCAACGCTCTTTGCTAAAAATATCTTTAGTGATTTAAAAAAATTGATAACAAAAAAGAGACAAGAGATCATCCAGACAAAGACAATATGGTTCACACTATATCTAACAAACAACAAAACTATTGAGTGCCTTGATACAAAATCACCTTATAACCCGAGCAGTATAAAAGTTTTAACTGATTATGAATCTGTTTCAAAGATACAATTAAAATATATTAAATATATTGATTTTTCTAAAACCAATAAAAATATTCTCGAGAACGAATGGGCTAATGCTGAGAACGATATAATACATCTTATTAATAGCGATATAATGTCAGGAACCATAACTGGCTTTGCAGGCGATTCCTGTAAAATAGAAACACCCTATGGCACTCATAATGTATTATTGAACGGCGTTGATTATATCATCATCGCAAAAAGAGAAGAACTCCCAAAGAAAGAAGAAAAAAAACAAGAATAAGTCATAACTTCCAGTTTTTGAATTACTGGATATATTTTAATGACTATAGTTAAGCAGAAAATACAAGATAAAAATTCATAAAAAAGTGAATTTAAGAGTGTTATTTATGTCTAATATTTTTTTATTGTTTGTGGGGAACATACACAAAGTATCAAAAATTAATTTTTTG
>JBFMHD010000127.1:0-7905 GCA_040752395.1 Candidatus Hydrogenedentota bacterium
TTACGGTCTGTTTGTTTGTTTCGCACGCTATACGTGCTTTGTCAGGTGGCTTCAACTTTACAGATTACTCCATAAGTTGCACCTCAAACTAAATCGTTTACAGACTTTTACGATTACTGACACCTTGTAGTCAGTTAGATTTCAAAGAGCTTATCTTGGCACGCTTGAATCTTTCAATCTATGTCAAAAATATCTGAAATAATCTTTTAAATCAGTAAATTTTAATTTTTCAACAGATTTAAGTTTTGAAAAATCATAATATTTGATCTTCATTCTTTCAACTGTAATGATATTCATAACATTAGAAATAGCTTCATCTAAATTGTCATTTATAACAAAATAATCGTAATGAGGTAAAGATATAATTTCTTTTTTAGCATTCTCGAGCCTCCGCGCAATAACATCACAAGAGTCTGTTTTCCGTTTCTTTAACCTCTGCTCAAGTTTCTTAAATGATGGCGGAAGAATAAAAATCAATACTGAATTATCACGATACAATCTTCTAATATTCATACCACCCTGTACATCGATATCAAGTAAAATATCAATACCATTTTTAATGGTTTTATTAATATATTCACGCGGTGAACCATAATAATTTCCATGTACCTCAGCCCATTCAACAAATTTTTTAGTTATAATCATCTTTTCGAACTTCTCTCTTGTTACAAACCAATAAGATTCTCCATTGATCTCATCCTGTCTTTTTGGTCTTGAGGTATAAGAAACAGAAAATTTTAAATTTTTGTCACTTTTTAATACTTCCTTACATATAGTGGTCTTCCCTGCTCCGCTTGGAGCTGAGAAAACAAAAAGGATACCCTTTCTTTTCATACTTTATCATCCCTTCATTTTACAAACTACAAACAATAAACGGGTCATTCAATATTCTGTGCCTGCTCCCTTATCTGCTCAACAATCTTTTTGGCATTAACACCTATCCGTATAATCTCTGCATCAACAGATTTAGAATTAATCGTATTAAATTCTCTGACAAGTTCCTGTATAATAAAATTTAATTTTCTTCCCTCGGTCTGTTTGGACTCAATCATTTCAAATATCACGCTTAAATGTGATTTAAGTCTCACTATCTCTTCCTTGATATCGCATTTTTCTACATAAAATAAAATCTCCTGCGCTAATCTTTGCTCCTCAACAGCTCCATCTAATCGGGATTTCCTGATTTTTTCCATTAATTTTTCCCTTACTTTTTCTTCCATAGAAAAAGTAAGCGCTTCAACCCTGTCAACTAAAGATATGAGTTCCTCAGTCATATTCTTAATGTCTCTTTCAAGCTTCGCTCCTTCTTCAGTTCTCATTCTATTTAGCTCATTAAATGCTTTGTTTAATGCTTCAAACAATGAATCTTTATCTGCTGATATTTCAGGTTCTTCAAATTTTGATATAGAAATAATATTTATCAAATCATTTATACTAAACTCCCCTTTGATACCAAACTCGTTTTTTAATTGAAGCACAGCATTATAATATACCTTTGCAAGATTAACGTTAATTACGCTTTCAGATGGTAGCGCCCCATTTGGTATAAATTTGATGTAAACTATTATCCTTCCCCGACTAATATTCTCGCTTATAAATTTTTTTATCTCGTTTTCATATTTAAACAAACATTCCGGAGCGTTTATATTTATATCTAAGGAACGGGAATTTAAACTTCTCACTTCAACACTTATCCTTCCATTAGCGGTTTTTGTTTCATAACCACCGTATCCAGTCATTGATAAAAACATTTTAAATCTCCATCTTTTGTGTCTTCTGTCTCCTGTCTTCTATCTTTTACACTTCTTTCATTATCTCGCTTCTTGCTTCTTTTGTTATCTTACTCCGACACGGTATCCAAAATATCCCTGTATTTATCTTTTAAAAAATCTCTACCTTTAAGAATAAAATTTGAATGAGCTTGAAATATAGCATCTGTCTCACATAAAAATTTACGCGTTATAAATCTTTTTCTCTCGGATTTAACAGCCTGAAGCAGAAGTAGATATAATGTATAAAGCCTTACTGCCATCTCAACAAGCCGTGAAGCCACAAGTGAATTATAATCATTATCATTTTTGTTTTTCAAATAATCTATGCACCTGTTGAGTATATTTCTTAAATTCTTAAGCTCTGATTTTTCATCCTGCAGATAAGCCGGGATATTCATTTTATCAAATCTATCAAACTCTTTTTCAAGAACCCGCGTCATTACACCGCCAAACGCGCCGATAACCTGAAGTTGAGACGTGCCCTCGTATATATTCGTTATTCTCACATCGCGATATAATCTCTGTACAGCAAACTCTTTCATAAAACCTGTGCCGCCATGAACCTGGATCGCATCAGAACAAACTTTATTCGCCATTTCAGTAGAGAAATATTTTGTCATAGGAGTGAGAACACCTGAAAGAGCATTTATCTCTTTAATTAAAGGTCTCATATCTTTATCTTGAGTTTTTTCAAAAAGCCGTTCATAACCTTTTTCTAAATCAACAAATCTTGAGGTTTCATATAATAACGCACGAGTAGCTTCAATATTAACAGCCATATTGCATAGCATATCATAAACAGCTGGGAATTCTATAATGGCTCTTTTAAACTGCTCACGTTCGCGTGCATACTTCAAAGCTGCCCTGTACGCAGCCTCAGCTATGCCAAGAGCCTGAGCCGATACAGCCATCCGAGCAGCATTCATTAATGCCATAACATATTTTATTAACCCCATCTTGCGTTTACCAATAAGATAAGCAGGTGTCCCATTATATTGTATCTCACAAGTGGGTGAACCATGAATACCAAGTTTGTTTTCAATCCTTCTAATCCTTACTGTGTCATCCCGTTCATATATAAACATAGATAAGCCTCTGCCATCAGTTGTCCCCGGCTCAGAACGCGCAAGTATTAACGCAATATCAGCATAGCCGTTTGTAATAAACCGTTTAACCCCATATATCCGCCACATCCCAATTTTTTCATCGTATTCAGCACGTGTCTGAACCGCCTGTAAATCACTACCAGCATCAGGCTCTGTTAATATCATTGCACCAGTAACCTCACCACTTGCAAATCGAGGTAAATATCTTCGCTTTATCTCATCATCCGCGAACTCGTTTATTGTCTCAGCTATATCCTGAAGCCCAAAAAGATTCATAATACTTGCGTCAGCTCTCGAGACTATCTCTATAGCCGCAGAATAAATAGGTGCGGGAAAATTAAGACCACCATATTCTCGCGGCAACGTAAATCCCATAACATCTGCTTGAGATAAAAGTTTTAACCCTACTTTGGTCCCATAAGCATACTCAACCCTGCCATCATAATAATGGGCTCCCTCCTCATCAACAGATTCTGCAAACGGCGCTATTACACAACCAGCTATCTCTCCAACTATATCTAAAACTCTCTCGTAACTATCACGAGCATCTTTTTCATTTAATGGTGCAAAATCGTATTTTTTAACCTGTTCAAAATTTTCTTCACGCCATTTTATACTCTCGCTTATATCAAGATTATCAATAACAAACTTTATATCAGGATTATCCTTGTAGAAATTAGCCATTAATAACTCCTCGCATGTGTCCACTCAGTCTGCAAACCTCATAGGTCTGCCCATACAACGGCTTTCCGTTATCTTGCTTCTTGTCTCTTGCATCTTGCTTCTTAAAAGTTCCCCTATCTGCTCTCTTCTTTGTAGATTTTAATCAGCTTTGGCACTATCTCATTAAGATCACCTATGATACCATAATGAGCAATAGAAAATATCGACGCGTTCGGGTCTTTGTTTATAGCTATGATTTTGCCTGATTCTGACATACCAGCTCTATGCTGTACCGCACCAGAAATACCAACAGCTATATAGACCCTCGGCCTTACAGTGGTACCTGTCTGACCAACCTGCCGCTCTCTTTCAATAAACCCTGCATCAACCGCAGCCCTACTACCCGCTACTTCACCACCAAGTGTATGGGCTAAATCAAAGATTATTTTAAAATTCTCTTTGCTTCCAACACCCATCCCACCACTAACAATAATACCAGCATTCTTAAGATTAACTTTTTTAGGTTTCTGCTCCCTTTTTAATATCTCAATTATAAAATCTTCTTTTGGTAGCTCTACTTTTACTTCTATGATTTCACCTCCGCGTTCCGTATCTTTTAGTGGCATCTTCATTACACCCTCTCGAACAGTAGCCATCTGCGGAAAATTCATAGGATTAACAATCGTTGCAATTATATTACCACCAAATGCAGGCCTTATCTGATATAATAAATCAGTATAAACTTTATTCTCGATTTTATCTTCATAATCGCCTATCTGTAAATCAGTGCAATCCGCGGTTAAACCTGCACGCAAGTTTGAAGCAATCCGTGGGGCAAGGTCGCGACCAATTATTGTGGCACCATATAAAACTATCTCAGGCTTATACTCTTTTATTATCTTAATAGCAGCACGTGCATAAGGTAGAGTCATATAAACTTCTAATTCCGGTCTGTCAAGTACATAAACTTTATCACAACCATACTGGATTAACTCTAAAACAAGATTATCTATTTTATGTCCAAATATAAAAGAACATAACTTACTCCCTAACTTATTCGCAAGCTCTTTACCCTTACCAAGAAGTTCTATGCTCACCTCTTTAATTTTATTATTTTCCTGTTCTGCAAAAACCCAAACGTCCGAATGCCTCATTATAAAATCTCCGTAACTAACTGGTCTTCAGTAGAGTTCTTAGTATTTCCTCAGTCTTCAGTTGGATTCCGTAATCTTGCTTGTTGCTTCTTAATCCCACCTATAACCGGGACATCACCTATCCAAATGTATGATCTGCTATCAACTCTTTTATAAAACTTCTCATCGCTTCATCAGTTGGCTCGATTCTTTTGAATTCGCCACCTTTTAATATTATATAATCTATCTTTTTCACTTTTGTTGGTGACCCACAAAGACCTATCATATCCTCATTCGCCTCAATATCCTCTGCTGTCAATACAGGAATAAGTAACCCTTTTTCCAAAAGAAACTCTTTTAATCTCTCCTCATCCTGATGCTCCTGACCCCATATAGAGAACGCTTTATCTGTCTCAAACAAGGAAAAAGCACGTTTATACTTCATTATTCTTTTAGCTGACGGTGGCCGCGGTATATTTGCTTCGTTTACAACAGTAATTAAAACAGGTAACGGTACTTTTAATTTTTCACGACCACCTTCAATCAATCGCTCAACTATAACTTTATTATCATTTATCTCTTCTAAATTTATAGCATACGATACCTGTGATATCCTTAATTTTTCAGCGGTCTGTGGTCCTACCTGAGCAGTATCGCCATCTATAGCCTGTCTTCCGCAAAATATTATGTCAAAATTCGGTACCTTTGATTTTATTGCACACATTAAAGCATATGAAGTAGCAAGGGTATCAGCACCTGCAAACTTTTTATCAGAGATAAGATAAACTTTATCCGCACCACGATATAACGCTTCCCTTAACACCTCATCTGCAAAAGGCGGTCCCATAGTAAAAACAGTTATTTCGCCACCATATCGCTCTTTCGTCTGAAGCGCCATCTCAAGAGCATTTAAATCTTCAGGATTGTAGATTGCAGGTAAAGCCGATCTATTCACAGTGCCATCTTCTTTCATCGCCTGGGCTGTTATATTTTTTGTATCAGGTACCTGTTTTACTAAAACAACGATGTTTAACCCCATAACCGTAATCCTTTTTCTATAAATATTATTTAAATTTTATATTTAATTAATTTTTATTAAAAAAGTCAAGTCTTTTCTTTTTTCTTCAAAACAGCCCTGGTCCACTGCCTCGTGCAACGCGGTGTAATTCTCCTCGGTACGTTCATTTATATCAGCACCGTGTCGGATCATCAAGATTTCCAGATCATCTCGATTCTGGCTGTATGCAAGATACCACGGACTGAATCCTCTCTTGTCTTTAAAAAGCTGCCAATTCTTTCTTAATTCAATACCCAAACAATGATGCCCCATAATATCTCCCATACTTAATCTCTCTTATAAAATCATCCTCACTCCTTACCCTGCTTTTTATCGCTGTAACATATCTCCCAACCTTATCAAGTGAATGTGCATCGCTACCACCGGTTATCTTAAAACCATTTTTTAAGGCATACTCATAAGCTTTTAGATTCGCTTCGTCTGATGCATTTGTATTTAAAACCTCTATCGCTGAAAACTTATCTTTTATCTGCTCGAATTTATCAAGTTTGGTTTCAAAATTCATTCTAAAAGGATGCGGCAAAATAAATAAACAACCCTCGTTCCCATTTAATATATCATTCACTGAATTTACTAAATATTGTCCTGTATAATGATACTCCCTGTTCAATCCAAAACATATAATATCACCTATCTCTGTCCAGAACTCAATACCAGTGATAATTAAAAAATCACATTTTTTTGAGATGTAATCAGCTTTGTCCTTGATAGAATTATTATTATGGTCTGTTATGCAAATACCATCAAGTCCTGCTGAAACAGCCTTTTTTACAATATCCTCCAGTCTTAGACCACTACAATCAGAAAATTCACTATGAATATGCGTATCAATTAATGTCCACATATTTTTTCAATCAGCACAGCCATTCTTCCACCACATATATCACCATCGCGCTGATTTAAATCGTCATTGAGTGAAACTTCAAAAATTTTAAATGTTTCCTCTGTACTAAGCATTCTTATTGCTTCGGTTTTAACAACGTTCTCTCCACAACCTCCACCAATAGTCCCTGATACTATACCACCGTAAGTAACAATCATTCTCGCTCCAGGAACCTGCGGTGCTGAACCAGAAATAGCTATCACAGTACACAATAGAGCATCCTCACCCTTCTCGATGATGTTATTCAGCTCTCTATAAAAATATACTGAATTCTTCATACACTCCTCAATCTTTTTAAATATCCTTCTCCTTTATTTAATCTGCAACTAATCTCTGAGATAATCGAGAGCGCTATCTCTTCTGGTGAAAAACCACCTATAGGAAGCCCTATGGGTGAATTGACTCTTGATATCCTCTCTTCACTGATACCATTCTCCCGCATTTTATTCATAACAACCATGGTTCTACGTTTGCTGCCTATCATCCCTATATAGCTTACATCCTTATCTATGACTCTTTCAAGACAACAAGCATCATAACTATGACCCCTTGTTATAATAACTATTCCTGTATCTACATCATACCTAAGTCCATCTAATGCTTCATCGAACTCTTTCACGATAATATCAGTAGCATCAGGGAATCTATCTCTATTAGCAAAATCTGCTCTGTCATCAATAACAATGGCTTCATAACCAAGAATACCAGCAAATTTAACAAGCGGGACCGCTATATGACCCGCACCTAAAATAATAAGTCTGAATGCGGGCCTGAACCTCTCTATAAAAATATTATAAATTTTATCGTTTATTTGAAATGTTCTATATAAAGTATCAGATTTCATCTCTGAAATAATAACTTTTATCTTTTCATTTATTTCTGTCCTCTGTATTCTGTCCCATAATATCTTTTTCTCGTATATGATGAATTTATAAATATTATTTGCATCCCATAAATTAATTACAAAAAAACTTTTACGTGATTTTATTAAATCATCTATGTAATTATAAAATCCTCTAAACTCGTCTCTTCTCATAAAAATAACTTGCAAAAATTTTATTTATTGGCTATCTTTACGTCAAGCAATCATTGAAGATTGAAAGATTGAAAGATTCAAATTTTTTCTGATACTTCTCACTTCTTACTTCGTGAAATTATTAGAGTTACAGCGTTCTTCGAAGGAGTCAACATGAGCGCTTTTGCGCTCTACACAACGTATGAAAAACTAGATGTTTGTTTATCTTGCTTCTTGCTTCCACTTGATATTATT
>JBFMHD010000128.1:0-7904 GCA_040752395.1 Candidatus Hydrogenedentota bacterium
AACGAAAGAAGCAAGAGGCAAGAAGCAAGATAACGGAAAGAAAGATAACGAAAGAAGCAAGAGGCAAGAAGCAAGATAACGGAAGAAGTGAGAGGTGTCAGGACAGGCTACAGGCTACGGACTACAGCCGACTGGAGCCCCCTATGACCCATCCCCTAATATCCTTTGTGCCTTTCCCTCCTGTCTTCTGTCTCCTGTCTTCTTGTAAAATATGGGATGTGTCCCTAATTTAAAAATTTAAATACTTTATCTGATAAGCGATATATTTTATATATTCCTGGAGTATAATTAACGGAAGATCGTCTTTTTCGAGTAAATTAGTTATTAATTTTTCAGTCTCCTCATAGGTATAATAAAATTTTATATCTTTATTTTTTTTAAATATTTTTTTTATGCAAAAATCTATTCTCTTTGTATGATATGCGTCCGACACTATTAACACTGAACTAACCGGCTTGTTTTCTATCTCTTTATGTAATAATATCACATCCTTAAATGTACTTTCAGACCCGCATAATATTTTGTATTTATCATTAGAGAACTTTATTCGTTTAAAGACTTCCTTGATAATAAACTCTTCATTAGCAACAAAACCAAATATTTTTTCAAATTCTTTTTCAGTGTTTGAAACTGCTGTAGCAGTACACCACATCTGGTTGCCGTATCCCTCATTAAAAAGTTTCAAAGCGTATGGGAGTCTATAATATGGATGGCCGCCGGGAACAAAAATCACATCAGCTTTTTGTGTTTGTTTATCAAGTATTAAAAATTTACCCAAAATTAT
Organism: Candidatus Hydrogenedentota bacterium; assembly: GCA_040752395.1. GTDB lineage: Bacteria > JBFMHD01 > JBFMHD01 > JBFMHD01 > JBFMHD01 > JBFMHD01. Next base: position 785 of record JBFMHD010000128.1, read on the forward strand.
GCTTAATTCAAATCTATAATAAAACGAGACTCCAAAAATAACTACAACAAACAAAAGGAATATAATCCATTTTTTTAAGCTCTCTTGCAAATCCTGTCTCCTTTGTATTTTTCAAACTCTTCAAATGAATCTAAGTATTTTAAACTATATCTGCCCCCAACCCTATGGATAGCTACTATCTGTTCATCTTCTCTGAAATAATAAATTCTATCGTCCTCTGCATTTTCTCTAAAAAAATCTATACCGCGTTTGAGAGCATTAAAGAATTCAATATTTTCATGCTTAACATCAGAACCTATAACAAAATTAAGAGTTGTGTTATTAATATTTTCAAGTATTTTTATGAAATAACGATACCCATCCTCAAGAGAGAACATTCTTTCAATATACAACCCTTTTAATCGCCATTTATTAATAGCAGTAATACTTATCTCTTCTACCGCGGCAGGATCATAGATATTTGTTAATAATATGACCTGATTTAACACTTTTTCTTTTGGCGTAGGCTCTATCGTCAAACTATGCTTTACCCTATATTTCTCAAGTTCTGAAACAACCATCTTCATTTCGTCAAGAAGAGCCTTCTCCTCAAAAGAGATAACCTTTATCTTCCAGGAATCATTATATAAATCATTGTAAACCAGATAAGCACATAAATCTATAATTGAGACAAATCTGCCAAGACAGGTGCTCTTATCCTTTTTAAGTAATGATTCTGTTTTTATTCCCTGGTGTAGTTCCCATTTATTCTCAGAAGTAAGATATAAGGTATAATTTGTCCCATTAAACGAATATTTTTTTAGTTCGTTTATAGGTAAAATTCTATTTTTTTCTTCTCTGTAATACATTTCAAAAATATTAATAATGCTATTCAAATCATCTTTTTTAATGTTTATTTCCTTTTGTTTTTTTAAAAAATTATCCAGAGTTTTTAACATAAAATTTGATACCCTTATCTCAAAATCTTTTAATTTTGTATAAGACCAGTTCCCGAAATTTCTGGTTTCGTAAACAATGGTCCTTTGCACTTTCCAATCCTCTATATATTTTTTAATGATGTGGGTTCTGTATTCATCAATGGTTCTATTCTGAAAAACTTTTAATAAAAAACACCTGTCAATAAGTTCCTTGAGTTCTTCGTTTTTTTTATCTGTTGCATATTTTCTCACCACAGTGGTTATAAGAAAATATGGGTCGGTTAATCCAGGCTCAGTTATAGAATTAAAGATGTTGTTTTTTAAGACGTTACATAACGGCATAGATTCCCCTGGGTTTTCAAAATAGTTTAATAACAGAGCTATTTTAAGCACTGATTTAAATGGTGATGAGAGCCCCTTTAATATCTGCCATAAAGAAGCGCCTACGAATTCACTTTTGGGCAACTCTAAAATATTCCCCAAATCAATAAATTTAGCTAAACTTAAATTATTAAACCAATACCTGTATTCGTCATCTGTATAATTAGAAGGTATTATACACCAGAACGGTATCTTTCCTGCAATAAATGTCATTGTTCTGTAAAACTCTTCTTTTAAAAGATACCCCTGGGCCGAACCCGAACTCTCGCTATCCATTAACCCAAAAACAGCCTCTCTCACATCTCTCTCTTTCATAACAAAACAATTTATCTCAAGGTTATGCTTCTGTCTGAGTATCTCTTTTAAATGCTCTGTTTTTAATCTTACAATCTCTAAATATTCTTCATCAACTATTACCCATACGTCTAAATCAGAATAAGGGGTCTGCGCCACGCTCCCTGCACTACCCATAAAATAGATTCCTTTTATGCCTTTATCAGTAATATCAGGGATTCCCGTCTCAGAAAAATTTTTTATAAAACTTATATCTTCATTTGTATATTCGTAGTTTTCAATACCAATATCGGTTAAGCCTTTTACATAACCAGGAAGGTTTTTTTGATTTAAAGAGATTAATAAGTGAAGATACGAAACTAAAAAGGATTTATCAATTTGATAGAAGTTGTATATACGATATTTTTTTATATTATTATATCGAAGATATGCCCCCAGGTTTTTATTGAATATCTCAAAATAATCTTTATCCTCAGTACCTATCCCCCTGTTTCTCATAATATAATTTATTCTCTCTTTTAGATAATTAATTTTTACCGGTTTCTTTATATATTCAAGTATATTCAATGAATCCTTTAATCCGTAATAATCATCCATAGGATATGCGCTTATTAAAATAACAGCGATCTCTTTATTAAATTCTCTTATTTTTTTGAGAACCTCGATCCCGGATAAATCAGGTAACCCTATATCAAGAAATATTAAATTCGGTTTAAATAAAAATGTTTTTCTCAAAGCATCCTCACCACTATGAGCATCTATAAAATCGATCTCACCGATATCTGATAAACTCTGTTTATATAAAAGATGAGTCTGGGCAATATCATCAACTATTAGAATTTTATACATATCTCTCCGAATTCCCTCACGTTGTTACTTTCCGAGGTGGCGACGGGAATTCTCTCCTTGTTTAAGCCTCCTCGCTTAAACTGCGTCGAGCCGGCTTCTGCCAGAAAATATTCACAGGATATTTTCTACATCCTTGTAAGGCAGAAGCTTCAATTCCCTCACGTTGTTACTTTCCGAGCGGGCGACGGGAATTGAACCCATACAGCCGGCTTGGAAGGCCGGGACTCTACCATTGAGCTACGCCCGCTAAAAACTATAATCATATAACACAATAATCAATGAACGTCAATCTTTGCAGCAAAGATAACCAATATGTCCGTGACCTACAACGTTTTTCCGTTATCTTGCTTCTATTTCAATCCCCACTTCTCCTTCACCTATAACTGATAGGATACCCTTATCTTCTATCTTTTATGTAGTGCTGGACTATGGCATAATTACCGGATTATAATACCTCCTACCGCCACGAGTATTTTCCAGCTCCTGGACCAGTTTATAAACATACTCGGGCTCTTTTATAAAATCTATATATTCTGTATTTACAACAAGAAGCGGTGTCTCGTCATACCTTAAAAAAAAATCATTATAAACCTTACAAACTTTTTCTAAATAATCTCTTGAAACTAATTTAGCTGTATCAATATTTTTAATTTTATCGTAAAGTTTTTCAGCTCCGCAATATAAATAAACAACCACATCTGGCTTTACATTTTCTTTTTGAATTAAATTGAATAGCTGGCGGTATAAACAGAATTCCTGTTCAGAAAGATTAATACTTGCGAAAAGGAAATCTTTTAAAATCATAAAATCAGAGATGATGAAATCAGTAAACAGATCAAGATAGAGTTCATTTTTTAATTGATTATATCTTGACAGCAAAAAAAAGATTTGTGTCTGAAATGCGTATAAACTTTTGTTCTCATAAAATTTTAAGAGAAAGGGGTTATCGTAACTTTTTTCTAAAATCTGTTTCCCTCTATATCTCTCGGCTATCAACTTAACTAAATCCGATTTACCAACCCCTATCGGCCCTTCCACGACAATGTAATTATGAGTTATTCTGTCGGCATTAATTTCCATCCAGCAACCCTCTTTAAAATTTCAATTTTTTTTACACGTTGTCCTCTGAAATCCCTCTCTCTTAAAAGTTCCTTGATAGTTTTTTTAGAGCGTGGGTCAATAAAATTACCCCATCCTATATCGAAGAGTGGTTTTAACACAAATAATCTTTTTCTAAATTTTTTATGTGGGATTTTTAAATTATCTGTGTCTATAACTAAATCACCACAGAAAATTATGTCAATGTCAATCAGCCTTGGTAATATCTCATTTTGTTTTCTTTTTCTACCAAAATATTCTTCTATTTCTAAAAGTTCTTTTGAAAATTTTATAATATCTCTCTTTCTTCCCGGTATTTCAAAAACACAAACTACGTTATAATAATAAGGATGCTCATTTACTTCAACAGGTTTTGTCTCATATATATCAGATATTGAGATAAGTTTATAATTCTTATCAATTATTCTTTTTACAGCAGTTATAATATTAGCTCTTCTATCACCGAGATTCGAACCAATGGATAATACTACTCTCTTCATTTAATCTTTTTAATCCTCTGCAATGCTTCTTTCAATTCTTGCTCTTTAACGGTCAATGCAACTCGAAAATATCCCTCACCATATCGTCCAAAACCTATGCCAGGTGTAACAACAACACCTGTTTCTTCAAGAACCCTCATAGCAAATGTCTTTGAATCTATATCTCCTGGAACTTTTACCCAGATATAAAAAGTAGTATCAGTATCAAAATATCTGAATCCTAATTCATCCAAACCCTGCTTGAATAATTTTCTTCTTTTTGTAAAAGTTTGCCGGATCTTTTTAACAGATTGCTTGCTGGAACCTAAAGCAGTAATAGCAGCTTCCTGAACAGCTTGAAATACACCAGAATCAACATTTGTTTTTACTTTCCCTAATCCTGAAATAATATCAGCGTTACCACAAACAAACCCGATCCGCCAGCCTGTCATATTATATGTTTTCGATAACGAATGAAACTCAACCCCAACATCTCTGGCTTCTCTGGCATTTAAAAAGCTTGGCGGCGGTTCGTTATCATAAATTTCAGAATATGCCGTATCAGCACAGATAATCACGTTGTAATCTTTAGCAAATCTTACAACATCGTTATAAAATCTTAAATCAGCTTTAGCGCCGGTTGGATTATTAGGATAATTAATAAAAAATAGTTTCGCTCTTTTAGCGATATCTGTTGGTATCGAACTTAAATCAGGTAGAAAATTATTTTTTTCTAAAAGAGGGACTGTATAAGATTCGCCATCAGTAAAGACTGTCCCTATATGATAAACCGGATATGCTGGGTCAGGCTCTAAAACAATGTCACCCGGATTAACAAATGCAATGTGTATATGAGCTATACCTTCTTTAGAACCTATAAGAGATAAAATTTCTCGCTGTGGGTCTAAATCCACATTAAATCTTCGCTTATACCATAAAGCAACTGCCTTACGATAGATTTCCATCCCCTCATATGATGGATAATGATGATGTTCTGGGTTTCTTATGGCTTTAGCCATAGACTTGATAATATGTTCGGGTGTAGCGCCATCAGGATCACCTATTCCGAGACTGATAATATCTTTGCCTTTTTTCTTTACACTTTCTTTTAAAGCATCGATCTCAGCAAAAAGATACGGTGGAAGCTTTTGTAATCTTTTACTTATCTCTATCTGCATACTTTTTGTCTCCTGTCTCTCTCAAAAAACAGGCTTCAGAACTGGTTTTTCATACTTTGTGCAGTACTAAAGTGCTAATGGCAACCCCTTCGAAAAAATTCCTACTTCTACTTTATCTTCATTACTTTAAGAATGGTTTTACCAAATTTTTCAGCAGATTGTGGACCATTAGCCGTTATAATCTTTCCATCAACCACAACCGCATCCTCCTGCCATATTGCCCCCTTCTCAATAAGTATCTTTTTACAAGTAGAATAACCAGTAGCTTTTCTGCCTTTTAAAACACCTGCTTTAGCTAATATCCCGGGAGCAAGGCATATCGCACCTAAAACCTTTTTTTGAGCCACAACGTCTTTTGCTATTTGATGACAAACAGAATTATCCCAGTAATCTTTTGAACCGATGCCTCCTACAAAAATAACCACTGCATAATCTTTCACTTTTACGTCTCTCAGTAATATATCTGGTTTAACTTTCATACCAAGCATACCTTTTGCAGTTTCTAAAGAACTTGATGCTACAGTGACTTTTACCCCTTTTCCTTCTAATAATTTTCTTGGCTGCGAATATTCTTCATCACGAAAATCATTTTTTGCTATAACCATTAAAGCTTTTACTTTAGTATCAACAGCTATACTATAAGAAAAAAAACTACAGCAAAAAAGAAAACCAACCGAAATAAAAACTAATTTTTTTAACATCGAGTGATCCCTCCTAAAAAATTAAAAAAATTTGCTAACTTTTTAAAAAACTAATATATATTTCTAATTTATTTTAATCTGCCAACAGGCATAAGATATAAAGGTTCTTCATTATCAGGCAACTTTAATATCTTTTTTATTTCCTCGTCATAAAATGCACCGATCGCAACTGTGCCGAGATTTAATGAGACTGCTTGTAAATATACATTCTCTGACGAATGCCCAACCTCAATATGAACATATCTCATCCCCCGCTCCCCATACCTTTTAGTAGTTCGTTCATATATAGCTGTAAATATTAAAACAAAAGCCCCTTTTCTAACCCAGCTCTGACCAAGACAAGCTTTACACAGTTCTTGACGTTTGTCACCATCAATAACTTTTATAAGTTTATGACCCAAAGAAACATATTTATATATACCTCTGTTTAAATCTTTTACGTTTCCTGCTGCAACATAAATCTCAAGAGGATAAGTTGCACCTGCTGAAGGCGCTGCTCGTAAACCACGCCTTTTATCTGTTATCCCACCAGCTGACCATAATATCTGTGAGAGAACAGAAAGTGTAAGTGCTTCATCTTTATAATCTCTTATTGACCTTCGATTTTGTATGGCTTCCTCTATTGATACATCGCTTGTATACCGTGGCTGTGGAAGATTTATATATATAGGGTTAGCATCTGTCTCAGCTCTATTTTTTGATGTTTGAAACACTATTAAAATAAATAAAAATAAACTACAAACCAAAAAACACGCTAATAATACTTTTCTTTGCATAATTTAAAATTGTACCCCATCAGTTTTCAGCCTACTACGGGTCTTGTGACCCTCACTACTTCGAAAAACTTCGCAACTCTAATAATTCGGGGTACAGACTACGGGCTACGGACTACAGCCGGCTGGAGCCAAAAGCCCAAAGCCTGCTGAAAAGTCTTGAGTCTTGAGTCTTGAGTCCCGAGTCCTGTTTTGACTCACGACTTGCGACTCACGACTCTTTTCATATCATCTTTAGTTTTTCATGCTTTGTGTAGAGCGCAAAAACGCAAAAACGCAATAACCCAAGAACCCAATAACACAACAGTGTAGAGCGCAACCCGCGCTTATGTTGACTCTTCTTGAAAAAGTTCTGAGTTCGGAGCTCGGAGCTCGGCTCTATTATTACGAACTCCTAACTCCTATCTTTTTCATACTTTGTGCCTTTGTGCCTCTTTCGTTGTCTTAGAT
>JBFMHD010000129.1:0-7898 GCA_040752395.1 Candidatus Hydrogenedentota bacterium
GCGAGCACTCGATGGCCGTTGTCAAGTTCAACTCTAAACATCGCATTGGGTAATAATTCTGTAACTTTTCCTTCAGCCTGTATCCCTTTCTCTTTAGGCATACCCTATAATACTCCTCTGAAAAACTTTGTAACTATAATAATATCAAGTAGAAGCAAGATATTCGGTTATCGGTTTTAGCTTCGGTGTTAGGTGTTAGGTTTACCGATAACCTAAAACCTATAACCGAACATCGAAAACCAAACACCGGACATCTGACTCCTGGACCCTGTTACCCTCTAATCAATAAATTTTAATCTTTTATTATCATAATTTTAAAATTATATGTCAAGATTTTATTAAAAAATTTTTTCTCACTCTCAATTTCCAATCTTCAATTTACAATTCGACATTCGAAAGAATGTCGCTAAACATCCCTGTATGCTTTCCCTCCCATAAGGTCAGCCGAAAATTGCTTGTTCAAATCCTTCTAATTAAACATCCGCCTCTGGGAGGATTTGAACCCCCAAAGTCGGTTCCGAAGACCGACGTGATATCCGTTTCACTACAGAGGCACAAAGTCCAATGCCCACTCTCTAAAAACAAGTGGGCTACTTAGTAATATAAATATTTATAAATTTTATGACTTTCTCTATCTCAAAATCAAGAAGCTCAGATTGATTAAAATGGTTGTCTAAAACAACAAATGGTATACCGAGTTTATATAATTCGTCGTGGTCATCTTTAGCATAAGTGGATTCCATCTCTTCTCTGCTCACTAAATGATCATCAGTGCCAGCAGCAAGAGCTTGTTTATGACGTCTTACATTCCGCTCCCAGCAAATATCAAATGGACAGAAAATATAAATAATAAATGATGAGTCTTTTATATTTTCATCAAAATTCTTTTGAATAGAACGTACCATATCGGGTCGAGAAAACTCTAAAAATATTACCCTCCCGTTTTTCCTCTCTTTTTTAATATCGTCATTAACCATTTTTAAAAGTTCATCCCATATCTCTTTATTAGTCACAAGCCAGCCGCCATCCGTGGTTTTTTTAGAATATCTTCGCTTCTTACCCTGTTTTTCAGCTTCATCATCAGAAACAAAACAGCTATGTAGTTTTGGGAAGTCATCGATGCGTATGACATCTTGAGCTATACCCTCTTTAATAAGACGCTCCTTTATTCTTCGATAAACCTCGGATTTACCGCAACCAGGGATCCCAAGAAGAAATATCTGAAATGGCAGTTGCATATAGTACTCCTCTGAAAAACTTCGCATTTATCCTACTTCTCTTATGATACCATTAAGATAATCTGTTTCATCTTTTAATATTTGCATACTCTTAACAAGTTCTTCACGTTCTCTTACTGCTGTCTCAACAACTATCAATTCCACCCCTTTTTCTTTCAATTTTTTTATTAAGTTAATTAAATTTTCTCGTTTCAAGGGTCCTTGTTGATAATGGAGCGGTGGATGAAATTTTGTTGTCTCAGGTATAAAATCATTAAGATGCACCTCTCCCTTTAATACCTCGGCTGGTATCTTATCAATAACGCTTTCTGGTGGTATGGGGAGTTCTTCTGTTTCTTTAGCAAATGTAAACCAATGTCCGATATCAAAACAATACATTATATTTAACCCCTTTTTTTGAAGTTTTAAAACAATCGGGATTGTTTCTTCGGGATGTAAATGAATTATATCAAAACGCGTATTGTTTTCTATATGTAAAAGAATATTTTTATTTTTGGTATATTTTGCAAGTGTTATTAAACTTTTTATCAAACTTTTATCAACCATCTTTCTATACATTCCTACTGCCTGATAAAATGGTACTTTACCTGGATGCATATTAACATAGATACAGCCGAGTTTACTTGCGACATCTATATATCTCTTCAGCAATTTAACAGCGAATCTTCTATCAGACTCCTGAAACGCGCAGATACTCTCAGCCACATAAGTGTAGGGCAGATGCAGAGAAAGCGTAATGTTATTTTCAGAAGCAGCATTTTTAGCGTTTATTATTTCTTCATCTGTCATCTCAAGGTACGGATTCGGGATGCCTCCATCAAGCTCCACATGATTAAGCCCTATCTCTTTTGCAACTTTTATCTGATATGGTATATCTCTTTTTGATTTAATCTGTATCATTGCATCCATATCAGGTACATCTAATTCGCCTTTTTCAAACCTGTTTTTGTTTTCTTTATCAAGGTACGGATACTCAAGCAAATTAGTAAAATCTCTACCAAGCCTCATATAATCTCCTCTGAAAAACATTGTAACTCTAATGATATCAAGTAGAAGCAAGAAGCAAGAGGCAAGAAGCAAGATAACGGAAGAAGTGAGAGGTGTCAGGACAGGCTACAGGCTACGGACTACAGCCGGCTGGAGCCCGAAGCCCGGAGCCTGAAGCCAACATATCATCTTTAGTTTTTCATACGTTGTGTAGAGCGCAAAAACCCAAAAACGCAATAACCCAAGAACCCAAGAACCCAATAACACAATAGTGTAGAGCGCAACCCGCGCTCATGAGTACTCCTCTATAATTTATGGCATTTTTATCTTAAGATATTCAAGTCCAAGCTCAAAAGCCTGTTTTTTATCCTCTTCCTCTAATGTTTGCTGTTTTGAAAAATTGTACATCTTATTTAAAATATCCATAAACTCCTTTATGCATACTAATAATGGTATATCAGTCCTTCTTATTTTACATTCTCCTGCTGTCGGATGACCACCACCTGTTATCTGTTCACAGTCATTGAATCGTTTTTGCAGTCTTGTTGCAAGATTATTACAAATTTTTCCTACATGAACTTTGTCAGTCAGTGCCCTCATTGAAAAATGGATATTTTTATTTTTCTCAAGATTTACCATAACAAGCACAGCATCCTCACAATTATATCTTTTTGCAAGTTCATTAAGTTTAACTGATCCAAGCATGGGGATAAGTGGGATCTGATTGCCAATGTAAAGAAATATTTTAACCAGGCCAAAATCGCCAACAGGTGCTGTCGAATCAACTAATACCTTTGCCTTCTCCCAATCGCTTCTATAAAAATTCCAGATTTTCAAAGCTGTCTTTTTATCAGGGAGTATATCTATAAAATTTTTTAGAGTGCTAATTTTTTTTACTTTAGAAATATTTTTTCTCATATTGTTTAAGATATTAGACGTAAAAAACGGTTGATTTAGATTTTGCAAAGATTTATCTCTGTCATTATAAAAGAACTGAAAACCACCGCCGCATAGAGCATGCAGAAATTCTGTTATTTGAGATAAAGTGCATGTAATCCCATCTTGCTTAATATCGAACCAGGTATCGCCCCTGGTCTTTCTAAAAAGCCCGGCAAAATTGGGTTTCACTTCATCTACAAAAGGTTGTACAAATTCAGCTGCAAAATCTCTAACTGGATCAATAGTCCAATCTCCCTTTAACCCTATTAAATTTAAGAAATCATCATAGTCTTCACGCATTCCCAGACCTGTTAATATCATATGTACAAGATGCGAGCAGGAACATTGTATCTGGGGATGAAATACCAGACACTTTTTAGGCATCCCCTGAATAAAATGATGGTCTATTATAATAATGTCTTTTATTATCTCGGTATATGTATCGAACCTCTCCTGGGTACCTTTATCAGTCACTATTAAAGCATCAAATGGTCTTTTTGTTTTTGCAACCGCTTCTTCTACTCTGAAACGTTCAAGTTCATAAGTTTCAGGTAAATAAATCTCATAATCTATATCCAATTTTTTAAAAATTTTTGTCATCAAAACCGCAGAGGTTATGCCATCAGGGTCATCATGAGAATAATAAAGCACCCTTCTTCCCTCCAGAGAACGAAACTTTATTATAGCCTCTCTAAAAATTCCTTGACCATATTTTAATTCTCCTAATATATGTTCGTTATATGACATTCTAAACTCCGCTTCAGACTTTTCGCTTTCTAAGTTTTAGCCTGTTATTTGAAAACTTTTTAAAAAGCGTTATTGTATATATAATTCTGATATTAATGTCAATTAAATTATAAAAGGCACAGAGGCACAAAGCAGGCTACAGACTACGGGCTACTGGCTCCAGCCGGCTGGAGCCTGAAGCCTGGAGCAGGGAGACTGAAAAGCCCGAAGTCTGAAGGTCTAAAAAACGGGTCTTGTGACCCTCACTACATTAATATATTATTATTATTGAAATTACAAAAAATAAAAAATGTAGTGAGCATCTTTAGATGCGATGACCGGGTTTTCCAGAGACCTCTACAATGAAATTACTTAAAAAAGGTAGTGCTACAAAATCAGATGTTTATATATCAACATTAAACAATAAAATTGTTATTATTAAATCCTTTAAAAATAAATACTGGTTTATAAAATATACTTATGGCTGGCTTGTGTTAAACAGAGAATATAAAATATTAAAGAGACTTAAAAATATTCAGGGTATCCCTGAAATTATAGATTTTAATGATTTTCAATTACTCGAGACTTATATCCCGGGTAAATCTTTCGCTACATTGTATATAGAAAAAAAGAGTCTCCCGGCTTCTGTCTTTAATATTATCTATAAAATAGTAGACGAGATACATAAGCGCCGTATCGTCCATCTTGACTTACGTCTGTCCAGCAATTATCTACTTGGTGATGACGGCCTACCTTATATATTAGACTTTAATACCTGTTTATATATACCTCATCTGCCGATAATAGGTAACTTAATCTTAAACCTTTTAAAAAAGATTGATTATTCAGGTATAATCAAAATGAAATACGAGTTCTGCCCGGATGCCATAACAGAAAAAGAGAAGATACTATTTCAGAGAATAAGCAGATTCAGGTTATTATGGTTATTTACGCCGAGAGGCACGGATGTTGTGGAGAAAAAAGAATGTTGCCATTAAAAGATACCATCCCTCATAAAAAATATCCTGTAATAAATATATCAATAATTATCATTAATACTTTATTTTTTCTTTATGAATTATTATTACCCGAGGGAAAAATAGAAAGATTCTTCTTTCAGTATGGTGTGGTCCCTTTATTTTATGCTTATCCTGAAGTTATAGCCAAAATAGGGTGGGATAATCTATCAATCTCATTGTTGACATCTATCTTTTTACATGGTGGCTGGTTACATTTTTTGGGTAATATGTGGTTTCTATGGATATTCGGGGATAATGTTGAGGATTTCTTCGGTCATCTGGGTTATTTATTATTTTATTTACTTTGCGGTATAATAGCTTCGGTGTTTCATATACTTCTTAATCTCACAAGTACTATACCTACTATAGGTGCAAGTGGTGCTATAGCCGGTGTAATGGGTTCATACTTTCTATTGTATCCACGTTCACGCATAATTACCCTGATACCATTTTTTGTATTCTGGGACATAATCGAGTTACCTGCTTTCTTATTTCTTGGTTTATGGTTTATTATGCAATTTTTCTATGGTACTATTTCAATCGGTTCTGATGCAATAAGCATAGCGTTCTGGGCGCATATTGGTGGTTTTATTGCTGGTTTTATCATAACAAAAACCAGACTTAAAAAATATAAAAAAAGATACCATTCAAAATGAGCAATAATCTATATATCTCTCGTAGAAGATTTATCAAAAATTTATTCAAAATAGGGGTTTTTGCAGGGCTTTCAGTAACCGCTGTAGTCTATCCCATTAAAATAGAACCATTCTGGATTAAAATAAAAAAGATTTATCTTGGTAATATTTTTAAGATTAAATTCGTATTCATAAGTGATTTCCATTACAGTGATGTTGTATCTGAAGAATATCTTTCTTCTGTCTTTAATCTTATTATAAAAGAATCACCTGAATTTGTGCTTATAGGAGGAGATTATATCACAGGTGCAAACTCAAGGTATATTAATAATCTTACTCCCATAATGACTCCGCTTTGCAGAAAGATTAAGACTTACGGCATCTTAGGTAATCATGATTATGAAATATTTACTTATTTTAAAAATCGCCATCTCGATGACGTACATATAAAGATATCAAAGGCCTTACTTAACTCTGGAATGGATTTACTTATAAACGATAATAGAACACTTGTTTTTAATAACAACAAACTCACAATTGCAGGTGTTGATGATTTATGGGCAGGTAGAACTGATATAAAAAAGGCGCTATCGAATACCCAAAATAATAATTTCAAGATACTCCTGTCTCATAACCCTGATATTATTCCCAGCCTGAACTCTTTCGATGATCTACTTGTTTTATGCGGTCATACCCATGGTGGACAGGTTTACATACCCTTTATCGGATCTCCATTCGCACCTGTAAAGCATAAAGAATATATTTATGGTTTGAAGCAAAAAGATAATTTAAAAATCTACACGACCTCAGGTGTTGGTTATTTATGGCCTGGTAGATTCCTGGTCCGACCTGAAGTTACCATCTTCTATGTTTAGCCCGGCTCTCTCCTCTGAAAAACATTGTAACTATAATAATATCAAGTAGAAGCAAGATAAACAAACATCTGGTTTTTCATACTTTGTGCCTCTGTGCCTCTTTTCCTCTCCTTTAAAGTGTCTCATCTTAATGGGGAGCAGTATATATCATTCTCAAAGGGTTTAACAAATTTTCTTATGTTGCAGAAACTGTGCTATCAAAAACCAATAGCTTTTATTCATTTGCTTCTTCTTTTGCTTTAAGATATTCTTCTCTTATCTTTTTTTCCATCTCATCTCGCAACTTTGTATCTTGCTTTAGATAATCTCTTGCCTGTTCCCTGCCCTGGCCTAATTTTGTATTTCCGTAGGTAAACCATGTCCCGGATCTCTGTATCATACCTGATTCTAATCCCAGATCCAATATACATCCTTCTTTTGATATGCCCTCATTAAACATAATGTCAAAAAACGCTTCAGTAAAAGGTGGAGCTACTTTATTTTTTACAATCTTAACCTTGACTGTATTACCAACAGCTTCTTTATTTTTCTCAAGAGTTTCCTTTTTTCTTATTTCCATTCGCACGCTTGCATAAAATTTGAGTGCTCTACCGCCGGGTGTAGTTTCTGGGTTTCCAAACATTATACCTATTTTCTCTCGTATCTGGTTTATAAAAATAGCGCAGCAATTAGAGCGAGAGATAACAGCTGTGAGTTTTCGTAGAGCTTGGGACATAAGTCGGGCCTGGAGTCCTACATGCTGGTCACCCATCTCGCCCTCGATCTCGGCTCGCGGTACTAAAGCAGCGACAGAATCGATTATTATAACATCAACCGCAGCGCTTCGAACCAGCATCTCAGCTATCTCAAGCGCCTGTTCCCCGGAATCTGGTTGACTAACAAGTAAGCTATCTACATCAACCCCTATCTTTCTTGCATAAATAGGGTCTAATGCATGTTCAGCATCTATAAATGCGGCAACGCCCCCAAGCTTCTGTGCAGAAGCTGCTATTGTTAAGGCAAGAGTAGTTTTACCGCTTGCTTCTGGCCCGAATATCTCTAATGCTCTGCCTCTTGGAACACCACCAATACCAAGTGCTATATCAAGGGTTAATGCGCCTGTAGGTATAGCCTCTATCTTTACAACCTCTTTTTTACCAAGCTGCATTATCGAACCTTTACCAAAGCGTTTTTCTATCTCTGATAATGCGAGCTGCACAGCTTTCTTCTTCTCATCTTTTTCAAGCATAATAAAACCTCCTCTGAAAAACGCTGTAACTCTAATAATTCGGGGTACAGGCTACGGGCTACGGACTACAGCCGGCTGGAGCCCGAAGCCCGGAACCTGCTGAAAAGTCTTGAGTCTCGAGTCTCGAGTCCTGTTTTGACTCACGACTTGCGACTCACGACTCTTTTCATATCATCTCCTCTGAAAAACTTTGTAACTATAATAATATCAGCTAGAAAGTTAAAAGTTAAAAGTAAGGGAAAAAACCTGTT
>JBFMHD010000013.1:0-21974 GCA_040752395.1 Candidatus Hydrogenedentota bacterium
CATATCTTATATTCACTGACAAACTTGAAGAAATATTTAAAGAAATGAATTATAAAGAGAGAGACGTAAGTTTAACACACACTGATACTTGCGCTCAAGCAGTAGTTGTGTTTATTTAGAAGCAAGAGGCACAAAGGCACAAAGGATGAAAAACCAGTTGTTTGTTTATCTTGCTTCTTGCTTCTACTTGATATCATTAGAGTTACAATGTTTTTCAGAGGAGTGAATATGAAAATAGTAAATCAAGAACAGATGAAAGAGATTGATAGAAAAACCATAGAAGAGATTAAGATACCCTCTCTTATCTTAATGGAGAATGCTGCAAATAATACTGTTCTTGCTGCTGAAGAAATGCTTGGAAATCTTAATAGAAAAAAAATAGGTATTTTTTGCGGCACTGGGAATAACGGCGGAGATGGTATGGCTGTTAGTAGAATCCTTTTAACAAGAAAAGCTGAGCCCTATATCTATATAATTGGTGATATTGATAAAATAACAGATGATGCTAAAATCCAGTTTGAAATAATTAAAAATTTAGAAATCCCTTTTGTAAATATCAAAGACAAAGCAGATCTAATAAAATCAAAAAATAACTGGGATTTGGTTATTGACGCGATACTCGGCACAGGAAGTAAAGGCGAGTTGAGGGGGATATACAGGGATACAGTAATATGGCTAAATTCTTTAAATAAACCGATACTTTCCATTGATATCCCGACAGGTGTTGAACCTGATACTGGTAAAGTTTATACTGATGCTATTCGTGCTACACGAACAATAACTTTTGGGCTGCCAAAAATAGGCAATGTATTTTATCCAGGAACAGTCTTTACAGGTGCGCTTAATGTTGTTGATATTGGTTTTCCTTCCAAGTTTTTACAGGATGAAAATATTAAACTTAATCTTTTATTATTAGAGGAGGTAAGAAATCTATTACCATCATATCCTGAAAATATTTCAAAAGATAATCGAGGTCGCACCTTGATTATTGGTGGTGGCCAAGGTATGGCAGGCGCTGTGGTTCTTGCAGCACAAGCAGCTTTAAAAATAGGTGCAGGTGTTGTATATACCTATACCGGAAAAGGATCGCATAAAATAGTTGCTAATAATTCTATCGAGAGTGTTAATTTTGAATGTGAAGAAGATTATTTAACAAATAAGGATGTGGAAAAGATTAAGGGAATAGCTGTACGATGTAAATCAGTTGCCATAGGACCCGGGCTCTCGCTTGAACCACAGACAAAGAATGCTTTTTTTAGAATACTTAAAGAGGTTAAAACAAAATTTGTTATAGATGCTGATGGGATTAATATTTTGAAAGATAATATTGAGATTTTAAATGAGATACCCTATTCTATTTTAACGCCACATTTAAAAGAATTTGCGCGATTGACTGATATAAACGAAAAAGAGATATTAACCAATGCTCTTTCTATCGGTGAAGAGTTTGCTAAAAAGTGGAATATTATACTTCTTTTAAAAGGATTCAGGTCTATTATATTTTTACCTGATACTCAGAAGTTTATTTTACCTGTGGGAAACATCTCTCTTGCAACAGCAGGCAGTGGGGATGTATTGACTGGTATTATCTGCGGGTTACTTGCTATGACAGAAAACCCGATGAAATCAGCTCTTGCAGGTTCTTTTATTCATGGTTTTATCGGTGATATGTTAAAAGCAGAGATCGGAGATACAGGTGCAACAAGTATTGACATTTTAAAGAACATCCCGCTTGCCATAAAGAAGATAAAAGTATGAAGAATATAACAACCGAGCTTATTAAAGAGATTAAATACTGGAAAGATAAGAGGAATGCGGTTATTCTCGCACACAATTATCAGCGACAGGAGGTTCAGGAGATATCTGATTTCTGTGGTGATTCCTTGGCGCTCGCATTTAAAGCAAGAGAAGCAGATAAAGGTGTAATTGTTTTATGCGGCGTACATTTTATGGCTGAAGCCGCAGCTATATTAAATCCTGACAAAACCGTACTATTACCTGAACTTGAAGCAGGCTGCCCGCTTGCTAATATGGCTCCTGTTGAGAAAGTAAAAGAATGGAAAAAAAGATATCCTGATGCAAAAATGATCGCGTACATAAATACGCTGGCAGATGTTAAAGCGTTATCTGATATTGTATGCACATCATCTAATGCGTGTAAAATAGTTAATTCTTTAGGAAGAGATGAGCAGATATTATTTGTTCCTGATAAAAATCTCGGCCATTGGGTCTCAAAACAGACCGGTAGAGATTTGATTTTATATAATGGTTATTGCATAACACATTATTTTTTAACCCGTGAGGAAGTATCTATCACAAAAAATAGATACAAAAAGGCAAAATTTGTAGCACATCCAGAATGCAGACCCGAAGTTCTTGAACTTGCAGATTATGTCGGAAGTACAAGCCAGATTATTGAATATTGTACAAAAACAGATTTTAAAGAATATATAATAGGTACTGAGGAAGGGGTAGTAAACACTTTAATAAAGTGGAATCCAGAAAAGCGGTTTTATTTAGGTTCAAAATTTTTAGTCTGTCTTAATATGAAAATAATAACGTTAAAGAGTATCCTTGATAGTTTAATAGAGATGAGATACAGGATTACAGTTGAAAAAAATATAGAAGAAAAGTCAAAGCGTGCTTTAGATAAAATGTTAGAGATAAGCAAAGCCGTTCCTCAACCTCAACCTTAACCTTTACCTTTTCTTTCTTTTCCGTTATCTTGCTTCTTGCTTCTTGCTTCTTTCGTTATCTTTCTTTTCCGTTATCTTGCTTCTTGCTTCTTGCTTCTTTCGTTATCTTATATAGGATGTGGACAGGAATACTATTATGAGGATAGAAGAGTTAAGAGTAGATTATTTAGTGCTCGGGAGCGGTATAGCCGGATTAACATTCGCTTTAAAGGTTGCTTCTAAAGGGAGATGCCTTATAGTAACCAAGAAAGAGGATAAAGAAGCTAATACAAACTATGCACAGGGCGGTATAGCCTGTGTGATAGATCCTGAGGATACTTTTGCAAGTCATATAGGGGATACTATGAAAGCAGGTGGTGGTTTGTGTAAACGCGAGGCTGTTGAAATACTTGTTAAAGAGGGGCCAGAGAGAGTTAAAGAGCTGGTAGATATGGGTGCAGAATTTGAAACATATAAAGATAGAGATGGTAGAAAGTTATTACGATTAAGTCGAGAAGGTGGCCACTCGGCACGTAGAATAGTTTTCTCTAAAGATACAACAGGCCAGGAAATAGAACGGATACTTTTGGAAGAAATTTATGATAAAAATGTCGAGATACTTGAGAATCATCCTGTAATAAAATTAATCTCTGATAGGAACCAGATTTATGGTGCCTGGCTATTTAACAAACGTCAGGGCAAACTGTTAAAAGTCATATCAGGGTGTATAATGCTTGCAACTGGTGGTGCAGGCAGATTGTTTCTATATACTACAAACCCTGCGGTTGCAACAGGTGAGGGTTTGATTTTAGCATATAAAGCAGGTGCTATACTTAAAAATCTTGAGTTCATACAGTTTCATCCCACAGCATTGTATCGATCCGAGTCTAAATTTACAGATGAGCGAGTTTTTCTTATTACTGAAGCTGTAAGGGGTGAGGGTGGAATATTAAAAAATTCTAAAAACCAGACATTTATGGATTTTCATCCGTTAAAAAATCTTGCACCCAGAGATATTGTCGCAAGAGAGATTGATAAACAGATTAAAGAAACAGGTCATCCCTGCGTATATCTTGATATCTCGCATCTTGATAAAAGATTTATTATAGAAAGATTCCCTAATATTTATAAAACCTGTCTTGAAATAGGGATTGATATAACAAAAGAAGCAATCCCTGTTATACCAGCAGCTCATTATTTCTGTGGTGGTGTAGAGACAGATTTATGGGGTCGAACCAATATAAGAGGGTTATATGCCTCAGGTGAGGTTGCTTATACGGGTGTCCATGGCGCTAACCGTCTTGCAAGCAATTCTCTCTTAGAAGCCCTGGTATTCAGTCATCGCGCAGCACTTGATGCTATTAATACCCAATTTGAAGTTAATACTAAAAGCGAAATATATAATGACATATCAGAGATACCAAAGGGTGTTCATATTTGTGGTCTGTGGTCACACTATCAAATGATCATAAAAAAAACTATGTTGGAAAACGTATCTATTGTGAGGAACGATAAAGACCTGCAGCAAGCATTAAAAAAAGTTAAAGATTTTGGCTCTTCAATAAAAGAACTATACAATAATTCATTTTTACAGGTTGATGGATTAGAGACACTTGGCATAGCTTTACTCAGTGAACTGGTCATAAAATCTGCATTATTAAGAAAAGAGAGCAGGGGTGTACATTATAATATTGATTATCCGTCTCTTTCAAAAAAACTTTATGAAACCTGTATAGATTTAAATCATCCTGATGGTTACATAAATGAGATTTAAATTTATTTATATTTTGCTTATCTCAACATCGAGGTTTTACCATTTTGGGAAAACCGCCTGTCTTTGGCAGTGGATTCGAGCGTTGTGGCTGTTTATATTTTTTATTTGTTATGCTAATATCTCGTTTGCAGATGGTACTTATTATGATTCTACACCTTTAACAGTTTATACAAGACTTAAAGAGAGAAAGTATCATTCTGAGCAGGACCCGCTTTATAAAACAGCTATGGTCTGGATGCCGACAGCTTTAACCGTAGGTAGTGAGGAGAATAAACTTGGATTTGATGTAGGTGGTCAGTATTTATGGGGTAATTTAATAAAAAAGACCAGGTTCGGGAGAGATGATCTAACACCGCTTGATATCTGGTATATTTTTGCTGATGCTAAATACAGTTTTTTCCCTGAGGGAGAGCATAATCCTATGCTTGCTTGCGGATATACTGTAGGATATTCTATTGGCAAGGTAAAGCCCACGCTTATTGAAGCATTACAGAAGCCTGATGTTGATGGTGAGGTTTTAACCAATACTTATATTGTATTTACAAAACGCTGGGATGAGAAACGGACTTTTGGTACACATCTTGGTTATAATCACGGCGATATGAACAGGTTAATAGCTGCTTTAAATGAAGACATTTATATTGATGAAGGTGGTGCGATATTTTTGGGGGTGACAAAGCAATTTAAAAAAGGAAGACAGCTAAAATTTGAGTGGATCATACCTGTGGGTGAGGATGAAACGCCCATAGTTATGAACACATTTTTAAGTGGTCTCTTTGGGTTCAGGCTTTCTTTTTTGAAATATGATACAGGTTATGCGATAGCAGCAGGAGGCGGATTTCGGTTACCTTTCTGGCCAAGAATCTCAGCTGGGTGGGGAACACCAGAAACAAAATGAGATTTATAAAAATTACTGGTGCAAGAGAGCATAATTTAAAAAATATTAATCTGACGTTACCACGGGATAAATTTATTGTTATCACAGGTTTATCAGGCAGCGGAAAATCAAGCCTTGCTTTTGATACAATCTATGCAGAGGGTCAGAGAAGATATGTAGAATCTTTATCTACGTATGCCCGGCAGTTTATTGGAATAATGGAAAAGCCTGATGTAGATTTAATTGAGGGTCTATCTCCTGCGATAAGCATAGAACAGAAAACTACAAGTAAGAATCCGCGTTCCACCGTCGGCACAATAACAGAGATTTATGATTACTTAAGACTACTTTATGCGAGAACAGGCACACCATACTGCTATAAATGTGGGCGTGAGATAAAACGGCAGAGTGCTACACAGATTATAGATGCTGTTTTTAAACTGCCGGAAAACTCTTTAATAATGATATTATCTCCTGTTGTCCGTGGCAAGAAGGGTGAACATAGAAAAATTATAGAGAAACTTTTAAAAGATGGTTTTGTAAAAGTAAGAATTGATCAAGAAATAAAACGCATCGATGAAGAACCAGTGCAACTTGATAAAAATAAACCCCATACAATCGAGGTAGTTATCGATAGAATAAAACTTAAACACGCTGATAATACTCGTAAAAGGTTAGCTGATTCGATTGAGACCGGATTACGATATGGTGATGGGTTAATCATTATTGAGAGTGATGGAAAGTCCGAAGTTTATAGTGAGAAGCTTGCATGCACCGAATGTGGCATCAGTATCGAAGAAATGTCGCCAAGAATGTTCTCATTTAATAGTCCGTACGGTGCCTGCCCATCGTGTACAGGACTTGGTACCAAACTTGAGGTTGATACAACAAAATTTCTAAGAGACCCGCGTAGAACAATAGCAAATGGCGCTCTCATTGATACGATGGGGATAGATTCATTTGTAAGATATTATGTCTATTCGCTTAGCCGAATTATCGGTTTCAGTCTTGATATCCCATTTATGCATTTACAGGAAGATATAAAAAAATTAATATTTTATGGCTGTAATAAAGGACCGATAAGAATAAACCGGGGAAAAGAAATAACAGAATACTATATACCTTTTGATTATGAGGGTCTTGTAGGACTTATTGAACGCAGATATAGATACTCTGAATCAGAATATGCCAGGGATAGATATCTTGAGACGTTTATGCGTGTGAAGTTGTGTAAGGAGTGCGCCGGGAAAAGACTAAGAAAAGAGAGTCTCGCTGTTAAATTAAATAATAAATCTATAATAGATATATCAGATATGACGGTTATAGAATTAAAGGAATTTTTTGGAACCATAGAGTTTGATAACTCAAAAAAAATTATCGCAAAACCGATACTAAAAGAGATAAACGAGAGATTACAATTTTTGATGAATGTCGGACTTGATTATCTGACATTATCAAGGACCGCTTCAACTCTTTCAGGTGGTGAATCCCAGCGTATTCGGCTTGCTACACAAATCGGCTCAGCTCTTATGGGCGTTTTATACATACTTGATGAGCCAACCATAGGTTTACATCCAAGAGATACAAAAAAACTGCTCGATACTTTAATGAGATTACGAGATTTAGGTAACACCCTGATAATTATTGAGCATGATAAAGACACTATCGAGGCCGCAGATTTTGTTGTGGATTTAGGGCCCGGAGCAGGTATCTCGGGAGGTGAAGTGGTATATGCAGGCAATGTTTCGGCACTTAAAACTTGTGAAAAATCTTTAACAGGTCAATATCTTTCGGGCATTAAAAAAATCGAGGTTCCGGAAATAAGACGGAAATTTCAGGGGATGACGGTTAATCTTTATGGCGCTAGAACAAATAATTTAAAAAACATAACTGTTGAGTTCCCACTGGGTCTGTTTATTTGTATAACAGGGGTTTCAGGTTCGGGTAAAAGTTCTTTGATTAATGATACGCTTTACCCTGCTTTGATTAATAAATTGAATGGGAATAAACAGAAGAGCGAATTGTATGATGATGTTACAGGTATAGAGTATATTGACAAAATTATTAATATCGATCAATCGCCGATAGGAAGGACTCCTCGCTCGAATCCAGCTACATATACTAAAGTTTTTAACTATATCCGTGAATTGTTTTCGCGACTGCCTGATTCCAGAGCACGCGGGTATCAGCCCGGAAGATTCAGTTTCAATGTTAAAGGTGGTAGATGTGAAGCCTGTGCCGGTGACGGCATAATAAAGATTGAGATGCATTTTTTACCAGATGTATACATCCCCTGTGAAGTCTGCAGGAGTAAACGCTACAACCTGGAAACACTTGAGATAAGATACAGAGATAAAAATATTTATGATATCCTTCAAATGACAGTAGATGAAGCATTAGAATTTTTTAAAAACATACCACAGATAAAAAATAAAATGAAAACTCTCTCAGAGGTTGGACTTGGATATATAACACTCGGACATCCTGCCCCTGCACTCTCCGGTGGTGAGGCACAACGTGTAAAATTAGCAGCTGAGCTTTCTAAAAGACCCACAGGAAAAACAATCTATCTACTCGACGAACCTACTACTGGTTTACATTTTGATGATGTAAAGAATCTTTTAAGGGTGTTACATAAATTAGTTGATTATGGCAGCACAGTTATTGTTATAGAACACAATCTTGAGGTAATAAAAACAGCTGACTGGCTTATAGATCTGGGGCCTGGTGGCGGTGTAAATGGTGGCAGAGTCATTGCCGCGGGTCCACCCGAAATCGTTGCCTGTAATTTAGCATCAGAGACAGGTAAATTCCTGAAAAAAAGTCTTGTGTAACAACAGTAGACTATGGGTATCACATGTTAGACTTAAAAGAAGAAAATGGCCAGAGGCAAAATTGTATATGAATGAAAAGAAGATTAATATCAGCGTTTTTTTCCCTGCTTATAATGATGAGGGCACCATCGCAAGTCTAATAGTTAAATCTATCTTAACTTTGAATAGTTGCGATAAAGTTGATAAATATGAGATAATTGTTGTTGATGATGCAAGCCCGGATAATTTAAACAATATTGTGGATTTCTTTTGTAAGATGTATCCTGATACCGTTCGTCTTGTAAGACACTCTGAAAACAGAGGCTATGGCGGAGCTTTGATATCAGGTTTTAAACAGGCTCGATATGACCATGTATTTTATACAGATGGCGACGGACAATATGATGTCTGCGAAATGAAACTGCTCATTGATAAAGCTTTTGAATATGATTTAGTTAATGGTTATAAAATAAAAAGACACGACCCGATTCATAGAATTATCATTGGCTATCTTTATAACTTATTTGTGAAAATAGTTTTTAACATAAAATTAAGAGATGTGGATTGCGATTTCAGATTACTTAAGAAAAGTATCTTTGATAAGATAGAGTTACATTACACAAGTGGTGTTATCTGTGTTGAACTGATAAAAAAGATAGAGATGAGTGGTTTTAAGATTGCAGAAGTCCCGGTTCATCATTATTTTCGTGCACTCGGACATTCACAATTCTTTAATTTTACGAGATTATTTAAAGTATTTATAACCTTAATTAAATTATGGTTCGAAATTTTTATAGATAAAACGAGATGATGAATGCTGGACTAATATCCCATAGAGTAAGATTATCCCGTATAATTTTGAACCATAAATTAAAGATAATGGACCATACATAATTATATCTATACCTTGACCCGTATATTCCATCCCGAGAAGCATAAGTGAAATGACATAAAATACAGCTAAATATTTTGAGCGTTTCTCTAAGATATACGGCAATAAAACAAGATAGGGGATTAATAAAAAGAGGAAGTGTAACTCAGTAACAAAATGCGAGATAAGAAGCATACCTGTTATAGTCAAACCAAATTCTAATTTTATATCCTGCTCTTTTCTTTTAATACAAATAAAAGCAATTATAAAAACAATAAAAGCAGAGAATAAGGTCTGAATTACTCCGAGCATTCTTTGTGTTGTTTGGAGAATGACATTCGGGAACGGCCTATCAGAGACGAGCCTTGCTATGAAACTACCAAACGAATGATTCCCCCACCAGGAAGAAAACCCAAAGCTCCCAATGTGATTATATAACATTTTGAATTGATTTACGATAGTTTCAGACGGCAGATATAAAAGTGGTAATAAAATTAATATTATAATCGTAACAAAACTTGTTATAACTATTAAAAATCGTCTTCTTAGAATAAAATATACAATGAATATTAAAGGCGTTAACAGAAATAAAAAATTTATACCCAAAAATATGCCGGCTAAAATATCCCTTTTATAATATGCAAAATACAGGATCGCTATAAAACAGAGCAGGATAATAGTATCAAAATGGCCGAGCTCGAATACCCTGAGTATGGAGTTATAATTTGTGAAAATGAGGATAGCTATTGTTAAAGCGATAGGATCTTTTAAGTTTAAAAAATTGATTAACCATATAGCAGATACAAAAATAAGTATCAGCTGAATGCATAACCATAAAGTTGAGCCTATTTTATAAGGAAGAAAAGTCAGCGGAATCATAATACTATATAGCACAGGAAACTTATGAAGAAAGAAACCCTCGTCTTTATATGGTGGCCGGGTAATATATGAAGCATCCCCGAGAAATAACTTTTGTTTATCATTGTCAGTATAATCAATGCCTTTACGAATAAGATAAGCAGGGAATAAAAGCTGCTGAAAATCAAAATATTCATAAGCTCGAAGCCCGGCAATCCCAATCTGTGCAGTTCTGTAAAAGAATTTAAAAAACGCAAAACATAAAAGAATAATGATTAAAAATTTTAATGCAAAATCTTTTTTATTATAAGTATCAATATTATCCATTTGTATCCTCCCTCGAAAAACATTGTAACTCTAATAATATCAAGTAGAAGCAAGAGGCAAGAGGCAAGAAGCAAGATAACGGAAGAAGTGAGAGGTGTCAGGACAGGCTACAGACTACAGCCAGCTGGAGCCAAAAGCCCAAAGCCTGCTGAAAAGTCTTGAGTCTCGAGTCCTGTTTTGACTCACGACTTGCGACTTGTGACTCTTTTCATATCATCTTTAGTTTTTCATCCTTTGTGTAGAGCGCAAAAACACAATAACGCAATAACGCAATAACCCAATAACCCAATAGTGTAGAGCACAATCCGCGCTCATGACAACTCATTTATAAAATATAATTATGTAACTATAGTTAAATAAATAATTAAGAATATAAGTAAGAAACTGAAAGGGATTCTACTCTCACCAGTTGCAAATGAGAAAAAATAAGTACCAAACCCGGCAAACAATATGGTTTTAAGTCTCTGGCCGGAATTAATAGGATAAAAAGATAATATTCTGTTTAATATTACAAGACAAAGAGATGAGCAGGGTATAGATATAAAAATTATCGATAAAAGATTTAAATACATTAATTTATTGAGGTAAGGCAAAAGACTGATAAATGGTTTAGAAATAAAGTATAATGGGACAAGAAAAATAATGCTGCCATGTGAATGACCACAATAAAATCCGCCTTTATAAAAAGAGACCTCGCAATAACCATATAAATCAGGCCGTTGTAGAACAAATGAATGATTATCAACGATAGAAATAGATAGATCAAGCAGATTAAACCAGCCACCATTTATCTGAGCAGGTCTTATAAAAAATAAAAATATTAGATATGAAAAAAGAAAGATCGTAATATCAACTCTTAGATGTTTCATAGAAACTCTTTATAGATTTAATAATATAATTTAATTCAAGTTCACTTAGAAATGGGCTTATTGGTAGTGATACGATATTATTTACCACAGCCTCTGTTACTTTTAAAGAAGATATAATTTTATATCTATTTTTAAATGGGGGCTGTTTATGGAGCGGTAGAGGATAATGGATAAATACCTGTATCTTCTTACTTTTCATATATTCAATGAATTTATCACGGTCTTTTACTCTGGCTACAAGGAGATGATACACAGGTTTACAGGAAGAGATGTAATCTAAAAAATCAATGTAATCTTTTAATGAGGTTCTATATCTATTTGCGATTTTTATCCTTAATTTATTCAGGTAATTAAGTTTCTTTAATTTAACCCGAAGTATCGCGGCCTGCAATTCATCGAGTCTTGAGTTTTGGCCTGTAATAGTTGAATAGTATCTATCAGGTTGACCATAATTCCGTAATAATTTTAGTCTTTCCATAAATCTTTTGTCATTGGTTAGTATCATACCGCCATCACCATAACACCCTAAATTTTTTGTGGGATAAAAACTAAAAGATGCAGCTTTTGAGATTTGACCCGGATATATACCATCTCTTTTTGAGCCATGAGCCTGGGCAGCATCTTCTATTACAGGGATATTATAGCCATCTGCTATCTCAATTATTTTTCTCATATCAGCCATAGCACCGTATAAATGCACAGGAATAATCGCTTTTGTTTTTTTAGTAATTAATTTTTTTAATTCAATTGGATTCATTAACAGGTCATTCTCATTTACATCACAAAAAACAGGTGTTGCACCAGCATTAAGTATAGCCATACCAGTGGGTATAGCTGTATTTGCAGGTGTTATAACCTCGTCTTTTGCTTTAACCCCAAGCGCTTTTAGACATAATTCAAGGCCATCTGTACAGTTGGCTACCCCAATGCCGTATTTTACTTTATGAAACGAACTGAATTCTTCCTCAAATTTTTGCAATTCATAACCAAGTATATAGTTTCCTTTTTTAAGTACTTTTTTAATACAATTATTAATATCTTTTTTGAAAAAATTATATTCTCTAATAAGGTTAGTAAAAGTTATCATATAGTAATTCATCAGTCTTCTGTTAGTTTTCGGTTATCCAAAAGATGAAGGATGAAGTGCTGAAGAACGTTTATCAGCGCTTCAGCCATTAGCACTTCAGCACTGGTGTCTTTCTTGCTTCTTGCCTCTTAATTCCACCCATAACTGATGGGATACATAATATAAGCATTAAATTTTAAATAATTGCAAGTTGAAATATTTTGCAATTCAGACATTAGACTTCAGACTCCTGGACATCAGACTTTTTTGTGTAATCTCTGGCAATTCCATTAAGTCTGGTGTTTGATCTCTATGGTCTTGTGTCACACAATAACCACTTTTATTTTTTGTAATTTCAATATAATCAATATAATGTAAAAAGGGTCACAAGAGCCATTCTTTAGACTTTAGAGATGTTAAAAAACATATCGAATTAAAAAATGGCGTTGAAACACATATAAGAAAAATGAGGAAAGGACTGACTTTGTAATGGCTTTATTTGATACGGAATATATTAATAGATCATTATAAAAGAGTTAAGTTGTATGTTCCCAATTATTAAATTTAATATTATACAAATTTTCACATACAACAGTTACTTTTAACCTCACAAAAGTGCGGTTATAATATTTACCAGTCGTTCCATTATAATTGCAAGTTAATATTGACTCTCAAATTAAAAGATGATTATATTAAGCTATGAATAAAATGAAACAATTCTGGTATAAAAAGAATGTTCTTGTAACAGGCGGAGCAGGGTTTATAGGTAGTAACCTTTGTATTGAGCTTGTTCGACTTGGAGCAAAAGTTACAGTTGTAGATTCACTTTTGCCTGATTATGGCGGGAATTTGTTTAACTTAAAGCCTGTTATTAATAAAATTCATCTAAATATAGCTGATATTCGGGATAAATATAGTCTGATTTATCTTGTAAAAAATAAAGACTTTATTTTTAATCTCGCAGGTCAGGTAAGTCATATCGATAGTATGACCGATCCTGTAACAGACCTTGAAATAAATTGTACAAGTCAGCTTGTTTTATTAGAAACAGTAAGAAAAATAAACCAGCAAGTCAAAATAATATATGCAAGCACAAGACAATTATATGGTAAACCACTCTTTCTACCTGTTAGTGAAACACACCCCAATTATCCAGTTGATATTAACGGAATCAATATGCTTGCCGCTGAACAGTATCATATGCTTTATAATGATATTTACGGGATAAAATGTGTTTCAATCAGGATGACAAATACGTATGGACCAAGACAATTGATGAAACACAGTCGTCAGGGGTTTGTGCCGTCTTTTATTAGATTAGCATTAGAGTCCAAAGAGATTTGTATTTATGAACCGGGGACTCAAAAACGGGATTTTAATTATGTATCTGATGCTGTTAGTGCCTTGCTATTAGCAGGCAGTCTTGAAAAATCCTATGGCAAAATTTATAATCTCGGTCATCATAAGTATTATTCTCTAATAGAATTTACAGAATTATTAATTAAAATACTTGGTAAAGGTAAGTATAGAATAGTTAAATGGCCCAGGGGTAGAAAGAAGATAGACATAGGTGATTATTATGGAGATTATTCACGGATAAAGAGAGAGTTGGGATGGGAGCCGAAAGTTTCGCTTGAACAAGGGTTGAGACGAACAGTTGCGTTTTACAGGAAATATAAAAAATATTACTGGTGAAGTTGATAAATGGCAAAATCAAATGATTAATTAGGAAGAGAAGAGACAGAGGGAGTACAAAACAGAAAATTATTTGACAAATATCGGGTTTTTGCATATCGTTAGAGTATTAAAAATAATACGGCGAAAAATTAAAATGGGTAAAATAAATGTAAGAATAGAGTTAATTAATTATCAGGATATGATTGCGTTTAATCTGGGAATAAAAAAAGAAAATGAAATACGTAAATTTATTGTTAACGATGCTTTAGTTGATTCTGGTGCAACAATGCTAATGGTTCCTCAAAAAATAGTTAAACAACTTGGGCTTCAAAGAAGAGAAAGTATTCTGGTAAAAGATGCTAATGGTGGTTCTATAAATAGAGATATCTACGGTGATATATGGCTAAAAATATTGAATAATGAGGGCGTTTTTGAATGCATAGAGATACCTGATAATGTCCCTCTATTAGTGGGACAAATTCCGCTTGAAAGATTTGATCTTGTTGTAGATTGCACAAACCAGAAATTAGTAGTAAACCCCAACCACCCCGAAGGACCAACTTTATTAGCATATTAGTATACTGATCTCCTGAAACGTGAGACACAGAAAAAGGCAAGGTAATTATATTCTATGAATATTAGTGAGGGACTTCAGTCCCGTAAAATAATTCATTGATAGTTTTATAATTAAAGAACCAAAAGACGCACCTAAAGGTGCTCACTACAATTTTTTCACACCTTCTGATTGGATACAGCTGCCTTAACATTTTCTTGCTATTTTTTAATTATCATTATATTTTCAATTTTTACATATTTTTTATGAATTTCTATCTTGTATTTTCTGCTTAACTATATAAGTTTAGGCTAAAAAGGTTATAATATAATGAATAATAAAGAGAATAACTTAATGCTTAAAAATGAATATAAAATAATGTATGATGCCGAAAATACACATTGGTGGTATATTGGATTAAGGTATTGGTTAAAAAAAGTATTATCAAAATTTATTAATAAAAACTCGATTATCCTTGATGCAGGTTGCGGAACTGGAGCCAATATGTATTTATGTAAATCATTATCTTATGATCTTTATGGAGTTGATTTATCTGAAGAAGCACTAAAATTAACTCAGAATCGCGGGATTGAAAAAAAAAGATTATGTTGTGCCTCTGTTGATAAACTACCATTTAAATCAGAATGTTTCGACTCTGTGATTAGCATGGATGTATTATGTATTCTTGATGAAAAACAAGAAAAGTCAACATTGTTAGAGTTTATAAGAGTATTAAAAAAAGAGGGGATTCTAATCTTAAATTTACCTGCTTTTAGTTGGTTAGAGGGCGAACATGATCAGGCGGTTTCCACTAAACATCGATATATAATTAATGATATTAAAGATAAATTAGAATCACTACAATTTAAAATAATCCGTTCAGAATATCGCTACCTCTTATTCCTTCCAGTATTATTTATAGTAAGATTAATCAGGTTTAAAAAGAAGGATAAAACAAGAGCCAGGTCTGATCTAACAGTTAATTGTAGAATAATAAATTTCTTTTTCAAAATTATTGTCTATTTAGATGAATTTATAGGCAACAATATATCTCGGCCATTTGGAACGTCGGTTAGCATTGTTGCTCAAAAATAAATTTTTGTGTTGTTTTTCGCTTATTAACAATAAATTATACCAGATCAAATTTCTTGAAAGTTTTAGGAATGGCTATTATAAGCTTATACGGATATTCTGTCATAAGATGATATGTTGGCTTCAGGCTCCGGGCTTTTGTCTCCAGCCGGCTGTAGTCCGTAGCCTGTCCTGACACCTCTCACTTCTTCCGTTATCTTGCTTCTTGCCTCTTGCCTCTTGCTTCTACTTGATATTATTAGAGTTACAATGTTTTTCAGAGGAGGTTAATCAAGGGTTGCAAATAGTCTTTCCGGCCAATCTGTCTCCAAGAATAAAACATTCTGGTTTATATATTCATCTTTTGAAGGGGGAGATGTCCTTCCTTCTATCAACTTCTCGTATGGGGTTTTGGAAAGTATAAAAGATTCTAAAACTACATTTTCCTTGCCGAGTTTTCGTTCTAATTGCTTAAGGTCATCTTTAAGTTTTATTTTCTCCTGATCTAACTCTTTTTCATGCTCTAATCCTTTTGGGTCAATGAAGACCATTCTCTGATTTTTGTTATCTTTAATCCACATGATAAAATCAGGATAAAAACCACTCAGATTGAAGAACCCTACACCGGACCCTGGGTAATTTCTTAAAAGATATATCTCAATACCTGAAAATTTATCCTTATTCCTTTTTAAGTAATCCCTTAAATCTGAAACAAATTCTTTCTCGCTTTCTACAAGACCTGCAGGGGATATCTTATCTATTTTCTTACTTTGCAGTAAAACGGGTATATATAGATGTTTGTCGAAATAAATCCGGGGTAATGTTTTAGTATCTTCTTTGATAAGTTTATTTAAGTCTTTTGCCAACTTTTTGATTTCTTCAATAAGTTTTTTTTCTCTTTTATCAATCTGAAGGGTGTAACTGTACTTATCTCCTGGTTTTTCAAAAGCAAAAAGCGTCAATTGTTTCCCCACGGTATCGTAGCGCAAGTTTTCTGTCTCAAAATGCTTTGCATATTTTCTATAGAACAGGTCGATATATTTTTTAACAACCAGAATGGCGATATCTTCTAATCGTAGGACATCATCTTGAGTGTTTACTTCCAGAATCTCATGCAATGCCAAAATTTTATATCTATCCGATAAAAGCAAATCCTTTAATCTCTCTCTTTCCAAAACCAAATTCCAATATCCTTTTACAATTCTAAAATCGCAAATCTCTTCCCACATTTTCTCCCAGTCAAATAAATCTATTATATCTTCTGTCATCCGCATCTCTTGGACTTCTGTTCTAATTTGCTCTATCTTGATGCCTTCTTCTTTTCTTTCTTTAGCTAGATATGTTGATATTTTTGGTAAAAGGTCTATCGTGAGATAAATTCTGTCATCAAGTTCTAATCTTAGAATTTCCTCTTCTTCAAATCTCTTTTTCTCGTCTTTTGTGAGTGTCAAAAGACTTTTCCACTTTTTCTCATGTTGCGGTGTGACCGGTATTTCAATTGGTTCAAATTCTACCTCTTCTTTACTAATCGCTTCTAAAAACTTGCTCAGATAATCGGCCTTAATACTGTAAATATTGAGCATCTCTAAAAATTGAACCAAACTTTTGTCCTCACTCCTCTTAAGGGACATTCCTTTGCCTTTCAGTCTCACTCCTCTTCCAAATAACTGAATAATCTGCGGGCCCTGTCCTCTGCCTATGTTTAGCAGTCCCATGGAAGACACCCGCCAGGTGTCCCATCCTTCGATGAACTTCTTTGAACCGATTAGAATATTCACAGGTGAACCTTCCCCTTTAATGGTATCAAAAAGAGAACCAGATACTGCATCTTGGGAAACTGTTATTCCTTTTTTCTCTAATTGTTTCTTAAACCCAGAAACATCACCGATATTTATAACTCCAAAATAGTCATTCTCTCCTATTTTTAAGCCAAATTCTCCCTCTGCGTTCTTTAGCTCATATATACCAAAAACCCCTTTTCCTGCAAAAATTTTCTTATATAGATCATCAAATTCAACTCTTCTTTTCTTGAGGTATTCAAATTTATTCTTAAACACCTCTTCATTATTTTCGTCTTTGAGTCCAGTATTGCCATTTAAAATCTCTTCTGCCTTTTTATGAACCCATGTGATATCCTGCATTACGCTTCTTATAAATTCCACAATCTGAATAACATCTGATCCCTCTTCTTTGCCAGTAACTGTTGTGCCAACAAAAATCCAAAGAGGCTTTTCAAGGTTATGGTCTTTTGCCAGATGTTGATTCTCTTCATATACCAAAAGTTGTTCATAAAAAGATAGAAGATTGGCTACGAACATTGTCTCTTGAAAGTTGCGCTCGCTTATCTTTGCCTGTTTAACATTGAGAACTGAGAAATCTTTGCCATAGCCGTCCAGATAAAAGTATTTATATGAATAATCAAAGACAATTGATTTGGCATACTCCTCAAGGGTCTCCTTGTTTCTTTCACTCAAAATTTGTCCAAAGGTAGCGCTGTATTCAAATACAAATCCATCTTGAGCAAGTTTATTCCTTAATTTTGCCCATTTTTGCTCCTCTGATCTTTTTCCTTTATGCCCCTCATCTACAAAAACAAGATTCCTTCCTTCAAATACTCCAACCGGGAGAGTTACACCACCGCCCTTTTTCTCCTCTACAAATTTCGTCATTTCTATAACCAGAACTTGTTTTTCATCTCTGAACGTACCGTGGCTGCTCAATCCGCCTTCATAAAGTTTGCAAGAGAGCCCGCTTTTCTGTAATTCCTCAAAGTGCTGTTTTGAAAGCCCTTCATTTGGAGTAATTAAAATGATATTATCTGGAGAAAATAATTTGTAGTGGAAGAATTGGTGGTAGTTTATATGTGTAATCAGAGTCTTTCCAGAACCTGTCGCCATCCAGAAGGCAATCTTCTTCAAATTGTCTTCATTGAATTTTTCTATAAGGTCAATATCTTGCTCTTGCTTGTAGGTTTCCAAAAATTCGTTTAGTTCATACAAAAATTCAATCTTTCTATTTTTTAGATTATCCAGAACAATCTCTGTCCAAAGCACTGCCAGGTATTGAAAATATTTCAAGGAAACAGGTTCACGTTTATAGTTAATCTTCTTCACATAACTTTGAATATTCTCATCGTATCTAAGGAGAATCTCCTCTGAAAGAATATCTTTTCGTAGCCCTTCAAAAGATGAACGAAGGATATTTACAAAATAACTTCTTCCATCGCTATCGACAGTAATCGGTGCGTCTTTAAGTTTTTCCTGTAAATCTTTGAAATCACTCACTCCAAAGAGTGAAAGCAAATATTTATTTAAGACAAGATATTTTTCTATATTCATGGTTTACCCCATTAATCTCTTAAATTCACCCTCAATATATCGAATTTCTACCGGATGTTCTCTCAATTTTGGAGTCAAGATACTTTGTCCATTTACATAGACAATATGCGGTCTCCAAGGTTCAAGTTCTTCAATGATAAATTCTTTATCCTTCTTAAAATCATTTTCAGTCCATTTATCCTCATGTTCCCGCCAGACAATAGCTATATTTTTTCCCTCTTTTTCACCAAGGATAAACAAGTATTTTCTTCCGTTGTCTCTCACCTTTACCTTTTTGACCTTTAATCCTAAAAGATAGTTAAATGTCTCTGGTATATCCACAACTATCTCCTGTGGCTCGCCCACCTCTTCAAGATTGACTTTTAGTTTATAAGAGAAAGGTTTTTTGAGATGTTCAATATTCAGTAAATATGGATTTTCTCTGGTTTCGTAATCGATGAAGTACTTAAGGAGATAATCATCACCAAATTTTAATTCTGCCTGTTTGTTTGGAGTAAGTTCAATGTTATCCAGCGTGTCTTCGTATTGTTCTAAGATTTGGTATTTGAAAAATCCACCTGCCGTTTTTTCATTGTATTTTTCTTTTACATCTTTTTCTTTTGATATACCTGATTTATCATAAGCCAAAACCTTTTTCATCCTTGGTAAAACCACAGTCCAGAAATGCTCGCCCATTTCTACACCAAGCCATTTTCTCTTGAGTTTATGTGCTACTGCGATAGTTGTGCCAGAACCAAGGAAGAAGTCCATAACTACATTGCCTTCGTTAGAAGTAGATTCTATTACACGCTTTAACAGGATTTCAGAGTTTTCGGTAGGGAAGTTCCATTGCCTTGCGTAACCCTCTAAATCAGTCCAATTATTATGTGATATATTCTTAATAGGAGGTACCCAATATTTAATGGTATTCCCTTCTTTCTTAAGAAAATTTAATTTCATTTCTGTTTTAATCCAAAATTCTTCGAGTGTTTTACCTATACTTTCAAATTCTTCGGCATATATTTCATAATTCCTAATTGCCTTTAAGCTTTCCTCTTTTTTCCACATCCAACTACATCCTTCTTCTGGCACAACACCAAGCAGTTCATATCTATTTTCAGTCCTATCATAAAAAGTTTTGAAGTCTTTCCAATAAGATTCTCTCTTTTCTGGAGTTATCCCCTTTTTTAGATTTTCAAAAATAGAAAAAGGATATTTGGAATACCAAAAGAGGTTATCGTAAATTTGGCTAAAATTTTGCGGCCTTGCTGGAGGTGCGTAAAGATAGAATGCGGTTTTTGTTTTTCCTACCATTATTTCATTCCTAAAATTCTCTTCACCAAAAATCTCATTCATCAAAAGTCTGACAAACATATTCCCATTATAATCGCATCTGACAAAAATGCTTCCTCTGTCATTGAGAAGAGACTTTGCAAGCCATAATCTATTCTCTAAACAACTTACCCATGTAGAATCCTTATATTTCACATTGTAAAGATAATCTGCATCCTGTTCTTTGTTAAACGGTGGGTCAATATAAATCGTTTGTACTTTTTCTTTATACTTGCCCAAAAGCAAATTCAAAGCCTGATAGTTTTCGCTTTTTATAAGCAAGCCATCTAAAAGCTCATCTAAATCTGCATTCTCAGTGAGTTTCTCAAGCAGTCGTTCCTTGAATTCTTGACTAAAGTATCTGGTATCAATCGGTAGTTTTTTCTTTTTCAGTTCTTCTTTTGTTTTTGATGCCTCAAATCCTAACTCTTTCCATTCTTTATTCTGTTCTTTGTTATTCCAGATTTCATCATGAAACTCTTCTGGCACTCGGTCAGTAGTAATCACATATTCAGTCTTTAATACAAACTTCTTTTTCTCCCATAACCTCTTCTGGAAATCCTCAATCTGTGAAAGAAAATCAATTATATCTTCTCCAATCTCCCGAACTATTTTAGCACGTGTGATATGTTTGTCCAAAAATCTCTCTTTTCCCAATGTCTCGATTGATAAGACTTCTGCCTTGATAAAATAATCCAATTGTTCGGACAGAAATTTCTTGAGGTTTTTGTGAATGAAGTAGTCTTTAGTGTTTTTGGTGGTAAATCTATTGAGTTGATATAGCAAAAGAGGTTTTTCATTTTTGTATTCCTTACCTAATCGTGCTTTCAATTCAATATCCTTAACGTCCTTTAAAACTTCCTCATAAGACCTCTGGTTGATTTTCTCCTGTTTAGAAGTATTGCTACCGCCCTCTACCTGATAACTTTTAACCTCTCTCTCGCTCAACTCTCTGTATTGAAAGTGGATAATCAGAGTTTTGTTATCCCCCTCACACTTGCCATCTCCTACAAGGGGAGAGGGAATTTCTTCTACCGGATTCTCATCATCAAAAATAAAAAACCTTTCCTTTGTGGCTTTCTTTGACCCTAATTCTTCTTTTGCAGAAACAATGCGAAAGATTATTTTGTAATCATTGGCTTTGAATGTATAATCCCGGAAAAGAAGCCCAGTTTTTGTGTAGTATTGCTCACTGTTTGCCCAGTAAAGTTTAACTTCTTCGCCATTATATGGAATGGCATATTTATGCCCTTTAATTGAATAGCGATACTGAGGAAAAAAATCGCCTTCTTCATAAAATCGAGAGAAGAAGCTATAAAGATCATTGAATACCTGGAGCTTGATTTCATCAATAGTTTCGGCTTCATCTTTTTGTGCTTTTAGAGAGAGATAATCTCTGCCAAGAGGCGTATCTTTAAACTGTTCTTTAAGTTCATCGGTCGGAGTAAAAGCCTCTGTTCCTAAACTCTGAATGATCTTCTCCTTTGCCTCCTTAAATTTCTGACTAATATTGATTAGCCTTTCATCCTTATGTTTTGCGAAAGCAGATTCGACCTTATGGACAAGGTCTTCTTCAATAAACTTTCTAATCTGGTCTCGTTTATAGTTTAAAATCCGATAAATCCCGAAATCCAAATCCGATGTCTCAAACTGGAAAAGCCCTTTTACTAAGTCTTGAAATTTTTCAATAGTATCCATAATTACCTCACTTATTTACTTCACCTTTTTCTCGTAGCAGAAGGTTCCATATTTTGCAAGACCCTTTCTAGAGACTCTTCACTTATCCACGTATCTATTACATCTTTTTTAAACCGCCACTGACCAGCGATTTATTTATGAAAACGCCTAAGTCTGAAAGCTTTTTCAAAAGATTTTGCGTCAAGAAACTTCTTTC
>JBFMHD010000130.1:0-7894 GCA_040752395.1 Candidatus Hydrogenedentota bacterium
TTATCACTTCTCTATCAAGTTTATCAAATTTTTCAGGTATGCATGGATGAAAGAGGTCAAGATTTTTTATATATTGATGTGGTAGCGAGAACTTACTATGTTCAAGGAACGCAAAATTTTCTTTAGTCCAGGGGTCGCTTATATTTTCGGGTATATTTAAAAAATAAACAGGTCTTTCTTGTTTTGCCTGTTCAACAAAACTAAATATAAACCTTTTTGTTACTGCAAAATTACCTGTATCAACAGGTTCGGTTAGATCGTAGTTTATGAATCTTTGTCTTAAGTCGTTTCTGTACCACAATCTCTCAACAAAAATCACATTAACAAGTTCAACATCTGTTCTGTATTTTAAGACTTTATTTAAATAAAATAGCGGGAATGCGTCATTGTCAATTCTCATTAAAAGAAGGCCATTATCGCCAACACAATTTAATACATTTATAGCCCAATCTTTTGCGTGGGTATAATTTCTTTTATTGTTAGTCTCATAATTTTTAGAAAAAAATAAGTATCCATAAAATATCAACAAAAACCCTCCCAATATTTTTTCCATGATGACTCCTTTGTCTTTCAGTCTTTCAATAAGTCTTATATAACCATAACCTGTTGCTAAAAGAATCGAATAGTGTGCAGGGATAAAAAATACATTGATGCTGTATAGAATATTTTCTTCAACATTATACATTTTGCATACAAAGATAGTATAGAAGAGTATTAAGCATAAGAGGAGGAAGCCTGTTCTAATCTGTTTAAACAAAAACACTAAAAGAATACCGCTTATACCAAAAACTTGCCAGAAACAAGAAGGTAAAGAAGCATTTAGATTATTATAACAGTATTTAAGTTTTACTCTGAAGCTACTTAGTTCACCGCCAGAACGAACAACAGAAAACTCTTTCTGAGTTATAACATCGCTTATCTCAGATATTGACTTTGGGTTTCCCCAATCAAGATATGGGTTAGCTTTAGAGCGAATGGGGAGATAGAGATAAGCGCTTATTCCTATAATAAAAAAGATTATTACAAGCAGGACCATTTTATCAAAAACATTTTTTTTATATCGCCAGATAATATCTATTATTAGAAATGGGACTACAAATACAAGTGTGAGATGGTTGCATAGTCCGAGTCCCACAGCCAGGCTATTTAAATAAATCTTTTTAAGGAGAGGTAACTCGCTTAGCTGTATTCTTAAAATCAAAGCAAAAAACAGAAGATTTAAACTATAGACTTCTGCTATAACACCCTGTTTCCATATTTCCTGGGATAAAAATAAAAGGATAGAGAGAGCGGAACTGATAAAATAAGTTTTTTTATTACTGATATTTATCAATGTATCAAATAAAATTAATCCAGATAAGACAACAAAGAGACTTGAAGCGATATTAACGCGCCAGGCTATCTCATAGAAAGGGAGAAAGGTAAATATTTTACAGATGAGAAGATAGATTGGATAAGCAGAAGGATGTGCTATACCGAGTATATGAGCTGCTGTAATAAATTCGCCGCTGTCCTCAAAAGTAACAGTAGGAGCAGCAGTGATACCATATATTATCGATCCAGCAGCAGCGATAAATAAAAAAAGTCCTGTTTTATACCAGTCAATTCTTTTCATTGTGTAGTCTTAAAATCAAATTTTTTATGTCGTTCGGGATACTGGCTTTAAATTTTTTTGGAAGTTTTGTAAAAGGGTCAGTGAATTTCAGTTTATGCGAATGCAGCGCAGGTCTATTGATCAGAGAATAGATAGCACCATAAAGCGGGTCGCCTGCTACAGGGTGTTTAATATAAGAAAGATGTGTTCTAATCTGATGGGTTCTACCAGTCTTTAATCTTATGGTTAAAAGAGAAGCATTTTTAAATCGTTTTATCACCTTAAAAAAGGTTACCGCTTCTTTACCGCCACTTATTACAGCCATTCGTAATCTATTTTTCGGGTCTGATCTTATAGGTGCGTTAATTTCTCCTTCATCTTCAGAAATGATGCCTTCAACAACAGCAATATATTCACGCTGAATCTCTCTGTCTTTTAACAGCTCGACGAACAATCTATGTGCCTTATCATTTTTTGCTACTATAAGGAGACCGGAGGTGTCCTTATCAAGCCGATGAACTATGCCTGGCCGTAATACTCCACCGATCCCGGATAAATCTTTCAAGTGATAGAGCAGAGCATTAACAAGTGTACCTGATACAATATTTGCGACAGGATGTGTTATCATATTAGCGGGTTTATTCACAATAGCATAATTTGAATCCTGATAGATTATCTCAATATTTATAGGTTCAGGTTTTATGTTATATTCTTGTAATTTAAATTCTTCTATTTCAATGATATCACTGATTTTAATTTTAAATGATTTAGTGGTAATGACTTTATTGTTAACCTTTACTTTACCCTGTTCGATATTTTTCTGTATAAAATTTCTTGATACATCCTTAAGATTTTTTGAGAGGTAAATATCGAGTCTTCCTTCGAATTCATTATTTATGAGCTTCATTTTTTTCTTAAAAAGAGCATTATAGTTGCAAGTATGATTATAAAGACAGCGATCCATTGGGATATTGAGAGACCGTAAAAATAACCACCGCGAAAATCAAACCGTAAAAATTCTATACAAAATCGTAAAGAGCCATACATAATTCCATATAAAAGGATTAAAAATCCGGGGACAAAATCACTTTTATACTTTTTGTAAAAGAATAATATTAAGAATATCAGAAAAAGTCCTGCTGATTCAAATAATTGAGTTGGAAACACAGGTGGTGTAAGAAGAGAGAATGGGTCGACCCCCAAACAATCAGCCACAGTACTTCCCTGGGGAAATCGGATGCCAAGAGGTGAAGTGGTAATTTTTCCGTAGCAACACCCCTGAAAAAAACAGCCCAGTCTGCCGATCGAATGACCAAGAGTGAGCGCCAATGCCACAGCATCAGATACTTTCCAGAAAGGATATTTTTTAAATATGGTTAAACCCACTGCAGTTAACGCTCCAGCAAGAAACCCTCCATAAAAAACGAATCCGCTTCTACTAAAAATTATTTCTAATGGATTTTTTAAATAATAATTAAAATCAGTTATCACATAAAATAATCTTGCACCAACCAGGCTTGCAAGGATAATATATACGGCAAAATCTGTTATTTCATTTGAAGACAACCCCAGTTTTTTACATTCACGATGAAATATAAGTATCCCTGCAAAAACACCAGTTGCTACGAGAAGACCATAAGTGTGTATATTTAGACTACCAATCTGAAAAAGTATCGGATGCATAGTATATCCATAATAAAGAAGCAAGAAGCAAGAAGTTAGGGGTAAGAAGTTAAGAGTTCAGGAGACAGAATGGGACTGCTTTTTCTTTATGTCTTTATAGACACTATATACAATCCAGATACAGATACTCAAAGATATTGAGATATCAGCGATATTAAATGCTGGCCAGCGATAAGAATTTATACCGACATCAAAGAAATCTACAACATAACCTCTGAATATTCGGTCATATAAATTTCCAAGAGCACCGCCGATTATTATAGCCATCGCACCCATCTCAACTATATCAATCTCAGTTGTTTTCAGATAATACCATATAATCCAGATAACAGCAATGATGCTGATGCTTATTAAAATTATTTTTTTATCCTTGAGGATTCCAAACGCAGCGCCTGTATTTTCAACATAAGAGAGTCTGATATAATTGCCGAGGATTTCAAAAGATTCATTAAAAAAAAGGGTATTTTCAGCCACACGCTTTGTCAATTGGTCAAGAGACATAATAAGAATAACCGTTATTAAAAATACTAAATGATAGTAATATTTATGTTTCACTATAATTTCTCAGAAATTTGGCGACAGTCTATACAAAATCTTGCGTAAGGTTCAGCATTAAGCCGTTTCTTTGGTATTTTATTATGACAATTCTCACATATGCCGTATCTACCCTTCTCAATTTTTAAAAGAGAGAAATCTATTTCTTTCAATGTTTTTACCAGATGTTTATTTAATGATATATGGTTTTGACGCTGTAATGTTTCATCAGCGATATCAGTGAGATGCGTTGAATGGTGAGAGATACTAAAATTACCCGTGTTATTCTCATCATCAGAAGAAAATGACAGGTCATCAAGTATTTCTTTCTTCAAATTAATTAGCTTCTTTTGATATTGTTTTAACTCTTTTTTATTCATATGTTACAATGTATTTTACAGATATCGCAGATTTCTTCTTCAAATTTTGAGTATTTCCAGCATCGCGGACATTTTTTACCATCGGTACGAGTAGCCTCTATTATTAATTCATTGCCGTCTATATTCTCTATTTCAAGTTCTGATACTATAAACGCCTCTTTTAATAATAAATCAACATTATCTCTCATAAATAATTTTGATTTATATTCTTTTCCTATTTTAAGTTTTATCTTAGCTTCAAGCGAGCTACCAATAGTTCCTGCTTTTGTGAGTTTTTCTCGCTCTTTATTTACTTTATCTCTGATTTCAAGTAATTCGTTAAAGAAATTTTCAATCTCTAAATCTCTTTTTAGTTCTTCTTTTTTGGGGAAAGAAGATAGATGAACGCATAATTTTTTATTATCTGGTAGATGTCTCCATATCTCTTCAGTTGTAAAACTCAATATAGGTGCAAGGAGCCTGCATAATACTGTTATTATACTTAACATTGCGCTTTGGGAACTACGGCGTTGTAAGTCGTCTTTTTTATGCGTATAAAGACGGTCTTTTAAGATATCCAGATAAAAAGATGAAAGTAAAGTGCAGAATCTATTTACTGAATGAACTATACTATGAAACCTGTATTCATCATAAGCATCTATAACTTCAGCAACAAGAGCTGATGTGATAGATAAACTCCATTTATCAAAGATATCCATTTTTTCGTATGGAACAGTGTCTGTTGCAGGATTAAAATCTGATATATTACCGAGAATAAATCTTGCGGTATTTCGAATCCTTTTATAAATTTCGCCAACCTGTATTAATATTTTTTCAGATAATCGTATATCTTCTCTGTAATCTTCACTTGCTACCCAGAGCCTTAACACATCAGCACCATGTTTCTTTATAACTTCCTGCGGTGATATTACATTACCTGCACTTTTATGCATCGCTCTTCCCTCGCCATCAAGTAGAAATCCGTGTGTTAAGACAGATTCAAAAGCTGGTATCTCTTCTATAGCCATTGAACAAATCAGCGAGGATTGGAACCATCCTCGATGCTGGTCCGAACCCTCAAGATATAAAGCAACAGGGAACCCGAGTTCTTTATTTTTTTTACATACAGCATACCAAGAAACACCACTGTCAAACCAGACATCAAGTATATCCTGTACGGGTTTTAAATTTTTACTTTTACATTTAGAACATTCGTATTTTTGTGAGACTTTATAATCTTCATCAAACCAGTAATCCAGCCCCTGTTGTCTTGTTATATTTATCATCTCCTTGAGCCACTCAATCTCAATGAACTCATTTCCACAATTTACGCACTTAAATGCAGGTAGAGGCACACCCCAGACACGTTGTCTTGATAAACACCAGTCAGGTCTTATCTCAATCATCGACCTGAACCTTATCTCACCCCATGCCGGTATCCACCTTATCTCTTTCATTTTATCAAGAATATTTTTTCTTAAATTGTTATGTTCGACATTAATAAACCATTGTTCAGTAGCACGAAATAGAACAGGGTTTTTACACCGCCAGCAATGTGGATAAGAATGCGTTATTTTACCTGACTTTACAAGTAATTTAGTTTTTTTCAAATCTTCAATAATAATATCATTAGCGTCCTGGACAAATAATCCCTGATATTTGCCTGCGGATTCAGTGAATCTACCATATTTATTTACAGGCGAATATGGTTTCATTCCGTATTTTATGCCGATTAAATAATCTTCAAGTCCGTGTCCTGGTGCTGTATGCACGCAACCTGTACCAGATTCTTTTGTAACATGTTTACCAAGTATAACTATTGATTCTTTTTGGGGATACAAACAATGAAAACATTTTTTATGCTCAAGACCTGATGGAGATATTTTTTCAATTATTTCAACATTCTGTAATTTGCATTCTTTAATAAATGAGTCTTTCAAATCAGAAGCTATAATATAACATTCTTCTGTCTCTTTAACTTTGATTTTTATATATGTAAAATCCGGATTAAGACATACTGCCTGGTTTGCAGGCAGTGTCCAGGGCGTGGTAGTCCAGATAACAAGATATGTGTTATCCTCATCTTTTAGTTTGAATTTTACATATATCGAGTGTGAGGTATGGTCATCATATTCTACCTCAGCTTCAGCTAACGCGGTCGCACAATGCGGACACCAGTATATAGGTTTATTTCCTCTATAGATATACCCCTTCTCGTAAAGAAGTAGAAATGCTTCTAAAATACTTGCTTCATAATCAAAACTCATTGTAAGATAAGAGCTATCCCACTCGCCAAATACACCAAGCCGAATAAAGTCAGTTTTTTGGATTTCGGAATATTTATTTGCAAATTCTCTGCATCTTTCCCGTATCTCTACTTTGGTTAATTGTTCTTTAGTTTTTTTAAAATCTTTAGTTACGTTTAATTCTATGGGTAACCCGTGACAATCCCAGCCCGGTATGTACGGTGCATCGTAACCCTGCATTGTATAGTATTTAACAATTATATCCTTTAATATCTTATTAAGAGCGTGGCCCATATGTATCTCACCATTGGCATAAGGCGGGCCATCATGCAATACGTATTTTTTCTTACCTTTATTTTTATTTTTTATCTCTTTATATAATTGAATGTTTTCCCAGAATTTTAAGATTTCCGGCTCGCGTGTAGCAAGATTCGCCTTCATCGGGAAATCTGTTTTTGGTAAATTTAATGTTTTAACCCAGTCCATTTCACGATGCTCCATTGCTATCCGAGAGACTTCAAAGCGGCAAGTAAACTCCTATAACTATGCAGAGGTATGAAGTAAATTTTAATTTTAATATTTAATAACTAAGATTGTCAAGGATTAAACGAGAGGCTTCTAATAAATCTTTTACTATAAAATCAGGTTTTTTATTAAAAGAATCGATCTCTTTAAGGGTTTCGGTCCCATTGCCAGTTAAAACAAGTATAGATTTGCAGCCAGCATTCTTTGCGGTCTCAATATCGCTTAATCTATCGCCTATAACATATGATCTACTAACGTTTATACCATATTCATCTCGCGCAAGATAAATAAGACCTGGGTTTGGCTTTCTATAGTGTGGGTTTTTTCTATGTTTTTCATCAGATGCATCTTCATAATAGGTAGAATAATATATTTTATCAATATATGCGTCTTTTTCTTTTAATAGAGCTATCATTTTATTGTGTATCTTTTCTAAATCCTCTTCTGTGAAATAGCCGCGGCCAACCCCGGATTGATTTGTTAGAGTAAATACCAGTATACCTGCCTGATTTAAGAGCTTTATGCCTTCAGCTGCTGCTGGATATAATTCAAACTCCTCTGGCTTATTAATATAACCGGGGTCAGGATTTATAGTTCCGTCCCTATCTATGAATACAGCTATCTTTGTCTTACCAGCTTCTGGTTGTTGGGGCTGTGGTTCAGGTTTTGGAAGTGGCAGTTGCTTTTCTTTTTCTATTTCTTTTAAAAAAATCTCGAGTCTTTGTATTACTTCAGCT
Source organism: Candidatus Hydrogenedentota bacterium (assembly GCA_040752395.1). Lineage (GTDB taxonomy): Bacteria > JBFMHD01 > JBFMHD01 > JBFMHD01 > JBFMHD01 > JBFMHD01. The sequence goes on from JBFMHD010000130.1 coordinate 7,679, forward strand.
ACTTCAACTTCTTTAATGCATTTATAATCTTTACATTTGTTAATATTACATTTCTTACGACACTTTATATATTTTTCAAAATAATACTGCATAGGGAAGACAGGGTCGGTCCAGGATAAAGCACCAACAGGACCAAAAATAGTAAACGTTGGGATACCAACAGCTCTTGCTATATGCTTATGTACGTTATCATTTCCCAAATAGAACCTTGCAAAC
>JBFMHD010000131.1:0-7869 GCA_040752395.1 Candidatus Hydrogenedentota bacterium
AAGGGACTTATTTTTTATCGGGTTAATGATACCGAATACACTTTCGAGGCTTCTTGGCGAGGGCGCTTTTTCAAGCGGATTTTTACCTATATTTTCGAGGATGTCAAGCGCTGGCGAAGATGATAGGCTCAATGAATTAACGAGTGTAATATTAAATGTTGTGTGTCTGGTATCGACTGGTTTATGTCTTATAGTCTGGTTGAGCGTACCCTGCATTTACAAGATATTTTTCTTTTTAGAACCAAGAGATAAGAGTTTATACCCATTAGCTATTTTTATAACAAGGTGGATGGTTCCCTGTATGATATTTATTGCCTTGTGTGCGATCGGTATGGCGTATTTAAATTCGAGACGCAGGTTCTTTGTTCCTGCAATGGCTTCATCAATACTAAATCTATGCTTAATAATATTTCCGATATCTGCTTCTTTTATTCCTGATTCAGATGATTTAACGATCCTTCATTCGTTAGCTATCGGAGTTTTCGCAGGTGGTATTATACAATTTTTAGTATATTTAATCACTATGTTAAAGGCTGGTTTTAGATATACAGGAATTATTATAAAAAAATTACAGGAACTTATTGAAGGGTTTAAGAGAATGATACCTTCGATGATAGGTATGAGCATTCTGGAGATAAACATAGTTATAGATAAAATATTAGCGTGGTTATTACCTGTAGGTGGAATCTCAGCCTTATATTATTCGGGTCATCTTTTTAATTTACCGCTTGCATTAATAGGTTATTCAGTTTCAGTAGCTTCATTTCCAGAGATGAGTACAAGGAAAGGGGGAGAGTTATCAAAGAAGGTGATAGAATCAAAAGAGATTATAATTTTTGGTACCATACCAGCTATAGCTGGTTTAATATCCGCAGGTGGTTGGATTATCAGGGGTTTATTTTTTGGTGGTAGATTTGGGCAATGGGATTTACAGGCAACGTATCTTTGTTTATTATTTTTTTCAATGGGGATATATTTTCATTCTCTTTATAAATTACTCATAATAACATTTTTTTCAATAGATGATACTGTTACGCCGTTTAAGATTAGTATAGCCGGGATAATAATCAATTTAATATTAAACCTGGTGCTTATGCAGGTATTATCTTTTACAGGGCTTGCTCTTTCCACTACTATAACCGGCGGTATAAATGTTTTTACTGCTGAGTTAATATTAAAAAAGCGGGGAATAATTATCTCAAATAGAGAGACGAGAAAATTTTTATTAAAGAATATATTAATCTCATTATTAATGGGGTTAGTTGTTTTTGGGTTTGGTTATTTTCTTGACTTATTAATAATAGGCTTGACTATTTTAAAATTGTTTGTTATTATTCCTTTTGGTATTCTGGTTCATTATATTTTATTAAGGCTAATGGGTTTAGAGCAGGGGTTAGAATTTTATAAAAGAATTTTATCAAAATCCGGGTTAAATTTATAGGGGTAAAAGATGATATTCTGGATTCTTTTTTTTGTGATATTTTTTTCAATAGCTTTACTTGTACCGGGTTTTCTCTCTACCTATCATGCTGAAAAGAATTATGAGATAGCCGATGAAGATTATAAACGGGGAAAGATTCCTGAAGCTGAGGCAAGATTAAAAGAGAACGTCACTAAAAATCCCAACCATACCAGGAGCAGGTGGCTTCTACAAAAAATTTATCAGGAGCTCGGGAGATTTGAAGATTCAATTGTGCAGATTAAAAGTGTGATTAAATATAATGCTTTTGACAACCAGATTACTGAGTATGTTGCAAGAAAAGAATTAGCAGAGATTTCAGAGCGAATCGGAGACCCATTAGCTGCCCTTGAACAATACGAATATATCTTAAAGAAGTTCCCTGATGATATTGAGGTTTTGAGTCGAAGAGGGGAGATAGCCTTTAATCAGGATGATAAGAAAAGAGCGATGGATAGTTATAAAAGGTTGGTGGAACTTGACCCGGATAATTATCGGTATCAGGAGATGCTGGGAGACATATTTTTTGGAATGAGACAATATAATGAAGCACTTGAATGTTATGATAGAGCATATATTGCAAATCACGTGCTGGAAATTGCATTGAAATTGTGTGATACACTTGTGAATGTTAACAGAGTTCAGGATGCGGTAAATATATATGAAGAACTTATAACTCAGAATCAGGGGAATGTTCCCAATGTTGTAAGATATAACCTTTCTTTAAGTTATTATAAACTTGAAAATTATACTGCCTGTGTAAATCAATTATTGATTTTAATTGATAGACTCACAGTAGAAGAGGTAAATCAGGGGATTGAAAAGGATGCTTTATATATTTTATCTGATAGTTATATTAAAATGGGCAAGAATGAAGATGCTAAACGATTTTTAAAAAAATTATATCATATCGATAGAGAATATAAGGATGTTGCTAAAAAGTTAAAATCATTTGGAGATTTTGTAACCGATGAAGAAATATTACTTAAATTTTATAATCTTTATATTTATGAATACGAGAATTATTGTAGAAAAATTATTGAGAGGCTCGGCTATACTTTAAGAGTGTCTAATATTATAGATGATTCCGCAGTAAATATCGTTGCTGATAAAAAAGATGTGAAAACTCTGATTTTTATCAGAAGATGGAAGAATGAAGTAGGACAGCTCCCGTTAAAAGATTTACACATAATGATGGTTGATTATAAATGTGATGGTGGCTTATTTATATGTACCTCTAAATTTAACAGGTCGGCCATAGAATACCAGAAACATACAAAAGATATGTCATTGATTGATGGTGAACGAGTTGCTGAACTTTTAAGAGAAGTAGAGTTTATATAACAACCACTCATTCTGAGCCTTACTCTGTGCATAGCGAAGAGGAGGACGAAGAACCTCTCAAGGTTTCTTATTTATGGTTTATCAGGTACAGAAACTTAAATTAGGCGAAATATTATTATCTCACAATGTAATAACTGAAGAACAATTAGAAAACGCTTTAAAACATCAGAAAGAAAAAAATATAAAATTAGGGGAAGCTTTAATAGAATTGGGATATACTGATGAAGATACTATTCTATCAGCATTATCTGTTCAACTTGACATCCCTTATGAAAGCCTTGATGAATATGCAATAGACCCTGAAGTTGTACATTCTATCCCTGATAAAGTAGCAAGGCGTTATCACGTAGTGCCTGTTTCAAGAACAAATAATATCTTAACTCTTGCGATGACTGACCCATTGAACGTTCAGGCAATTGATGATATACAACTGATGCTAAATGTTTATGTTCAGCCTATTATAAGTAAAAAATCAGAGATACAGAAATTGATAGATGAATATTATGTCAGTGAAGATACAGTTGAAAATATAATTGAGGGTTTAACTGAAAAAGACATAGAGATAATTAAGGATGAAGCTGATTTGACAAGTTCAACCGCTGCAACTGACAGCGAAGCACCTGCTATAAAACTTGTGAACCTCATTATTCTTGAAGCTATTAAAAACCGGGCGAGTGATGTTCATCTTGAACCCTTTGAAGACCATTTTTATATAAGACAGCGGTTGGATGGCGTATTACATTTGCTTCCTGAACCACCAAGACATTTATGGCCAGGACTTATCTCACGTATAAAAGTTATGGCAGACCTTAATATCGCTGAGACACGCCTGCCACAGGATGGTAGAATAAAATTGAAGCTATCAGGCAGAGAGATTGACCTTCGAGTCTCCTGCCTGCCAACAGTCTTTGGTGAGAGTGTTGTGCTACGTGTTTTAGACCGCGGAACAGTAATGCTTAAACTTGACCAGCTCGGCTTCCAGGAAGATGATTTAAAAAAAACGCGTCAGGAGTTAGAGCAACCTAATGGTATTATCATTGTCACAGGTCCTACGGGTTGCGGTAAAACAACTACTTTATATGCAGGTATCACTGAAATAAACAGACCCGAAGATAAACTCATTACTGTTGAAGACCCGGTAGAGTATGAGATCCCTGGTCTTGTCCAGGTACAGGTTAATGAGAGGGTGGGATTAACGTTTGCTTCGGCTTTACGTTCCATATTAAGACAGGACCCTGACATTGTGATGATAGGTGAGGTGCGAGATGTCGAGACCGCAGAGATAGCTGTCCAGGCATCTTTAACAGGACACCTTGTGCTTGCAACTTTACATACTAATGAAGCTGCAAGCGCTATTACAAGACTGGTTGATATGGGGATAGAACCGTTTTTATTAACATCAACGGTAAGAGCCATTATAGGTGAGCGGCTTATCAGGGTTAATTGTGAAATGTGTAAAGAACCTTACGAACCTTCGCCAGAGCTTTTTAAAGAATTAGGTGTAAAAGAAGAAGAATACAGCGATATTACTTTCTATAAAGGCCGCGGGTGCGAAGAATGTGCTAATACCGGTTTTAAAGGCCGCATAGGTATATTTGAATTTTTACCTATGGTGGATCCAATTAGAGAACTTGTATTATCAAAAGAAGCCGCTGCTGTTATACATCAGGAAGGGATTAGACAGGGAATGAGACCTATGTTTCTTGATGGTTGGTTAAAAGCAAAAGCAGGGATAACAACACTAGAAGAAGTTATAAGAGTAGCACCACTTAGTGTAGGACATTAGCTACTGACTTATTACTCCTCACCTTTTTGAGGGAGATATTTATGTGGAATTAAGAAGCAAGATTAAAGAAACTCCACCGAAGACCGAGGCGTTACTATGTTTTGATTATGAAAAATAAAAAACAGGAATTGCTGAATAAAATTAACGATGGGAGGTGGATGATTGAACTTCTGCCGTTATATAAAAGGGTTGACTGGAAAAACGTGCATCGAAAACGAACAATCGAGCTTTTCGGAAAAAAGTTTTATAACGAAAAAATGGCGGATTTAATGTATATGGAGTAATTATGCTTGAGGTTTCTAATCCTGAGCTTTTCTTGGAAATTTTATTAAAAAATAATTTAATTACACAGGAAAACATTACAGAGATTAAAAGACAGCATCAGATCACAGGTGAGAATGTTAAAACTATAATTAAGAGATTGGAGTACTGTGATGATATTCAGATGTTACAAGGAATAGCTGATTATTATGGTATGCCAGCGGTTAGATTAGCGGATGTTCAGTTTAATAGAGAGCTTTTAAAAATAGCGCCAATAGAATTAGTTCAAATGTATAAAATAGCGCCTTTTCAACAGGAAAACAATAAAATAAAGGTCGCAATAGATGACCCGAATAATTTTAAAGGACTGGATGAATTCAGACTTGTAGTCGGAATGGATATCGAGCCATATCTTGCACTGAATAATGAATTAACCGAGTTCATTGATAAAAATTATGGTGCCTCTGGAACCAGTATTGAAGATATGCTTGAATCTATTCAGGAAGATGCCTTGCAATTAATAGAAGAGACAGGGGTCACCAAAGACGAACTGGAACAGGCTGAATCAGCACCGATAATTAAACTTGTAAATCTTGTATTTTTACAAGCATTAAAATCAAGAGCAAGCGATATACATATTGAACCAAAGGAAAGATCGCTTGAGATTAGATATAGAGTTGATGGTATATTGCACAAACAGGTAAGTCCACCAAAACGATTACAAGGACCTATTATAAGCAGATTAAAACTGATGGCTGGTTGCGATCTTGCTGAAAGAAGGGTTCCTCAGGATGGCAGAATCAAATTAAGGATGCTTGGTAAAGACATTGATTTGCGGTTCAGTGCTTTACCGTCTATTCACGGCGAAAGCCTTGTGATGAGGATACTTGATAAAGCAGGGCTTTTATTAAGTCTTGACCAGGTCGGTTTTTTACCGCACACTATAAAAAAGTTTGAGCAGCTTATAGCAAGACCCAATGGTATAATTCTTGTTACAGGTCCAACAGGCAGTGGTAAAACCACTACGCTTTATGCAGCATTAAATAGATTAAATACTTTTGATAGAAAGATAATAACAGCAGAAGACCCAGTTGAATATCAGATTAATGGTATTAATCAACTCCAGATACATCATGATATAGGACTTGATTTTGCTCGAGCGTTAAGAGCTATGTTAAGGCAGGCCCCGGATGTCATACTTGTAGGTGAGATAAGAGACCTTGAGACAGCAGAGATAGCGATTAGATCAGCATTAACAGGCCATCTTGTCTTTTCAACTCTTCATACTAATGATGCACCATCTTCGATAACACGTCTTATTGATATGGGGATCAACCCATATCTTGTAGCATCGAGTGTTGAAGCGATTATGGCTCAGCGACTTGTAAGAAAAATATGCGAAAAGTGTAAAGAACCTTATGAACCATCTAAATTAGAATTACAGGAAATGAATGTTACAAGAGAAGAGGTAAAAGATGTTACATTTTATCATGGACGGGGATGTGAAGAATGCAATATGTCAGGGTACAGGGGTAGAACAGCTATATTTGAACTCCTTGTTATAGACGAAGATATTCGCGAGATGATATTAACCAATACACCATCTAATGAAATTGCCAGATATGCAAGAGAGAAAAAGGGGATGGAGACATTACGGGATTATGGTTTCTTAAAGGTAAAACGAGGTGAAACTACAATTATCGAGGTAAAAAGGATTACCGCAACTGATGAAGCATAAGTTAAAACAGCTTAAAAATATCTCGACAAATAAAGAACACTAAAGTATAAAAAGATAGAAGGAGTCACTATGTATAAAAGATTGAGTATATTATTAATAATGTTTTTACTACCAACACTTATTTGTGGGATAAATATAAAACCAGGTGATATCCAGTTTCTTGAAGTAAGCACACCTCAAAAAGTTATCGCAGGTAGTGAATTTGAGGTTATAATAATCGGGTTTGATGGATTTGGTCATAAAGTTTCTTTTATTGATACAGGGATAGTATTTAGAGTAAAAACAAGTGATAATGACGAACTTGAGCCAGGGATATTCACTTATGAAAAATTCAAAAATGGTGTGGCTAAGATTAAAACAAATATTAAAAAAGCAGGCAAAACTAAAATTTTAGTTGAAGCACCTTACAAATTTATTAAAGGTGAAAGTAAAGAGATAATAGTTTCACCTGACAGCATCAATTATCTATCTATCGCTACTACACTGAAGAATATCGCAGGTTCTAAATTCAGAATTAAAATCTCAGCTTATGATAAATATCAAAATTTTATCAAAGAATTAGACCAGCAAGAGATAGAGTTTTTTTGTTCACTTGAAGGAGAGACATTAAAAGAACTGGGAACTATAAGTAGCAAAGAATTTATCGATGGTTTCTGTGAAAAAGATATCGAGATAGAAAAATCAGGGATATACAGAGTTGTTGTGAAAAATACAAAAAATCCTGATATTAAAGGTGTATCAGCATCAATAAATATTGAATCTGCTGATCTAAGTAAACTGGATTTAATTGTACCTTCTGAGGTAAGGGTTGCTGATGAATTTAATATAACAATAATATTAAAAGATAAATTTGATAACATTGTTCAACGCGTGGCAAATTTTGATGAGAAGATATATCTCTCAAGAATAGACAATATTGAAAAACCTCAACTTGAGTCTGCAATGTATCCTGAAAATGTATCATTAAAATCTTTTGCCCAGGGGATAGCTAAGATAAATTGTTTTGTAAAACAAACAGGTGAATTCAGGATCAGGGCATTGGTTAATAAACCGGTGATTGAAACCATAAGCGAGAAGATAATATCTTTACCCGGTAAACCAGCAGGGTTTGAGTTCAAGGTAATAAAGGATGAGGTTTATTCAGGTGAGGCTTTTGAATTCGAGCTTAATATTGTTGATAAATTTAATAATCGAGTCGATGTGAAACCATTATTAAAAGAGATAAGCGATACACGGATATATCTTAAGATTATATCAGGTATGGAAGAAAAATTTTCATCA
>JBFMHD010000132.1:0-7844 GCA_040752395.1 Candidatus Hydrogenedentota bacterium
CTTCTTTCGTTATCTTTCTTTCCGTTATCTTGCTTCTTGCCTCTTGCTTCTTGCTTCTACTTGATATTATTATAGTTACAATGTTTTTCAGAGGAGGATCTTCAATGGGTAAAACTTATAATGTCGCTGTTATTGGTGGTGATGGCACAGGACCAGAGGTTGTAAGAGAAGGTATTAAAGTCTTAAAATCAGTAGCTAACAGGTATAATTTTAAACTTAATTTAACTGAGTTTGACTTTGGTGGGGATAGATATCTAAGAACAGGTGAGGTTTTACCACAGAGCGCAATCGAGGAACTAAAAAAGTTTGACGCTATATATCTTGGTGCCATAGGTCACCCTGATGTTAAACCAGGTATACTTGAAAAAGGGATTCTACTTACTCTGAGATTTGAGCTTCAACAATATATAAATTTAAGACCTGTCCAATTATATCCAGGTGTTGAAACACCGATAAAAGATAAGGGTCCAGAAGATATAGATTTTGTCGTAGTTAGAGAAAATAATGAAGGGCTATATACAGGCAGCGGTGGTTTCTTAAGAAAAGGGACCAGCGAAGAGGTCGCTATCCAGACCTCGATAAATACAAGACAGGGTGTTGAAAGATGTCTAAGATATGCATTTGAATATACAAGAAGGCGGAATAAAAAGAAGACCCTGACTCTCTGTGGTAAAACTAATGTCCTTACCTTCGCATTTGATTTATGGGAACGAGCTTTTCACGAGATAGGCGAAAAAGAATATCCTGATATTAAACGGGAATACACACACGTTGATGCGACCTGTATGTGGATGGTTAAAAATCCAGAATGGTTTGATGTTATTGTTACTGATAATATGTTTGGCGACATTATCACAGACCTCGGTGCTATGATACAGGGCGGTATGGGGATAGCAGCAGGCGGTAATATCAATCCCCGGGGGGGTTCTATGTTTGAGCCGATTGGTGGCAGCGCACCTAAATATACAGGCAAAAATGTTATAAATCCATTGGCTGCAATCTGTGCAGGGATGATGATGCTTGATGAACTTGGAGAAACAATAGCTGCAAAAGCAATTGAAAGAGCAGTTATAAAAGTAACTGGAGAAAAACTTAAGAGTTTAAGTGCCGGTAAGATGGGTTATACTACAACACAAGTGGGCGATATGGTAGCCCAATTCGCAGCTGAACTGTAATATGATTTGAGAGTTGACCAACACAATATAAGTGAATGTTAGAACAAATAAGCATTCTTATTATATTATTTATATTTATAGTTTGCTCCTTTACACCCGGCTTTTTTTTCGTAAGAAAATTGGCTTTATTACCCGAAGAAAAGGTTGTTCTTTCCATGGGTTTATCTTATTTCATTCTCTATCTCGGGTCCTTTCTTTTATACATTTTCAATTTATCTGTAATAAGTTATTATTCTATCTCAATCATTTTTTTATTAATAACGGGCTATTTATAATAAATGTATCAAAAAATTAATTTTTGATACTTTGTGTATGTTCCCCACAAACAATAAAAAAATATTAGACATAAATAACACTCTTAAATTCACTTTTTTATGAATTTTTATCTTGTATTTTCTGCTTAACTATAGTTAAAAAATTATATACCAATATTTTTTATGATGAGTATAATTATTGCTGGGATATTTTTATTTTTATGTCTATCAGAAAAAGAAACATAATTTTTTGTTTTTTTATATTGATACTTTTAAGTATCGAAGTCTTGAGCATACAGAAAAATACTCTAACATTTGATGAGATATGGCATTTTAGTTATGGTGTTAAAGTTTTAGAACTTAATCCTTCAAGGATACTACTTTATCATGACACAGCCTTGCCTTTCTCTTGTTTAAATGCTGCTTTTTATAAAACTTATTGTTTTATATATAGATTATTAAACCCAAAAAATTACTCAAATGTAATTAACAGAATAGAACAGGGTAAAATAGCCACAATAATTTTATCACTCATTCTCGGAGCAGTTGTTTTTATATGGAGCGAGAAACTTTATGGTACAAAATCAGGGTTATTCTCTCTTTTTCTTTTTGTTTTCTGTCCCAATATAATTGCTCATTCAAGATTAATCACAAGTGACCTTTTTGTAGCGTTAATGGTAACAGTTTCACTTTATTCTTTCTGGCAATATAGAGATCAAGGTTCACAGCAAATTACTCTACCAAAGTTTAAAAGTGCATTCTATCTTGGACTTTCACAATTAACAAAGTATTCAAGCCTATTTCTATACCCTATCTTTATTATTATTTTGCTGATACAGGAAAACAAAGCACTGAACTCAAACAAATTAAAATCATTTTTAAAAACATCTTTCTTTTATCTTCTGATAAGTTTAATAGTAATAAATATTGGTTTCTTTTTTTATCAATCCTTTACTTTCTTTGGTAATTATCAGCTAAAAAGCGCATTATTCAAAAATTTATCCAATTCTGTGCCACTTTTAAAATATATCCCTGTCCCACTACCCTATCCCTACCTCCAGGGTATAGATTTACTTATCGCACATAGTAAACCAGGTATAACCTGCGGTAATAATTACTTGTTCGGCGAGATACGCAGTGATAAAGGCTTTATGGGGTATTTTTTTGTCTGTTTTTTATTTAAAGTACCTATCTCTACCCAGATTTTTATAATCTGGGCTTTAATCTTCTACTTAAAAAACATAAACCAGTTTAATTTTAAAAAAAATGAAATATTCTTAATTATCCCTGTTATATTCTATAATATTTATTTTAACTTTTTTACGGATAAACAGATTGGTTTTCGATATATATTAATGACTCTGCCTTTATTATATATCTTCTGTGGTATTTTATTAAAAGGCGGCATAATTCGTGCTCAGGGATGGGACATTCCAAAATGGGGTGGTAAAAAAGTAATTATGTTGTGTCTTTGTCTATATCTTGTAATAAGTGTTTTATCATATTTCCCGCACTATATCTCTTATTTCAATGAATTGGTCTATGATAGAAAGATGGCATATAAAATACTATCAGATTCGAATATTAACTGGGGCCAGAGCTGCTGGTATCTAATTGAATACTTAAAAACACATCCTGATGCGGTCTTCGAACCTGAAAAACCAACCACTGGTCATATAGTTGTTTCGATAATTAAATTAACCGGTGTGGCAGAGAGCGAGCGATTTAAGTGGTTACGGGAGAATTTCAAACCCGTTGATCACATCGCATATTCTTATCTTGTGTTTGATATATCTGATACTGATTTGAAAGATTTAAAGATTCAAAGATTGAAAGATTAAAAGATTAAAAATTCAAAATTAGGAGACAGAAGACAGACTTCTTGCTTCTTGCCTCTTTCGTTATCTTTCTTTATGGAAACATTTTGTCATAAATATTTTCTATTATTGTATCATAAATACTAAAACTACTTAATTTCAGATTTATATATCCTGGGTTTATATTGAAATATTTGATATTTTCAGCAATTATATCTTTCAAATAATTTACTATATCTATATCAAATATAGATTTAAATCTATCTCTATTTATCCCATAAGTCGTTCTCAGACCTAAAAGAATGTATTCAAAGATAAGGTCTTTTTTTGTTAAATCGATACTCTGATTTATAGCTATACCATTTTTTTTAATATAAATATCTACATTAGATACATTATCCCAGCGTTTGTATTTTATTCTGGAATGAGCAGAGGCGCCAAGCCCAAGATAATCTTCACCGTTCCATATCCCGAGATTATGCTTGCATTCAAATCCATCAATACAGAAATTGCTGATTTCATAAATCTTAAAGCCTGCGGCTGATAGTATTTTAATCTTTTCATCCCACATCTTTATAGCCATCCCTTCGTCAAGCTCCCAGTCTTGATACCAGTCTCTGTATCGGCTCTTTGAAAATTCGTAAACTGAAAGATGTTCAGGCTGTAAATCAATTACTTTATTTAAACTCTTGATAAAACTCTCAATACTCTGTCCCGGGAACCCATAAATCAAATCAACATTTATATTATTAAACCCAAGTTTTTTTGCTAATTCATAAGATTTTTTAAAATCAAAAAAGGTGTGTGTTCTTCCTAAAAATTTGAGTTCATTATCCTCTGTAGTTTGCAGTCCAAAACTAAATCTATTTACTTTATTCTCTTTTAATATTTTTATTTTATCTAAAGAAACAGAATCCGGGTTTAATTCGATGCTTATTTCTTCTGCATTTGCAGTCGGAAGAATTTTTAATATTTTATCTAATTGAGAGGTATTAAGCAAACCCGGATTACCACCGCCAATATAGACAGTCTGAAACACCGTTTCGCCAGGCACGTAAGGGTGCTTGCGAAATTCATTAAAGAGGGAATCAAGATATATATTAATTCTATTATCGTTTTCAAAAACAGGTATCGAATAAAAATCACAGTAATTACATTTCTTTTTACAGAACGGGATATGGATGTATAAATGCATCATTCTCTACTTGTTTCAGATTAAAAATTAGATTTCTATAAAGTATCAGTCTATGTTTCCAGGATAGTGAGCCAAAATACTTTACAGATTTTACATATTTTAATGGAACGATATCTTTTATTAGTATCTCTGACATAAGATTTTTTAGTTTTGCTGTATCATCATCAATAAACAAATCGCATAATGACTCTAAATTATCTCTGCCCTTTACATTCTCTAACTCCACACCATCGTAAGCTGTGTTTTTTAGTGAAAATAATGTATCACTCAAAGCAGCAACCCAGATATCAATCTCAAAAATGAATATATCTCCCCTGTTCTCTTTTTTAATCATACCTCTTGGCAAATTAATTGAGAGACAGATATAGGAAGCAAATTCTTCCTGTTTCCCTTTTCTACCCCAGCCATGTAATTTTGTAGGCTGTATATTTAATTCCCTCATTTTATTTCTTGATAATAGACCGCGGGCTTTAATAATGCTCTTTAGATTTTCTTTTAATGTAAAATGATAAAAACAATTAATCTGACGTCTCTGTAATTCTTCAATAATATTTTTATAATCAGGTTTATATTCAAGCATAACAATCTCTTTGTCAACTATGTTGAGGCACAAAGGCACAGATGGTGGGTAATTTGCTCTCGCAATATGGCATAGCAGTTACCAGATGGCATAACGGTTTAATGGTACTATCTCATTCAAATTTTACTGGTTCGGCTAAATCTTTAAAAAATAAGATAGTTTGCTGTTTGATACCTTCTTCCTCATAAAAACTTGCAGTAGCTAAAGCAGAAACCGCAGATACAAGTGTCAAGCAGGGTTTAAATCGTCTTTCATAAAAGTTTTCCTCACCCTTTGAAAACAACGCTTTATAACCCGCAGCAATATTCTCAACTTGAGCTAATAAAGTTCCGATATCAATTACAGCTATCGCCGATGATTTCTCAAAATCATTTAATTTTATAACATACTGGTTTTTTAAGATAGATTCACCGTTAGCAAAGGTTTCTAAACAGGACTTTAATGAATCCTTTGAGATACTAAAAAGTAAGAAACCATTATTTTCTGTAAAACAAGGTGTTATAGCATCTCCGAGCTGTGTTTTCATAATAGTTACTTTTGAACCATTAATCTTTTCTTCAGCTACTTTTATCTGGTTTTTAGCTAATTTACTTAAATTTTTAAAAAGCTCTTTCAATGTCTGTGTCGGGTTCTCTCCCTCATTAATTTTTGAAGCTATTATTATGTTAACTAAAGGGATGACTCCTTCTTGAGTTATTTTAGAGATAGCAAAACTACAGTCTGATGTTAATATCTTTTTTAATACTTTATCAATATCTATACCAAAATTCTGTTTACACTTTTCGATTTGAGCCTTAAAAAATTCGACCTGCATCGGATTTGAACTGAATAATGTGACAACATATTCTTTCCAGGCCTCATAATTCCATGAGTTTGTTGTGAAACAGAGGATAGAATTTTGTGGTAAATATTTGGCGGTATTAAGTTCCTTGCTTTCGCCTTTTTTATAAAGATTTCTAATATATTCTGGTGCATCTTTTGAGAGCTGTGAGTAGGCATCTAAAATCAATTCTTCATCAATTGTAGCTGCGATTATAGAAAAATCAAAGGCTTTATAAACCTCAATAGCAGTTTTAAATTGTTTTACTAAATCCTCTGTTAAAGACTCTTCAAAAAATTCACCTAATTTATTTAAGCCAATATATAGGGTTGAAACAACTTTTTCATCCGCATTAATCTTCTTTAAGGACTCGGTATATTTTTTCTCAAGTAATGTAACAGACCCTTCAGCTCTTTTGAGAAAAGCATTGGTAAAATTATCTCTGTCACTTGTTAAAAACAGATTCTGCGATTTCAGACATATATATAAATCACCTTTTCCTAACATTTGCTCAGGCTTATCTGTTAAAACAAATTGTGGAGCCCCTTTTGTAGAATCTAAATAAGCTATTTCTTTATTGTTATACTCAACTGATATTTTATAGGTGCCGTCTTCTTTAACAGAGTATTTATAATCTTTGCCCCAGGGGTCAATCAGCAGTATTTCAAGATAATTTTCCTCAATAAGAATGTTAAGTCCCTCTTCTTCCGATGGATAGACTCCATTGTTATTATAATATGCTTTAATCGCGGTATTAATTGTATTTAAATCCATAGTAATCTTCATCTGGTTCTGCATTGATAATGGCCCTAAAACCTCAGATAATTTCTGCATATCAATTACTGGTATATCTTTATAAATATAAACCTTCAATCCCCCAATCTTCTCTATCTTAAGCTCTTTTTTCTTTAATAATTCTTTATATCTCTTCATATCAGTATCCTTGACCTTGCCACAGTACAGCAACTCAAGCCGTGCTTTATTTGGATAAAACCCTAATGAAAATTCACCAGTAGTAGTTTCTAAAAACATATTAAAAAGATCACTGTCTTTAGACTGTGTTGTTTCTGATTTTGATTTAATTAAAGGGTCTATACTTTTATAAAAATTACTTTTTTTAAAATTATTTACATAGGGCAAAATATTTTTACCTGAAATGTATATAAGAGTAGAATCAGGATAGAGTTTAATATATTTATAATCTTTAGATTTTTCAAATATAGCAGATATATCATCCCGGAAATAAAACGTAGCATAAGAAACACCTGCGATCAATAATAATGCGATGACTCCAATAGTAGTCTTTACGCTAATGAATCTCTTTTCCTTTATTTCTTTTACTTCTTTTTTTTCTTCGGTGATTTGTGGCTGTGGAACCGCTGGCTGTTCTGTCTTAGTCTCTTGTGCAAATGCATCACCAAATTCTGGCAGTTCATTTATTAAAACCCACTCAGCTAATCCCTCTTTCCATATATAATCTTCTTTTCTTAAAGACCCGTTTTTAATCAATCCTTTTATAACATCAATAGTATAAGGTCCTTCTTGTTTTCCGTCAGAATATAAAAAATATTCATCAGCCATTATAAATCCTCCTCTGAAAAACGCTGTAACTATAATAATATCAAGTAGAAACAAGAAGCAAGAAGCAAGAGGCAAGATAACGGAAAGAAAGATAACGAAAGAAGCAAGAAGCAAGAGGCAAGATAACGGAAAAAGTAAGAAGTAAGAAGTATCAGGACAGGCTACGGGCTACGGACTACAGCCGGCTGGAGCCAAAAGCCCAGAGCCTGAAGCCAACATATCATCTTTAGTTTTTCATGCTTTGTGCCTTAGTGCCTTTGTGCCTTTGTGCCTTTCCTTTGAATCTTTCAATTTCCTTACTCAATGACTTCTATTTTATAGTCACAAACAGCGCCAGCCATTTTTAACAAATCTTTAGCCTCTGCCGAAACAATCCTCAGATGTAAAGCATCAGCCGGAAATTGCGAAAGGGCTGCATCTAC
>JBFMHD010000133.1:0-7793 GCA_040752395.1 Candidatus Hydrogenedentota bacterium
TTAGAAGCAAGATAACGGAAGAAGTGAGAGGTATCAGGACAGGCTACAGGCTACGGACTACAGCCGGCTGGAGCCAAAAGCCCAGAGCCTGCTGAAAAGTCTTGAGTCTCGAGTCTTGAGTCTTGAGTCCTGTTTTGACTCACGACTTGCGACTTGTGACTCTTTTCATACTTTGTGCCTCTGTGCCTTTGTGCCTCTGTGCCTTTCTCTGTGCCTCTGTGCCTCTCTCGTTATCTTTCTTTCCGTTATCTTGCCTCTATGCCTCAAATTTAATTTTTTTTAATTATATACGGATACAAAGAGAGATAAGTTAAAAACAAGGTGAACCCGAAAAAAATATTCATCGCTAATTTAATATAAAATAAGACGTCATTGCTATTTATTATCTCATTTATAATAAGCAACAGAAATGAAACGCATATCCCGGCCATCTGAAACCCGGCCTTAAGCTTACCAAGTCTCTCTGCAGGTACAATCTTTCCTCTCTTTAATAAAAAAAATCGATATATAGTAATACCAAACTCTCTGACAAGTATTAATATAGTAATCATATAAAACAAAAATCCTTTCAGGCTGAAATAAATAAGACCGCAGGCTACGATTATTTTGTCAGCAAGCGGGTCCATAGTTTTACCAAATTCTGTAACTGTTTTATACTTTCTCGCTATCATTCCATCAAAATAATCTGTTATCATCGCTGCTGTAAAGATAGAAAGCGCGATAAAATATTTAATAGTATTTGCATGATAAAGTATTATAACGAGAAACATTGCGAGTAGAAATCGTAAAAGAGTAAGCAAATTCGGGATGTGCTTCATATTAAATATTTTTCTGAATGAGCGTGAGAAATTCTGCTCGTGTACGTCTATCGCTCCTTATCACGCCAAGCAGAGCACTTGTTACCGCATAAGCATTCTTCTTTTCCACCCCTCGCATAGCCATACATAAATGATACGCTTCCATAACGACACCGACACCCATTGGTTTTAAATATTTCTGTATCGTATCAGCTATCTCACGCGTCAGTCTCTCCTGTACCTGTAACCGTCTTGCAAATACATCAACTATTCTTGGCAGTTTCGATAACCCTATAATCTTTCCATCAGGTATATATCCTATGTGACATTTCCCATAGAAAGGTAATAAATGGTGTTCACAGAGAGAATAAAACTCTATATTTCTTACGAGTACCATCTCACTGTAATCTTCATCAAAAATACTATCCTTTATTATCTCTTCAATGGATTCTTTATATCCTTTTGTTAAAAATTTTAACGAATCCTCAAACCTTTTAGGTGTCTTCTTTAACCCTGTTCTGTTTGGGTCTTCGCCGATTTTTAATAATAACTCATGGATAAGTCTGTTCACAAATGATATCCCTCATTAATAGAAGCAAGAAGCAAGAGGCAAGATAAAGAAAAGTAATACTACTAACACTGATAATTTCAGGTAATCTATATCTTGTCAACTTTTATATCTTTATAAAATAAAATAGCATCGCTACCATCGTCAGCATAATACTTTTTTCTGCGACCACATTCGATAAAACCAAGTTTTTTGTAAAGATTTATTGCAGATATATTGTTCTCTCTAACCTCAAGCATCGCACACTCGATCCTCTTCTCCATCCCCTTCTTTAATATCCAGCTCAGTAATTGAGTGCCAAACCCCCTCTCTCTTAAATCCTTCCTTACCGCTATATTGTTTATATGAAGTTCATTCATTATGGTCCATGCCATAACATACCCTATAACAGCATTGTTTAATAAACCCACCCCATTTATTGATAAAGAATTACTCTTTATCTCAAATAAAAAATGGTTTCTATTCCATGGACTCTTAAATGAATCTTTCTCTATTAAAAGAATAGCATCAATGTCCTCATCCGTCATCTCTCTTATCTTGAATTCTTCAATCAACATAACTCTTCTTTAAATATAAAGGTTTGATAAAAGACTTGAGACCATTCTTGTCTGCTCTACTACATAGCAGACAACATATCCGTGCCTCTGGATAACATTCTATATATTGAAATCTCTTTTTAATTACAGAATCATCCCATAAAATGCCTGTTAGCGGTCTGTCTTCTTTTAAATTAGTTATCACGCTGTCTTCTTTCATTATTTTTATCTCATTCTTATACATAATATAAAATTCATTTTTACCAGCCTGTATAATAGGGACAACTCTTTCTTTAAGTTCTTCGAAACTATTTAAGATGAGTTCTAATGAAGTATATCCTGCTACCTTTAGTCCCAAACCTCTAACCAAACCTAAAGCAGTAGCTACACCTATTCTTATGCCTGTAAATGAACCTGGCCCTATATCAACAGCAATATATTTAATCTCTTTTTTTGTTAGCCCTGCCTGATTTATAGAGTGATCTATCATTGGTAGCAGACGGCTGGAAAATTCTCTGTTAAAATAAGTCTCTGATTCAAACAGAAGTCTGCTGTCACAAGAGATAGCAACGCTCCCTTTACCACAACTTGTACTTATACCAAGTATATACTCACTCAAGCTTTATCCTCCTCCCATCACCTCCAAGATGCTCGAAACTAATTGTTCTGAATTTATAAGATTCAATAATCTCTTTATCCAATTTATCGCCATATTCTATTAATGTTATGTAATCTTTTAAAAAAAATTCGTCTATTCCAAGACCACTTAAATCCTTTTTTTCTATCCTGTACAAATCTATATGTGCGACAACGATTTCGTGGTTCGTAGTTCGTGACTCTGATTTATACAGATTGATTATTGTAAATGAGGGGCTGGTTATATTCACAGTAATTCCTAAGCCTTTCACCACCCCTTTTACAAAAGTGGTCTTTCCACTACCAAGCTCTCCTTTCAATATAATATTATCTCCAATTCTTATCTCCTTACTGAATTCTACACCAAACTCTTCTGTCTCTTCGCTACTATCAGTCTCTCTCACAACCACTTCAAAAGTGCTCATAAGTCATTCTCTTTACAATCTTTATCTTACCTGATTTTGTTTTTAAATATACTCTGTTTTTTTTAATAACTCGACCTATCTCCTGGAGAACAACCCTGTATCTCTTAGCTATCCCGAATATCTTATCCCTATTTTTTTCTTCGGCGGTAAATAAAAAAAGATAATCCTCACCACCATTTAGAAAGTATTTAATTCTGTTATTAAGATTTTTTAGTAAAGGATGATATAAAAATTTATCTTCAAATATCATTACACCATACTTGCTCTGGTAAATAAAAGAATATAAGTCCTTGCTTAAGCCATCTGATACATCCATCATAGAAGTGATTAATTTTTCTTTTACTAATCGAAGTATAAATCTATGGTCAAGTTGAGGTTTAAGGTGCTGTATTACCGCGGAATTTTTTCTGTCTATTGTTTTTGAGTTCTCTAATATCTCAAACCCAAGTTTTGAGAGACCCGGATGCCCTGTTATGTAAACAAGATCACCTTTTTTGATAGTGCTCCTTCTTATCACCGGCTCTTTACTCACCCCAATCATTGTTATACTTATAACCCATTTATCACTTTTTACAGTATCTCCTCCTATTAACCCAATTTTAAATCTTTTAAGGTAGATTTTAAAACTCTTTATAAAATTATCTATTCTTTTTCTATTCTCTTGCTTCGGGATACCAAGCCCAAGTAAAATAAACCTGGGATAAACCCCCATACTAATACAATCACTCAAATTAACAACAATAGATTTATATGCTAAATCATCTTCTCTGTGATACTTCCATAAAAAATGCGTTCCCTCTATCAATAAATCCTTTGTAATTATATAATAATAATTCTTATCATTTCTTATAACAGAGGCATCATCCCCTATCCCTATAATCAGCTCTTTATTCTTAATCTTATTTTTAAGTTTTTCAATAATCAAATCTTCAAGAAACATAATACCTCTTTGATTATTATAACCATCAGATATATTTTATCAATACTATTTTGCTCCTTGCATTTAACCCCTCATTTATAGGTGGTGAAGAAATAAGAAGTAAGAAGTATCATTACCTTAGCCTTTTATCTGATATACTTCAATTTTTTTTCATTTCTTACTTTTAACTTTTAACTTTTGGCTTTTTACTTTTAACTTTCTATGAGTGGGATAGTGGCATAGTTAGAGTTAAAACTCAGGAATAATTATGTGTTCTCGCAAAATTCTACTAATACAGAATTAGCTGACTCTGGATGTATAAATGCTATCTTTTTCCCTGAAGCCCCTGTTTTTGGTTTCTCATCTATGAGTCTTATACCTTTTTCCTTCAGCTCATTAATCGCTTTCTCAACATTTTTTAGAGAGAAAGCTATATGATGAAGTCCTTCACCTTTTTTATTTATGAATTTAGAAAGCGAGGAATCCTGATGTAATGGTTCTAAAAGTTCTATTGTTATATTATCACATTCGAGTATCGCTACTTTAACACCCTGGTCTTTTACAATTTCTACATTTTTAAGACTTAATCCCAATATTTTTTTATAAAATTCTAATGCTTTATCTATATTTTTAACTGCGATGGCTATATGATTAACTAACATTACTCTACAACAATGGCATTAACAGGGCAGACAGCTGTGCAGGCATCACAATCTATGCACAACTCCTTGTCTATGGTAAATTGTGTTTCATCCTGTGTTATAGCATCTACCGGACATTGTTCCACACAAGCGCCACAGGATATACATTCAGCAGTAATAGTATGTGGCATTGTAACCTCCTCGATATTTTCACTTTTTTTACTTTTGGATAAAATATTGTCAAGTATTTTATTGACTTTTTATATATTTTATTCTATACAATGGTATTAGCATATTTTCTGATACTTCTCACTTATTTATAGGAATTCTTATGAGTATACCTAACACTGTTGTAAAAATTATTAATAAGTACGGTGCTATTGTAGAATTTGATATAGATAAAATAATCAGGTCTATTGCTTCTGCTATTATCGATGTTGTACAGGGTGCTAAATGGAGTGCAGAGAAACGAGCTGAGATCTACGCTGAAAAGATAAGGCAACGGATATATCGCGAATTTTATGATATAAATTATCTTAAGACTGATTTTATCATTAAATTTATTAATTTTAATGCTGAAGAACGTGAGAGAAGGATGGATAACGCCTTTGTTACAAAACGTATTGTCTTTCTGTTTCTTCAGCGGTTCCAGGATATATTAAATGTTAAGAATATAGCTAATTATGAAAAAGAATTAAAAGATTTTATTTCTAAAGAGATAAAATCAGCCAAAATTGACCCAAAATATACCGAGGGCCTCTTCCCAATGCTCGATAAAAATAATATCAAAAATATTACTGAGTTTTTATTAAAAAAAATTCTGATTCTTAATAAAGAACCTGTAACATCTGATTTGCTTTACCCTTCAAGAGAATATATCCAGGATACAATTGAAAAAGAATTAAAAGATATAGGTGAGGTAGAAGTCGGTGAAGGTTATATGATTTATAGAGAGGGCAGAAAAAAAATACATGAAAACGATATCTCTGACTCTCAGTTCACCAATAATGGTATTCATAAAGTGATAGTTCGAAAAACTTTATCATGGAACATTGAGCACGAATGTGATACTATATTTTCACTCAATGAGTGGGTTTATGGCAGAAAAGGTAAGGATTTACGCGAATTAATTAAGCTCTCTGAGGAAAGATATCGAAAAGATGTGCTTTCTGCTATCAATAAAATAGTTGAGAGGAAATCTGAGATAAAAGTAGTCATAATAGCAGGTCCATCCTGCTCAAATAAAACTACAACTACTGTTATAACAGGGATAGAACTGAAAAAAATAGGGTTAAAATTAAAACAACTTAATGTTGATGACTATTTTAAAGATTTAACAGATCAGCCTAAAGACGAATATGGTGACTATGATTTTGAGATGCCTGAAGCTATTGATATGGAATTACTTAATAAACATCTTGAATTACTGCTTGCAGGTAAAGAGGTTAAGAAACCAAGATATAACTTTAAAGCTGGCAGCCGGGACAGGTTTGAGCCTTTTCATCTTGAAGAAGACGAGATCATCCTTATTGATTGTCTTCATGGTTTGTACCATAAACTCACAGAAGCAGTGCCATCATCAAAAAAGTTTAGAATTTACATCGAGTCTATGAATGTAATCCGTGATATTAATGGTGCCTTTACTCGCTGGGCTGATGTGCGAATGCTCAAACGTATGATACGCGACGTCCAACACCGCGGTTACAGCACTGAAAGCACTCTCGCACACTGGCCATACGTCCGCAAAGGCGAACTTAAACATATAATCCCATATATCCTCGCAACTGATGATGTGATAAATTCCGGGCTGCCATACGAACTCACTGCTCTCAAAAAATCTTTAGAAGGTAGATTCCCTTCAAAAGAATTTATTGATGAATTAAGAATCGCGGGTCGGCTTGACCAGTATATCCGTGGCATAAGAACAGCAACTCTACTTGAAACAGTTGCCGAGATGCCAGCACTTGATATAATACCACCTACATCACCTATCCGAGAATTCATTGGCGGTAGCGAATACATTATCCCACACAATGAATAATTGTAAACAATCGCTCTGATATCTCCTCCTCTGAAAAACTTCGGAGTTCGGAGTTCGGAGCTCGAAGCTCGAAGCTCGGTTGTAGTGCTCCCGGTTTGTCGAGACATTTTTTAGTAAATTTTCGGCACATTTTGACCTGAGCATTCTAAAAACAATTCATCCTGACATTATTCCGGCTGACATCCTCGCAGCCGGGCAAAGAGAAAAACCATCAAGCCTCAAGGTTTCTCTCTTTGCAATCTCTCTTCCTTCTCCAACTTCCTACCAAAACACCATCTCCCACCCCCAAAAACAATTTTACGTTGCTAACTCTTCACACCTCTCATAAATTAATTGCTCAAACTCAACTGGACTTAAATACCCTAATTATGAATGAAGATGATCCTCGTTATATAACTCTATCCCTTCTGAAATACCCAAAACCGCTTCCTCATATCTCTCCCAATCTGATATCCAGATAGTTTCTTCTTTAACTGTTCGTATTACTCGTTCTGTATCTGCAATTCCCGGAGCTGATAGGAGCTGATAGAAAAATTGTGTTTATTATAAAAGGTGAAAAAGATAATTGCCCTCGACTAATGCCTTGAATAATCGTTTTACTGCACCTAATCGGTTTACTTGTGTGGCTGGCGCATACGGTTTGCCGTCCTTGTTTCTCTTGTAATACAGATATTTTTGATAATCACCGATCAAGGACTTACCCACATTGCGAAGGTCATCCACTTTTTCACGTTCTAAATAGCGAAAAAATAGTTTGATGTTTTGAATATCGCCTTCCAAGGTGCGCCTGCTCAAATTATGTCGGTTATTATATCGTTCAAATTCCTTTAGTGCCTTGTCAAATCCTACTTTACCTTTAGCTTCGACTCTTTTTACGCCTTCACGATATGGGTTGTTTTTCAACACTCGGCGCGACAAAAGAAAGTATACAAACTTTTTTATTGCGCCTGACTCAATGCCGGTTCGGTCCCGTAATAGCTCTATGGTTTGCTGGGTTATTTCTGATAACCTGATTCGTTCTCGTTTCAGCGTTCCTATGATATGCCTTGCATATCTCGTGTAATTTAATACTGCAGACTTGCTCATATCATGTTCACGCATAAAATTCTGGTAATCGTTTAATAATCCTTCACTCATATTTTCGCCTCCTTTGAGAAACTTAGAAGTAAGAAGTAAGAGGTGAGAAGTATCATCTTAAAATTTTTAATTTTGAGTTTTGAGTTTTCAATT
>JBFMHD010000134.1:0-7537 GCA_040752395.1 Candidatus Hydrogenedentota bacterium
TGAAAAACATTGTAATTATAATAATATCAAGTAGAAGCAAGAAGCAAGATAACAGAAGAAGTGAGAGGTATCAGGACAGGCTACAGGCTACAGGCTACGGACTACAGCCGGCTGGAGCCAAAAGCCTGCTGAAAAGTCTTGAGTCTCGAGTCCTGTTTTGACTCACGACTCTTTTCATATCATCTTCTCTGAAGAAGTAAGAAGTAAGAAGTGGGAAGTATCAGAAAGTTGATGAGTTAAACTCAGAAATTAAAAGGCATACGAATTTTGTCAAGATATATATTTTTGAGGTCTCGTAATCCATCAGTTATAGGATGACTTGACCGATCATTTATCTAAAAATAAATTATGCCAGATTTCTATGCAAAGAAGCGCCCAGATTTTAGAGCTGTAGTCTCTTATACTATATCTCTGCTTCATTATCATATCTTCAATGTATTTATACTGAAAATACGCTCTATTCTTTGCTTTTTGTGATAAAATAATATCCCTGATATCTGATATCAACTCATTTCGGAACCAGAGTTTTGCTGGTACTGTGAAACCCATCTTTTTTCTATTAATTATCTTCTCTGGCAATAAGCCCTCTACTAATTTTCTTATTAAATATTTAGTATTAAAATTTTTAAGTTTCAGGGTAGTAGGTATTGAGAATGAGAATTCAACAAGCCGATAATCAAGAAATGGTACTCTTGCTTCAAGAGAGTGTGCCATTGTTAATTTATCAGTCAGATGCAATATTGATATAAGATAGGATTTTAACTCAAGATACATAATTTTCTTAATTATATCATCTGCCTCTTTTTTTTCTGAAAACATATCGTCTATCCTCTTTTTTACATTTATATCAAATCGATGAATGAATTCAGGTGATATCAAATTCCACTTTTCTTTCTCTTTAAATAGATTAATGGCATCAAAATAAAAATCTTCTGTTTTCATGTTCATTCTTGGTAGATATGAAAGCAGTGAATAGAAGCCAAATCTGTTTTTTATTAAATTTATATATTCAAAGATATTGAGTTTTTTCTTTTTTAATAAAAGATTTAACCATGCCACGAGATAGCGGGGGTACCCAAGCCATTGCTCATCACCGCCGTCACCTGAGAATATCACTTTAACATTTTCTGATGCTTTCTTCGAGATAATGTAAAATGGGATAGTAGCAGGGCCATGTAGCGGTTCATCAAGATGCCATATCATCTCTTTAATCGTATTTATAATATCAACTGGTTTTTGATAGATAGTATGATTTTTTACATTAAGATTTTCTGCAAGCATCTTGGCATAATATGATTCATCATACTCTCTTTCTCTACTGCCAATAGTAAATGTCTGCAATTCTTTATAATGTTTTGACGCAAAATAAACTATTGTGCTTGAGTCAAGCCCACCACTTAAGAAACTCCCAACCGGTACCTCACTCATTAACTGTAATTTAACCGAGTCCTCGAAAAGATCTCTGAATCTTTCAATTATCTTATTCTCGTCTTTATTACTGAATCTATTTTCAAGGTTTAAATCCCAGTACTTTTTTATAGACATTCTTCCGTCCAGAGTAACAACAGCATAATGCGCAGCTGAAAGTTTCAATATATTCTCAAAAAACGTCTCGTTCCCTGTCTCATATAAAAAAGATATATATGCTGATATAGCCTTATAATTCGGCAGAATATTAAAGCCATCATACTCAAGTATAGCTTTTATCTCAGACGAAAATAAAAATTTGGTGTTATCAAGATAATAATAAAGTGGTTTAACACCGAGATGATCTCTTGCTAAAAAAATCTGTTTTAATCTATTATCCCAGATACAAAAAGCAAATATGCCATTCATTCGGTTTACACAATCACACCCATACTCCTCATAAAGATGAATAATCACTTCTGTATCGCAGTCTGTTTTAAATATATGTCCTTTGCTCTTCAGCTCGTCTTTTAGTTCTAAATAATTGTAAAGTTCACCATTATAAGTTATCCATATTGAATCATCCTCATTCGACATTGGCTGGTGACCGGTAGAGAGTCCAATTATAGATAATCTTCTATGTCCAAAAGCTATCTTATCAAAAAGATAAATCCCCCTGTCATCAGGACCACGATGTTTCATTACATCTGTCATTTTAGAGACTATTTCGACATTAATAGGTTTATCATTAAAATGAACGATACCACAGATTCCACACATACGTCGCTTCGCTCCTTAAATTAAATAAGTCTATATCCCACCAGAAATTTTACAAGAATTTTTACTTTCAGTAGTGTGGCCGGATTTATCCGGCCATAGATAGGCACGAAGGCTCAAAGATTGAAAGATTCATTGAATAAATATCTTGTAAAGATTTAATATAGTTGTATTATTTGTTGATATGGAAAGGATATGTAATAAGTTTTATAGTTTTAAAGAAGCTGAAAAAAACGAACAGCAGTATGCTCTATCTCTTACTCCTGGCCAGAGAGTTATGATTGCGCGCGAACTGATGGCACAGATTCATGGGGATTTGTCAAACTTACCCGATATAAGAGAATACGAGAGAAATCGTAAAAAACAATGACTTTACCTCATCTTTCCGAAGATATTAGAATCCTGATACAGCTTTTGAACAAGCACAATGTTGAATACCTGATTGTGGGTGAAATCGCAGTTATTTATTATGGTTATCCCAGATATACAGGCAATGTAGATATTTATAACCCCGATAAAAACAATGTAAAGAAATTGTTTGAATGTCTTACAGAGTTCTGGGATGGAAATATCCCGGGAATTAATAATCCGTCAGAATTGGAACACCCGGGAATAATAGTACATTTCGGTTTAACCCCAAACCGTGTAGATTTGATTAATCAAATTGATGGCGTAACTTTCAAAGAAGCCTGGGATAATGTTATTAAAGACAAATTGACGGATAAAAAAGGTGAAACAAGTAGCAGAATAAATATAATAAATCTAAAGCATCTGCGTATTAATAAACAAAAAAGTGTAAGACAAAAGGATAAAGACGATTTGGAGCATCTCAGAGGTTTTAAAAGGTGATTAAATGAAAATATTATTAATTAATCCACCGTATACGCGTTTTAAAGGAATGATAGATAGATATGCACCATTAGGGTTGTGCTATTTAGCTGCAGTTCTTGAAAAAGAGGGTCATAAAGTTGTTGTATATAATGCTGAGAACCCCGCAATAGGTGAGGGTAAAGTAATATGGGATTTCGAATATCGTCTCGATGTATTTGATTTATTTTTAAAACGGATGGATGATACGAATGATATAATCTGGCAAGAAATACGAAATACTATTAAAGAAACAAGACCCGATGTTGTCGGTATAACCTGTAAAACCGTAACATATAAAATAGCAAAAAAAATTGCAGAAATCAGTAAAGAATTATTTTCTGATATGCCTGTAATTTTTGGAGGCCCACATCCCTCGGTCGCTTCAGAGGAAGTTATAAAATATGAGTACTGCGATTTTGTTGTTGGTGGTGAAGGTGAGGAGACAATTAAAGACTTAATCAGGCATATAGAAACTAAAGAGATTCCATTGAAAAATATCGGTGGCTTACTCTATAAAGAAAATGGCTCTGTAAAAATAAATAGAAGACGTGACTTTATTAAAAATCTCGATTCCATACCTTTCCCCTCTAAATATCTATTACTAAACAATCATAATTATAACAGAACGATATTAAGTAATATGATGGGCGGTATAATCGGTAGTCGTGGGTGCCCTTTTGAATGCAAATTCTGTAGCGATATGAACGTCTGGGGCCGAAACGTCAGGTACAGAGACCCGAATAAAATTATTGATGAAATAGAAGAAACCAAAAGATTATTTGGTACAATAGAATTTTATTTCTGGGACGATGCTTTTACATTAAATAGAAAACGAGTTATTGATTTTTGCAGCCTCCTTGTAAAAAGAAAGACAAACATCGCCTGGGGTTGTCATACTCGCGCTGATCTTATTGATGATGAGGTTATATTAAATCTTAAGAAGGCAGGCTGTTTTAAGATCTCAATGGGTATAGAATCTGGTTGTGAAGAAACATTAAAAAATATAAAAAAGCAAATATTATTAAAGGATGTTATACGAGCATCGAAAATATTAAACAAACATCGTATGGACTGGAACGCTGCATTTATTATCGGGTTCCCATCTGAAAAAGAGGAACAAATGATGCAAACTATTAATTTTATGAAATCAATAAAACCAACACGATTATTTCTGTCTGCTTTTACCCCCTTCCCCGGGACCGAGCTTTACGAAGAAACTAAAAATATGGGGCTTATTAATGATTCGATTGACTGGAGTGCAATTGAAACAAAAAGTCCAAAAAATGCTTTTGTTACCCAGATATCAAAAGAACGGTTTCAAAAATTATTTAGAGAAACAATGGAATGGATTGACAGCTATAATAATAAATCAGATACCTTTTTCCACCGCTTAAATATCCGACTCCCATTCTACCGAAAACATCCCTTACTATTTGTTAAACGCGTTATACAATACCTTCAGTTAAAATATTATGACTGAAAGCATAGTAGGCTTTACCACTACACCAAATCATTTAACTTAGCCCATCTGCGGTTCATTTTGTATCCTCCATCGTCTGCTTCGGTTATTTCTCTTTCTTAAACGCACCATGAGCAATTGTCCATGGCAAACCAATGATTAGGAGCCATGTCCCTATGTCGAGAGCTGGGATCAATCCGATCCACCACCTTGGGGTGAATGGATACACCAAATACGCAATCCATGCCAGGATGAGCGAAACAGCAGGCACGGTTGAGTGATGCTTGTCAATCCCCTTGCGTCTGTTGATCTCGCCAACGATTACGCAACCCCAGTTCATGACAGCGACGTACGCCGCAAGAAACATCATAAGTCCGGATATGATTACCTGAATAACCGTCATTTATCTTTTCACCGAATATCTATTATCTCGCAACAATATTTGGCAACACCTTTCTGAAGTATTCTACGTTTGAGCTCATTTGCCCAAAATTAGTAAGAATTTTGATCTGGCATAATTTACGATTCATAACCCCGGAATAGAAAAAACATTAAAAGAAGTCAATAGATAAATTAAAAAAGACTTCAGGCAAGCCTTTAGCCTGCGGATATTCAAACTGTCTTGCCATAACTAATCCATGAATGAAGACACCCTTCACACCATTCCCGATATTCTCTCATTGTATCAAAAGAGAGGAAAAAGAAATTATAACAAAAAAGTCTTGAAAATGCAAACTAAATAAATAAAATACAGTATACTGCTCCCCTGAAACGTGAGACACTTTAAAGTAGTGAGGGTCTTTAGACCCGTAGTAGGGGCGGGTTTACCCATCCATAGGCAGGCAGGCAAATGCACAAAGATTAAAAGATTATGGGGAAATGATATAGAACATGCGAGTTTCATTACTAATGCAGGGGTCGATAAAAAAAGAATATGAAAAGAATCTAACGTTAAGTTTGGAACTAAGCGAGCTATGTTTAATTCTTAATCGAGAATACCACAAGGCATATAAAAAATGGCTAAAAAAGAGACGATAGCTACTATTTTTGGAAAAATAGTAAAATATTTAATAAAAAATGATTATTCTTATGCTTTATGCGGTGGTCTTGCGGTAAGTGCAGTGGTAAGACCGCGTGCAACCATAGACATTGATTTTCTTATACTATTAACATCTCAAAATAAAAAGAAAATAAGTAAGTTTTTAAAACATACTTTTAAGAACAAAATATTTATTCATCAGAAATTAATGAATTTTGGAATAATAAAGTTTTGGCGGAGTGTGGTTCTGGTTAAACCAACTGAAGTTGTGATTGACTTTATAATCGCTGATAATCCTATATTCGAGAAGATGATTCATAGAGCAATAAGTTTTAATATAAACAAAATTAAAGTAAGGGTTATAACGCCGGAAGATTTGATTATTCTTAAGAGTCTGAGTGCACGCCCCCATGACATAGAAGATATAAAAAATATAAAGAAAAAATATCATAACACCCTGGATAAAACCTATATAAAAAAATGTCTGCACTATTTCAGTCAACAAACCACTGTTTGAAGATGTAGTATACGAATAGGTCTTTTATTTTTTAGTTGAACAGAACATATTAGGCCATTCTCTACTCTCTATATGGTTATATAAATAAGCGTCATTTAAAAATTTAATAACTTCTTCCCGGGTATAGGTATTTTGATACGAATTGATGTACTGGTCATGGTTCATACCCCAGGTCGTACTATCAGATTTATCATATTTACTCTGAATAAATATTAATCTTGCGATAGGGTATAGTATTTTATATTTATAACAAGGTATACTCAGCCAGGTAAAATAATATACAAATCTTTCAGGAAATATTGATAATATTTTTCTGATTAACTGGATTAATCTAAGTTTACATAATGTCGTAAATTTCTCAGGAGTTTTATAAAAGCTGCTGACAAAATATCCTTCCTGGCGTAATGTTGTCGTAAGAACTTTAGTAGCGAGGCCGGCATTTTTAGTATGTTGAAGCGTCTGTCGGGCCAGCACAAAATCAAAATATCCATCTTCAAAAGGCGGGTTCATTATATCTGCTCTTACTAAATGAATACCCTCGAATTCCTTTTTATGCAGCATATAATAAACAGATCCGCTAAGATCAAATGCCACACAACAGGCAAATTTAAATCTTTTAAATATCAAGCAGTGTCTGCCATTCCCACACCCTGCATCCAATATTTTTTTACCCTCAAACCAATTTTTATCCGGTAAACCCCATTCTTGTAATTCTAAATCCAACAGCTCTTTGCTATAATATTTAGAATTTTTTATAAAGTTTTCTTCAGCCCACTGTCTGCCCCACTGTTTTACGGTTTCAAGTTTTTGAAAACAAGGATCCAGCGTGTCAACCATAAGAGGTATAAAATTTATAATTTTATATTCTTTTTGACATTTTTTACATATTAAAATACCTGACTTAATCTCTTTTAATTCGTATATGGTTTCTTTCAAATCCAATTCAGTTTTACATTTTGGGCATCTTAATATTTTAAGCAGTTCCTCTTTTATAGCTCTACCCTCCTGTTTCTTTGTTATCTTTCTCATCCTCTTTACGAGTAAGAACTTCGATTTTATGTTCAAGTAATGCTATTTTCTGGACTATATTTTTTATATCATTTTGAACTTTGGATATATGTATAGAAAATTGCAGTGTAATACAGATAAGAAAAACGATACCAAAGAAAAAGACCATACCTGCTGGCGTCATAAACCCGGTAATTTTACAGATATAAAATAATGATTGAGGGAATAAAGAAATAACAAATATTAAAAAACCAGCTATCAGCCAGATAAAAGAAAGGTCCTCTCGCATTTTTTTTCTGCGCACAAGGTCAATAATGACAATAAAGATTATAATCGAAACAATAATCGATAAAACCTCTAATTTAAATGTAATTTTATGCATATAAATCATCTCCTGATTTTCCCTTTTTCATTTCTATGATATCTCCTCTGAAAAACGCTGTAACTCTAATAATTCGGG
>JBFMHD010000135.1:0-7533 GCA_040752395.1 Candidatus Hydrogenedentota bacterium
TTGTAACTATAATAATATCAAGTAGAAGCAAGAGGCAAGAAGCAAGAAGCAAGATAACGGAAGAAGTGAGAGGTGTCAGGACGGGCTACAGGCTACAGGCTACGGGCTACAGCCGGCTGGAACCCGAGGCCCGGGGCCTGTAGCCAACATATCATCTGAAAAATTTTAAGACTTGAGTTTATTAATCAAAATAATAATATCTGCTGGATTTACTCCTTCTACATATCTTGCTTTTTCTATGGTTTCTGGCCTATATTTGTTTAATTTCACTGCTGATTCCTTTCTTAACCCTTTTATTAACATATAATCACTAATCTTATCAAGCTTTAATTTTGAATAATCTGATAATTTCATTATATCTGACTCCTGTTTCTTTATATATCCTTCATAATAAATATATACCCAAGCTTTTTCATACATCTTTTTTATTCTTAACCGATCTGGTAAACAATCTCTAATATTATCCATTGTTATTTTATTCTGTTTAATCAAAAGACCAAAACCCTTTTTTTTTAAATAATCAATTATATTGTCAAATAATTTCTTTTCCTCGCGATATCGATCAAACTCTGTTTTATTAATTAATTTTAATTTATATCCCTTTTCAAGGAGTCTATCATCTGTATTGTCTATTCTTAAATATATTCTATTTTCAGCCCTTGAAGTAAACATTCTATAAGGTTCTGATATACCCTTTGTAATTAAATCATCTATCATAACTCCAATATATGATTCCATTCTACTTAATATAAAACTATCATTTGATATTTTAAGTACAGCATTAATACCAGCAATAATGCCCATACCAGCGGCTTCTTCATAACCGCTGGTCCCATTAATCTGTCCTGCTAAAAATAGATTATTTATTATCTTACTTTCCAATGTAGGGTAAAGGAGTTTAGGGTCAAATGCATCGTACTCAATTGCATAAGCAAATCTTGTTATATCTACATTCTCCATACCTTTTATTGTTCTTAAATACATAAGCTGTACAGAGCAAGGTAAAGAAGTTGATAAACCATTTACATAATATTCATTATTATCTAAACCCTCAGGTTCTAAAAAAACATGATGCGAATTTCTATCAGGAAATTTAACAACTTTATCTTCAATAGAGGGGCAATATCGAGGTCCTATAGATTTTATCCTTCCTGAATACAAGGCAGACTTATTAATATTTTTTCTAATAATATTATGAGTATTTTCATTAGTATGTGTTATATAACAGCATATTTGAGGGTTAGTAATTTTTTCGGTTCTCCTTGAGAATGGTATAGGGTTTTCATCTCCGTATTGAGGTATCATTTGTGAAAAATCGATACTTTTACCTGAGACTCGAGGTGGTGTTCCTGTTTTAAGTCGTATAATATTTATACTGTTTTCTTTTAAAAAATCTGATAATCCCTGCACAGCTTTTTCAGCAGCTCTACCGCCGCTAAGAGTCTTCTCACCAATATGAATAACACCATTAAGAAAAGTTCCACAAGTAAGCACAACTGTTTTACTTTTTATCTCTCCACTTATTTCACATTCCACTCCTAAAACTATATTATTTTGAAGTATAAGCCTCAAAACAGTATCCTGTAACAAACTTAAATTTTCAGTATTCTGTAGTTTTACAAGCATCTCTTTATGATACATTATTCTATCACATTGTGCACGCAATGTTCTCATTGCAGGTCCTTTACGGGTATTAATAATCCTGAACTGTATCCCTGATTTATCAGTTATTTCACCTATAACGCCACCCAGTGCATCGACCTCACAGATAATTTGTGCTTTTGCCTGGCCGCCCATCGCAGGATTACAGGACATCCACGCTATGGTTTCGATATTATTTGTTATTAACAAAGTTTTAGCTCCCATCTTACTTGAAGCATGGGCTGCTTCGCACCCTGCATGACCTGCACCAACAACTATTACATCATAATTATACATACTTATCACCATGTAAAGGAGAAGCAAGAGCAATGAATAAAAAACATTGCATATCTATTGGTTTTTAATTACCATTTTTATAGAACAATGTCAATGACTTTGCTCCTTGCATCACATCAATTATAGGTGTGTAAGAAGTAAAAAAGTAATAGGAGCACTATGAAAAAAATTTTATTACTATTCTTATTTTTACTCCCTAAATCCATCTTTAGCATTGAGCCACCCATATATTTTATAATGATAGATAGATTCTGTAATGCTGATAAGTCCAATGATTATAATAATGATATCACCAATCCCAATGCTTATCAGGGTGGAGATTTAAAGGGTGTTATCTCAAAATTAAAGTATCTCAAATCACTTGGAGTTAAAACTATATGGTTATCACCTGTTATGGATAACCGTGATAATGATTTTTTTGGCAGTTATGGTTATCACGGATACTGGATTAAAGATTTTAAAAAGGTTGATGAGCATTTCGGAACAATGGAAGATTTGAAAGAGCTGGTTAACGAGGCACACATTATGGGGATCAGTATTATACTTGATATTGTTTTAAATCATACTGATTGGGATTGCGAGTTAAAAGCAAAGCATCCTCATTGGTTTCATAACAGGGGTGATATAAAAAACTGGAATAACAGAGAAGAAGTAGAAGAAGGTAATCTTACAGGTTTACCTGATTTTAATCAAGATATTATAGAAGTCTATGATTTCTGCCTTGATATTGCATCATTCTGGTATAAAGAGACTGGGTGTGACGGGTTCAGGTTTGATGCTGTTAAACATATACCTCATCGATTCTGGAAAAATTTTTTAATAGATTTGAGAAAATTAGTTAGTAATGATTTTTATTTTTTAGCTGAGGTGATAAGTGGTGATCCATCTTGTGTTTCAGAGTATCTCGAGGATGGTTTTGATGGTATTTTTGATTTCCCTTTATATTACAGACTTCTTGAAACATTTAAAAACAATGAATCAGCAAAAAAAGTTACAACTATATTAAAAGGAGACTCCATTTATAAGAATAAAAATAGTCTGAATCCATTCCTTGGAAACCACGATACAGAACGATTTTATAATAACAATATTACATTACAAAAATATAAAAATGCATTAAGTCTCATATTTGTTCTACGTGGAATACCTGTAATCTATTATGGTGAAGAAGTACCATTATCCCAGGATACGAAATTTGGCAGTAGAAATATTATGGAATTCAGGGAAAACCCTCAAATATTTTATCACCTACAGCGGTTATCTCATATAAAAAACAATTCTCTGGCTTTAAAATATGGGGAACAGGAGATAATTTTACAAGAAGATAATGTAATCGGGATTCTAAGATATCTGGATAATGAAGAAGTCTTTGCTTTTACAAACACCGCTGATAACATTGGTACATATACTTTTTCTTTACCGCTGAATAGTTTTATCATACCGCAAAACAAATTTAAAGTGCTTTATGGTATGGGAGATATAAGTATTGAAGAGGCCAATAAGGTAAGAGTAGGTATATATCCTAACGTAACTTTTATTGTGCAAACATTTGTTAATAAAAAGCGCAAAAAGAAAATATTAAGTGAGCTAATTGAGGTAGAAATAGTTATAGAGGAGTGTATAACAAATTGGGGTGAGAATGTCTTTTTAATTGGTAATACGGATATCCTTGGGAATTTTGATATAAACAAGGCATATGGTCCTTTAACCTGTCCGAATTATCCATCCTGGAGATGCAAAATAAAGTTATGTTTAAACGAGGAAATAAAGATACAGCCTGTGGTTTTGGATTCTACTGGCAAATTATTAAAGCAGGGAAAAGTAAGCAGTTTTGTTTTAACAGATAAAAATCAAATTATAAAAATTAAATTTTCCGGTCAAAGATACTAATTTTCTTTATATGCGAGGGGGTTACAAATAGTTTTTGCGCCGGATCTTTTTTGTATATTTTTTTTAGTTTGCGTGTAAGTTTCAAGAAATCGAGGCCTGTTGGATCATAGCTAATCAGCTGACTTTTATCTCTATTTTTTAAAATATCGATACTACAAAAGAGTGAATATTCTATATATTTTTTAATTTCATCAATCCCTGGTCTTTTTTTTAGTTTCAAAAACTGATTTTTTATAAAATTTTTATATTTTGAAAAATAATATGCGGACATAGTTTCTAAAAACATTTTTTTTCGTAAGTTAAAAAAGATTTTTCTTTTTTTCGCATGTCGAAGTAAAAAAGCATCATTCAAAGAGCAATAGTCTTTTATAACTATTTTCATATCATTTAAAACTAATTTCTCTACAAAATGGTCTGCGGTTATCTCGCAATTAAGATGACCAAGTCTATTTGTGGTCTTTTCTCTTATGATAAAAGATGGTATAAAAAAATTATGTGCTATGACATCATTAGCAAGATGGGATAAAAAGCCGTAGGAAAAAGCGGTTTGTTGCTTTGATGACGAATCAAAAAGCATCGAAAAACCTATATCCCATCTCTCAGCCGATAACCTTTTTAGCATCCCTTTACCAATAAAAAAGTCACAGATAATGCAACCATATAAAAAATCAATCCAGTACTGGTTCAAAAGTTGACATAATTGACTACTTATTAACGATGGAGAATTTAAAATAGTTCTACCAATAAAAAGGTGAACACCGGGTCCCCAAGCAAATACAGGAGTAGAAAAAAATAGAAAATAAAAAGTAAAAAGTAAAAAACAAAAAGTAAAAAGTATCATAAAAAGTGACCAAGCATAGAATAGCCACCATTTAAAACTGTATGTCTACGGTACCCCTTAGCACTCAATATCCTTGACGCTAAATATGAATTTTTGCCATTAGAATCTATAAGGATTACTCTATAATTTTTATTCAGTTCTTTATATCGGATTTTAAATTCAGAATAGGGTATCTCTTTAATTTTTTCAGCATAAACGCTGATAAAATTTGATACATTCTGTGGCAAACCTTCTTTCTGCTTTTTTAATATACAAACAATCTTTTCTTCTTTTTTATTTTTGAGTAACTCAATAAATTGTGAGGGTTTAATAAAATAAACAAGTTTATTCTTTTCATTGCTATACATATGACCCGCAAGATGAATTATATCAGAGACAGGTGAAAGAAAAGGGGTATAACCCAGATCTAAAAGCGCTAATTCATCTGTTGTAGTTTTTTTACTAATCAAAGCTGATAAAATATTAATTCTTTTATCCACGCCATCTCTACCAAAACCCTGTGCGCCTATCAATCTTCCGCTTTCTTTATCAGTAATTGTTTTTAACACTATAGGATTTGCGCTGTGGATGTATCTTGCTTTCGAGCTTCCGTATGCGTATTGAGTAATAATGTCCTGTTTTTTATTAGAAGCGAGTTCTTCAGTAATCCCTGTTTTACATAGAGTAATATCTCTAAACTTTATAGATAAATTATGCAAAGAAGCCGGGTTTTTTATTCTTGGTTTTAATAGATTAAAAGCAGCTATTCTACCTTCTATAACAGCGGTATCAGCTTTAAATTCAAGCAAATTATCTCCAATAATAGCACATTTTTTTTCTACACAGTCGCCGCAAGCAAATATATTTGGCTCGTTTGTCTGCAAATAATCATTAACTTTAATACCGCCGTTTTCTCCAATTGTGATTCCTGATTTTTTTGCTATCTTTACTTCTGGAACATAACCTACTGAACTTATAAGTAAAGAAGCTGGTATTGAGATACTATCAATTAATACATTTTGGATTTTTTGGCCATCGCTTAATAT
Source organism: Candidatus Hydrogenedentota bacterium (assembly GCA_040752395.1). Classification (GTDB taxonomy): domain Bacteria; phylum JBFMHD01; class JBFMHD01; order JBFMHD01; family JBFMHD01; genus JBFMHD01. The sequence goes on from JBFMHD010000135.1 coordinate 5,695, forward strand.
TTTTATATTTTTTACATCTTTATAAATTATTATTTTATTTTGTATCAGCTCATTTTCAAACATTTTAGAGAATTCGATATCAAAGGCTGGTATTACACTTTTAGTTTTCTCAACCAGAGTTACCTCATATCCAATATTTAAGAGTGCTTCAGTAACGCCGATACCAATACTGCCAGCACCAACAATTACAGCCTTTTTAACACAATCATTTTCTGTATATTTTTTAATATTAAGAGCATCTTCTAAAGAATGGAGAATGAAGAGACCGGATATGCGGGGGTTAAACCAGGGAGGTGTAACTGGTCTTGAGCCTGTTGCAATAATAACATAATCATATCTCAATTCCTGTTTATTCTTTGTATTAACATTTTGAATAACTAATAATTTTTTACGTCGGATTATTTCAATAGCTTCAGTATCAAGCAAGATTTCGAGATTATATTGTTTTTTAAAATCATCACTATTTCTTGTAAGGTTCACCTCTTGTTTTAATTCATTTCCAATCCAATAATGCAAGGCGCAAGTTGATAGTCCTATATAATTACGTTTTTCAATAATTGTTATTTCAGCATCAGTATATAATTCACGTGTTCTTATAGCTGTGGAGGTTCCAGCAGCTGTTGCACCAATAATAATAATTTTTAGACTCATTTCTTTACATTAGAGTAGAATGGGAGTTTAGTAATTCTTGCGAGATGTTTTTGGTTACGGATCTCGATCAATATTTCTTCTTTATCGAAATTTGATTTTATATATCCCATTCCAATGCCACAATTAAATAATGGTGAGAATATTCCTGATGTAACAAAACCTATCTGTTCATTGCCCTCATATATTTTATATTGTTCTCGTGGTATAGCTTTATCAGTCATTTTAAATCCTATAATTTTATACTCAGGTTCTGTCAAAGCTAATTTCCCTATAAAATCTTTTTTTTCTATATCAATAACTTTTTTTGATTGTGAAGCGAGAGCGTTCAAATCATCTGTAAGTTCATGACCATAAAGTGGATACGCCGCCTCAATCCTGCATAAATCTCTACAGCCAAGACCACATAGTTTTAAATTATCACCGCTGATTTTTATTATTGTTTCAATTAAAGCTATCGCATTTTCATTTTTAATAAGTATTTCAAACCCATCTTCACCTGTATAACCTGTTCTTGAGATAATAATATCATTATTTTGAAATTTTGATTCTATAAATGTATAGTATTTCATCTCTTTAACGATATCATAATCCATCTCCATGAGTAATTGTTCTGATAAAGGTCCCTGGATAGCAAATAAACAATATTCATCAGATACGTCTTTCAGTTGTATATCATTTTTCAAATACTTAAGTATCCAGTTTCTATCTTTATCTATATTTGATGCATTAACAACTATAATAAATTTCGTATCAGAGAATTTATATACAAGAACATCGTCAACAGTGCCGCCCATCTCATTGCACATTAATGAATAAAGCACCTTATAATCTTTCTGACCTTTTATTTTACGTGTCATAATATAATCAATGGCATCAGAGGCAGCATCATCCTCAACAATGAATTCTCCCATATGGCTTACATCAAACAAACCAATCTTGTTTCTCACATATGAGTGTTCTTCAAGAATTGAGGTATAACGAAGCGGCATAAAGAAGTTTGCGAATGAAACCATTTTTGCATTTTTTGATATATGAAAATCGTTTAAGAATATCGTTTTAGTCATTGTAGCTCTCTTTAGGCACTGCCTCATCCGTCTCTTTGTCAAGAATTTTTCGCTTTTTTTCGTGGAGAATCCGCTCTTTCAGTATGGCATAGCAGTTACCTGATGGCAGAATGGCTTAAGGCAC
>JBFMHD010000136.1:0-7489 GCA_040752395.1 Candidatus Hydrogenedentota bacterium
CCGTATCTTTCAATCTTTGTGCCTTTGCCTGCCTGCCGCGGCGGAGTGCGGCGCAGGCAGGTGCCTCTGTGCCTTTGAAAGTAAGAAGTAAGAAGTATCAGAAAATGCAGGATGCAAAAATAATCTTTGAACATCTGAACTCTTGAACACCTGAACTCTTTTTATGGCCAGTTGAGGTAATCCGCGGATAGGATTTTTTTATATATTTCTATTTTGTCTTTAATAAATGAGGTATCGATATTTAAATAATTGCATACCCTCAAGAATGACATAATACCCTCAATTAAATCTTTATCCACATCGTCTGGCTCAGCATTTTTATCAACAATTTCTATTATCTTGCTATGTAAAAAGTCAAAAGCAAATTCCTGTATTTTATAGTATTCAGGCATCTTGTAAATGTTGTTCCCTGCAACGAGTTTTTCAAGTTTTGTAATGAGATTTTTATCGAGTTTCTCTTCATATTTGATCAGGTTATTAAGAATAACCTGCTGAAATAATCTACCTATCTCATCAAGCTGGATCTCTAATTTCAGGTCTTTTACTTCGATCAAAGATTTTAATATGCTATCAATATTTTTATCAGTGAGATTATGTTTAGCTGATTTTAATTCTTCAATAAGTCTATGGCCTATAGTTAAAACCACTGGTGTTTTTAATTCATCAGGCATCCTCAGCCTTTCTCTCCTGCAAAAACCGATTAAATTCTTATTATCCTCATAAACTTTTCTAAACATCAATACCATCTCTGTTTTTAAACTTTTAATCATTTCTTCAAATAACTCGCATTTTTCATCGTATGGTAAATCACTTATAGAATAATGCGCTGGTGAACCAAATGATCTTATATTCTCCATTATCTCATATATGGTTTTTTTAGTTTTTCTCAAAGCATTAAACTTATTAATAATTTTATCAGCATCAACATCGCTATCCAACCAAACGTAACCATCAGGTTCGAACCCTGGTGTTTTATTGAAACACATCATTATGAATTTATGTTTTTTTAATATATTATATTCAAATATCTCACCTTTATAGAATAGAAGTTTAAACCCATCTTCAGAGACTTCATCAATCTTTTCAAACTCAAGTTTATCATTATATTTTATCTCATCTACCTTATTTTCACTAAAGACCACGGCTTTTAAAACCCTTATAGCGATTCTTTCAGCTGGAGGTATCTGTGAAGTTAAAACAAATTTTTCAAAAATAGTTTTACCATTACCCATCTCAGAAATATTGCTTTTAGCTTTAGCAAGTGTGGATAGTAATTCAGCAAGAATAATCTTTTCATCAGTAAAATCAGTAACAAACTCAATAGCTCGCAAAGCAAATTTCATATTCATAACAGGTTCGATACCTGATATATCACTGAAGAACCAGCCGCAGGAAGTAAATGTCATCATAGCAAACTTTTGAGATTCGAGCAGTTTTAGTGCTTTTTCTCTGTTATTTATATCTTTATACGCTTCTTCTTCCATCTCATATTTTAGAAAATCATCTTTATAAGAAGTCGATATCAATACCTCAATATAATGGTTTCTTGCCATCTCTGGTTTATGGAATAATTTTTTTCCCTCTCTCTTAAATATGGTCATCAGCCTATCATTGAGTGTATCAAAAGCTTTACGTAATGGTTTACGCCATTTCTGATTCCAGCCCTGCTTGCTATCAGTCGTACAGCCGCAATCATCTCGCCATCGTTCCACGCCATGAGCACATGACCATGATGATGTTGGTTTAAGTTCAACCTCAAATTTGGGGGTGTTATTATTAAGATATGCAGTAAAATTAGTAATATTTAAGTTCAGATTTTTCAGTTTTATATCAATTAATGCAGATAGACACATATCACCAAATTTTTCATGATGGCCATAAGACTCACCGTCAGTTACAATCGAGATAAGGTAATCGACTTCTTTTTTTTCATAATTTTTGGCTGTGCTTGCTATCCTTTCAGCAAAATTATCTGCGCTTCTTAACAACCCTTCAAACGCCACAGCCTGCGATATGTTTTTATCATAAAAGAAAACATCAATATATTTATCTTTTAGTTCTTCGTTATTTTCATCTTTTAAGAAAATCCTGTAAGGCACTGATGTATCAATATTACCTGCTGATACGTCTTCCCAGAGCTCAGCATCAAATGCTTTTATCTTCAAAGCTTGGCCTGGTGATAAAATAACATATTTCATTCCGAACCTATGTAAAACATTCAATGTTTCATAGCAGATAGCTGTTTCAGAAAGCCACATCGCTTCAGGGTCGCGGTTAAAATGAAATCTGAAATCCTCGATACCCCAATAAACCTGTGTCTCTTTATCAGTTTCGTTAGCAAGCGGCATAATAACATGGTTATAAACCTGTGCAATCGCATTACCATAACCAAGCCTCTCAATACTCTTTTTATCAGCTTCAATAATCTTATCATAAATCTCTTTATGATATTTTCTTATATAATCCATTAGCGTTGGACCAATATTAAAACTGATATATTCAAAATTATTAATGAGGGCAACGATTCTACCAATCGGATTTAAAACCCTTGATACAACATTGGGTCTATAACATTCAGCGGTTATCCGCTGGTTCCAGTCGTGAAACGGATAAGCTGAAGCCTGATGTTCAATAACACCAAGCCATGGATTTTCGCGAGGTGGCTGATAAAAATGGCCATGAATAACAAGAGCACCACGGTTCATCGACGCTATTCCCCTCTGAAAAAGTAAGAAGTAAGAAGTGGGAAGTGAGAAGTATCAGGACAGGCTACAGGCTACGGACTACAGCCGGCTGGAGCCAAAAGCCCAAAGACTGCTGAAAAGTCTTGAGTCTTGAGTCTTGAGTCTCGAGTCCTGTTTTGACTCACGACTTGCGACTCACAACTCTTTTCATATCATCTTTAGTTTTTCATCCTTTGTGTAGAACGCAAAAACGCAATAACCCAATAACCCAATTATCTTGCCTCTTGCCTCTTGCCTCTATATATCACTTATAACAGGGGCGTTACAAATACACCCTGTAATCGATATTCGGAAAAATATTGTTTCGATATTCAAGATTAGCTAAAAAGTTAATATCTATCTCATTTCTTCTAATCATATTATTTAGAGTAAAGAGGTTCTGGCAATGTTCGTTGGTTCGCTTTGTTGCATAATCAACTACTGTACCTGTTTTCATAATAAACGCCCAGTCAGAAGACTGCGCTAAAAGTAATTCTCTGCAAGCTTGATTAAGACTGCGTTTAACCAATGAAGAAGGAGCACCCCATTTAAATTCCTCTGCAAGCTGAACCATAATATCAGCTGCTTCGTGAAGATGTTTATAAATCCAGTCATTAGTATCATTCAGCCAGAATTCAGCATAACCTTTATATCCCCAGGATGAATAAGAGGGTATAGCCATCTGGTTTTTAGTGTAAATCTGTAAATATTCCGGTGGTGTAATAAGCTCAAGCACTCTTGAATCCCGATAGACCTTTCTTAAAACATATTCAAGAAAAAGTGGTCCTTCATACCACCAGTGGCCGAATAATTCAGCATCATAGGGTGAGACAATGATAGGCGGTCTATCCATAAGTGTATTTAAGTATTCAACCTGTTTTTCCCGATTAAACATAAAATTACCAGAATGTTCTTCGACCCTTTCTAAAGCTTTTTGTGGGATATATGGTTTTTTTTGATCAAGCGGTGCACCTGTGATACGGTAATATTTAATCCCGACATTTTTTCGCATCCCGCTTTCGTGGATGTATGGTCTGATATAATCAAAATCAAGGTCATAGCCTACATCGCGATAGAATTCTCTGTAATAATAATCACCTGGGTAGCCTTCAAAAGAACTCCATACCTGTCGCGAGGATTCAATATCTCTACCAAAAGCAGCAACACCGCTTGGGCAATAAAGCGGGGCAAAGATGCCATACTTTGGTCTGTGTGAAGCATAGATAACAGCATGGCTGTCAACAAAAAAGTAGCGTATATTATTTTCTTTAAGTATCTCATCATCGCCTGGATTATAACCACATTCAGCAAGCCAGAGCCCATTAGGTTTGATACCAAATGTATCTTTATGTAATTGTGATGCTACTTTTATCTGTGCAGCTACAGCGTTACGGTTTATGCCCATAAGCGGTAAAAATCCGTGAGTTGCACAACATGTTACAATGTGTAGATTACCTGCATCTTGAATTCTCTTAAAGCCGAGAGTAAGGTCTCTTTTATATTTATCAACAAACATATATCTACATTTACGAAATTTATCAAGATACATAAGTGCGGTTGAATGAAATTCAGGGATGAACCTCGTTCTGTGTACTTCTTTTTCAGCTAATTCTATTAATTTTTCGATCCGCTTTATGTATCTTGATTGAAGCAACTCATCTCTTAACATAGAGATAAGCGGCGGCGTTATCGACATCGTTATTCTGAAATCCACACCTTCATTGATCAGCTTTTCAAACGAATCAAGTAAAGGTACGTAAGTTTCAGTTATGGCTTCGTAAAACCAGTCTTCTTCAAGAAAATCTTCATATTCAGGATGTCTGATAAAAGGAAGATGTGCATGAAGAACAAAACAAAGAAATCCCTGTTTAGCCATCTCACCCTGTCTTTCTCCTGACCTCGATCGGTATCCTTTTTATATCAGATATCCCCTGTTTTTTAGCTTCTACATCAAGTTTATGAACACCATCTTTCAAAGCAAACCTTACAGAGAAAGTTCCATCAGGGTTTACTTTTATCTTATTAGAAGCTACAGTTACCTCGCAGCCAAGAGATGCATAACCATAAAGCACAAGGTCAGTATTAACAAGCAGCTTAATCTCTTCTTTTTTTTGTTGTGGTCTTCCTTTTTTAGGTTTTTCTCTTACAAGAGCTTGAGAACCCCACGAAGAGACAGCCTCACTTGCTAACGCCATCTCAAGCCCTTTTAATTCGCCAGGAACGTGCCTTATAGCAAGACTCGGTACCTCAGCACTTGAAGCACCTATCTTCTGCATACCTGAAGCCTCAAGTAGTTCCTTGTAGGTTTCCTCAACTATCATCCAGTTCTCATCGATTCTATCAGAGACTTTACCTCGAGGCACAGAAATTGTGTTAGATAAAAGAGCCCTGATAAAAGTGCCACTCGGCGTTCTATAACCAAGTTCAGCCAAATAATTTCTATCAGTACCCCAGACATTAATATGTCTTGTTCCGAGTCTTGTATTAACATCTATATCCCAGCTTGCATGCGAGTTGGTACCATTAAAAACTATATCTGTTACATCATGCATCCTCAAAATAATGGTACTCCTTTTAAATGTCTCTTCACCTATCTTTTTTCTTATTTTCTGAATCGATTTCTCAGTTAATTCCCAGTATGCAAAGACCCAGTGCGGATCCCTGACAAGAAGAAGAAGCCTATCTTTACCATATTCTTTTGGTAATTGTGGGACATAGGGTCCTGGGATCCTTGAAGGCGGTGCTTGAGTCGGAGCTACCACTGATGCAGGTTGAGAAGATACTTGCTTTGTCTCTGATTTTTTAAGCAATTCCTCTTTTCTCTTTCTCTCTTTTTCATCCTGTTTTTCTTTGTCAAGGATAGCCTCAATAATCTCTCCTTTTTTCATCTTCTTTGTTATGAATAATCCCTTATCTTTTGCAACCTCAAACAACTCATCCTTGGTCATTTTACTTAAATCCTGAGCAGTCATAACTTTACCCTCCAACTTAAAAAAATAATACCCTCTCTATTATTTAACATTATGTCAATATCATGGCTATCTGATATTTTAATTGTGTGGGATTTTCATTTTTTGTCAAGGTTTGTCAAATTTTTTTTAAAGATTTTTCTGTTAATACATATACGCCATAGGCATATGCGGAGATTCAGGATTTACCACTACATTATCTTGATTATATTGAAATTACAAAAAATAAAAAAATGTAGTGAGCATCTTTAGATGCGATGACTATCTTTTTCAGAGACCTCTTTATTAGATTTCTGGAACATTGAACAAATATCATGACCCTTTTTTGATAAAACTGAAAGTAATAGGTGTGGGGAAAAATATTGACAAAAAGTTAATACTTTGAGTATTTTAAAAGATATAAAATAAAATGGAAAAGATATATCTTACTAAAAATCAGTTTAATAAAATAAAAGAGCAAATCTTTGAAATACAGGCTGAATTAAAAAAACTTAGCGAGGATATACCTAAATTTGCTTCGCAGGGAGATTTAAGTGAAAATGCGGAATATCAATATGCAAAAGAACGACAGCGAATTTTATTTACAAGGATAGATGAATTGAATGAAAGGTTATCAAGGACAGTAGTGATAAACATAGCTGAAGAAATACCCGTGGAAGTGGGTGTCGGCACTACAGCGACATTAATTAATTTGGATACTAATAAAGAAGAGATATATCATATTGTTGGTGATGGTGATTTTGATTTTGATAAGGCTGAGATACCAAGTAGCGGACCATTTGCTAGTTCTTTTATTGGTTGTAGAGTGAATGATGAGGTTAAGGTTACTATCCCTGGAGGTACTTTTAGATACATAATAAAGGATATCAAAAGATACGAAAACTAATTTATAAAATTAAGAGGTCTTTGAAAAACCTCATTTTTTAAAAACGGGGCTAAAGTCTAAAGAACGGGTCTTGTGACCCTCACTACATTATATTGAAATTACAAAAAATAAAAAATGTAGTGAACATCTTTAGATGCGATAAACAGGGTTAAAAGTATTCCCTCAGAACGTGTGAAATAATCATCATTAATACCGGCTAACTCTTTTATTATCACTCCCTGTTTTCTAAAAAAGTCTAATTTTTTCATACGTTCTCAGTCTTCAGTGGGATTCCGTAATCTTGCTTCTTGCTTCTAAAGTATAAGTTCTACTGCACCAATAACTGAGGCATTACGTTTAAAAGAAAATTTATATTGACTTCTCTTTAATATATAATATCTTAATAATATCTTATCCTGTAGTTAAGTTATAAGATAACGAAAGAGGTGAGAGGCAAGAAGCAAGATAATGAATAAGGTAAGAAGTATCAGATAAGATATAAAATTTTACAGGCGACGTACCCAAGAGGCTAAGGGAGCGGTCTGCAAAACCGCGATTCGCCGGTTCAACTCCGGCCGTCGCCTCTAAATGTTGAGAAAACCGGGACGGTTCTTGTTTCTGCATTCCGCATTTTTTTAAGGATGTTGTCTTCAGGCTACAGACTACAGGCTTCAGCCGGCTGTAGCCCGTAGCCCGAAGTCTGAAGCCTGTCCTCATACTTCTCACTTCCCACTTCTTACTTTTAAAGGCACAGAGGCACAAAGGCACAAAGAAGACAGGAGACAGGAGACAGAAGATAAAAAGATTGAAATATTGAAAAAATTGAAAAATTCAAAAATTAAGTAGTGAGGGCCAAAAGACCCGTCGTAAGCAAATAAATTTGCAATTTACAATTCGAAATTCAAAAGAATTTCGCCTATCTTGCTTCTTGC
>JBFMHD010000137.1:0-7475 GCA_040752395.1 Candidatus Hydrogenedentota bacterium
AGGGGATGGGTCATAGGGGGCTCCAGCCGGCTGTAGTCCGTAGCCTGTAGCCCGTCCTGACACCTCTCACTTCTTCCGTTATCTTGCTTCTTGCCTCTTGCTTCTTTCGTTATCTTTCTTTCCGTTATCTTGCTTCTTGCTTCTACTTGATATCATTAGAGTTACAATGTTTTTCAGAGGAGGAGGCGCGATGGATCGCAGAGATTATTTAAAACTTTTATTCAGTTTTATATGTGCTAATTTCATCCCATATAAAATAAAAGCAGAGGCGCTTGCTGAGGTCTTCACTTTTTCGCAGATAAAATATAATAAGGGTGACTGGAATCCCGACCCCTCTGCTGCTTTGAACCTTTTAAAAAGAGTAGAAAGTTTTACAAGTGTCCTTACTGATAAAAGGTTTGATAATTACAGGAACGTAGTGGATATAACAAAAGACAATATTTTTGAGTACCCTTTTTTGTATATAACAGGGCATTATGAATTTGAGGAATTTTCTAATGACGTTATCCATAGATTAAGAGTATTTCTATCTAATGGCGGTCTTCTTGTTTGTGACGATTGTGCTGGTACAAGTGGTATGGGGTTTGATAAAAGTATAAGAAACCTTATAAAAAGCATCTTCCCTGACAAATCCTTATTACCCTTACCCTATGACCATACAATTTTTCAGACATATTTTTTAATACAGGATTTTAGAATCGGCAGACGGCTTATAACAAGGAGTGTTGAGGGAGTAGATATAGGTGATTTAACACCCGTGCTTTATTTCAGGAACGATTTAGGTTGCGCCTGGGAGATGGAGAACAACAGATGGGTTCACAATTGTGTACCATATGGTGAATTACAGAGGGCGCTTGCATTTAAGATGGGCGTAAATATTGTAATGTATGCCTTGTGTGCTAACTACAAAAAAGACGAGATACATATCCCTGAGATTATGAGGAAACGGGGCAGACGATAGAGTATGTTTAAAACTGATTCGAAGATAGCTGATTTATTATTAATTATTCTTTTTGGTTTATTCATCTTTTTTATATTAGCGATTCTACTATTCCCGAATCTTACTTTTTTCACAAGACATAAAGAAAAGTCATCTATAGCTGTGTTAATAGATGCAACAGAAAGTATGAACCTCCCTTACGATGAAAACACAACACGAATCCACGCCGCTAAAAATAAACTCTTAAAACTTAAAGAGGATGTTCTTGATGAATACATAGAAAATGGGGGCAGCGTGGAATATTTTAAATTTGGTGAAAAATTAAATAACTTAACTGATTTACAGAATCTGCACTGCGAAAAATCACTCTTTACTAATTTATATAGCGTATTACGAGAAACAATTAGAGGGAAGTTACAGTCAAGACTTAAAGGCATTATTCTTCTCTCTGATGGTGGTCAGACAGAGCAGGATATACTTGATGAATCAATTCTTCCAGTATATGTTTTACCTGCTCTTAAATATGAAAAGGTAAGGGATATATTTATTGAAGACGTAGATTATCCAGATGTTGTTTTTACAGCTAAAGAAGACACTCTTTTAGTTTATATAGGTAATAAAGAATTTGATAATGAAGAGGTAACCATCACTCTATATAGAAATAACGAAAAACTCAATCAAAAGAAGATAAGATTAATAACCCAAAATGAGAGGGTTGAGTTCAGATTATTTGAAGATAAACAGGGTGAAGTAAAATACAGGATTGAGATAGCGAAAAAGAAGGCCGAATTACTATTCTTAAATAATTATTTTGAATGGAGCACGAGTGTGCTTAAAGATAAGATAAGGGTTATGTGTATAAGCGGCAGACCGCGGTGGGAGTATAAATTTTTAAGGACATTACTTAAACAGGACCCTAAAGTCGAGCTCGTTTCTTTTGTTATATTAAGAGAACCTGAACAGAATCTCCCATTCGCTGAAAACGAACTCTCTTTAATCCCATTTCCTATACGTGAGATATTATATAAAAATCTGGATAATTTTGATCTACTTGTGCTTGATAATTTTGATTATTCAAGATTCTCGATGTTTTTTCCAGCATACTACCTTGACCAGATTGAAAGATTCGTTTCAAACTCAGGCGGACTTTTGATACTTGGCGGAAGCAAATCATTTAATAGAAATTATAAAAATACCGCCATTGATAGAATATCACCATTGATCGTTTCTATAAACGATGAAACGTATAAAGAAGAAAAATTTAAAATAACCATACCCGATAAAGCGTATAATCATCCAATATTAGGTGGTGTCTCGCCTTCTGAATGGAACGCATATCCTGAACTTATTGATTATAATCTAACTGAAGATGCAAAACCCGAAGCTATTGTGCTTGGATGTCACCCTGTTGTTAGAACGCGGGATAATAAACCGTTACCAATAATTGCTGTTATGGAATATGGGAAAGGTAGAGTTATGGCAGTAGCGAGCGGTTCTACGTACAGATGGAATTTTATCTCAACTGGTGAAGGCAAGGCAAATACCCATTATTACAGATTTTTTCACAAAGCCATACGATGGCTTATTAAAAATCCTGAACTGCAGCCTATTAGATTAAATCTCGCTTTTAATAGAATAAAAGAAAATGAAACTCAAAAAATTGATATATATACTTTAGACGAGTATTACGAACCTTTAGAAAACGTAAAGGTAAAAGTTATAATTAAAGATTCAAAGAATAAAGAATATTATCCATCTCTTAAGGATAAACCTTTCAAGGGACTTTATAGTTATTCGTTTATACCTTCTTCGCCAGGTGTATATGAGGTCACCGCACTGATATCCACTGAAAACAAACCAACACAGACTTTACAGAAAACTTTTACTGTTGAGATTTTAAGCAAAGAGCTTATAACCGGCACTGGTAATATGCTTTTACTTGAAAAAATTGCAAAAATATCTAAAGGTATGATAATTAAGAATGAAGGAGAATTTGCCCTATTAAAAGAAAGATTGAAAAAAGATATCGCTATGTCTTTTGTCGATGTGGAGAATGTTATTCGTTGGTGGAATTCTAAAGGAGTATTGATGATAGGGTCAGGCATAGTTTTATTACACTGGGTCTTAAGAAAAAGGTGGAGTGGAAGATGAGTGATATTTCTTTATACATGAGAAAAATCCAGGTGTTTTATATTCTTTCGTTATGCATAAAAATATTTATCCCTGTATATGTTATCTCGTATTATTTTTTCAGAATATCATTATATTATATAAACGAAGTCAGGTATATACTGTTTTTCGCCATATCAATTTTTTTTATCTTCGGTATCATCTATTTTTCTAAAAAATTACATCCAAGAGTCAATTTAATGAAACAGACAAAAATGTTGGAAGAAGAATTTGAGGTGAGATATTCATTATTAAGGAATGCTCTATCTTATGAAAAAATGGGAACCAAACATTATATCGTTGACAGAATCAATTATCTTGCTAATGAAACATTGAATCAATTGAAAAAGGCTATAATAAAAAGGTTTCCGATAATACATCTTTTTTTGATTATATGTTTTATACACAGTATGGGGTTTATAGAAAAAGAACTTTATTTAAGTAAAAAGTCATCATTATATGAAAAACAGATATTTGAAAAGGTTTTAGCGATACAAAAGATGCTCTTTACAATAAGAGAGCCTGCATATACGGGTGGTGAAACTAAATTAGTAGAAGATAATGTCCTTTACCTGAAAATAAAAGAAGGGTCAATATTAGAAGGAGAGATAACGCTGAATGATATCGCTGATAGTGTAATCATCACAGAAAAAGATAAGAATGAGTTTTGTGGTGAACTACACCTGAATAAAAATATAATTAATTTAAATTCAATTATTTCAGAAGACAGACACATAAATATCTCAGGAAATAAGAATAATAGAACCTATGAATTGACCACACTTGATTTTGAGGTCGTAAAAGATTTTGCTCCACTCGTTGAAATTATCGAGCCTTATACTGATATAGAAGTCGTTAAAAATACTGAATTCCCTTTAACATTTCTAATATCTGATGATTATGGTATCAGAGAGGCATGGTTGTGTTATCACAAAGTTGGTGATAATGTTTTATATAAGCGAAAAATAAAGATTACAGATACAAAGAACCGAATCAAAGAGACTATTGTTATTGATTTACTTGAACTTGAGCTTCAGGGGATCACAGGTGATTTTATTCTGTTTATTACAGCGCTCGATAATGATAAAGTGAATGGTTATAAAAGTGGGGAGAGCGAGAAACGAAGGATTAAAATTGTTGATGTCTCACATAAAGAAGTAGTAGAAAGATACGAACAGCTTATTGATTACTTGTATGAAGTGCTTGAAATGGGGCTTATGGCCCAGGGAAAATATATATCCGATACCAGTTCCTTGCTACATGATATTAATTCGTTACTTAATAATCTCGCTCATCTTAATGAATTTTATAAAGATATTTTAGAAAGAGCAAGAGAAGACCCACTGACTTTTCAGAGTACTCTCGATAAAATGCAGAGTATACAAAGCAATCTTGATTTTGTCTCAAATAGTATGCGAGAGAAAATGTTTGCAGATAATAGAGAAAATCCCATTGATGACATTGTAAACAGTCTTGAAAGGTCTGTATTACAGAATGAAGAACTATTAAAAGAGATGAATCTGGGGGACATGTATAAATCGGTAGAAGATGCAAGACTCGCTGGTGATAAAATGCGCGAGATACTTGCAAGCGATATGGAAAAAATGCGTAAAGTCGAAGAAATTATGAGAGAGATTAGAAGGGTTCAAAATGCCATTTCCGAGATAGCTAAAAAACTGCAGGAAATGACTAAACAACTGCCAGATGATTTTATTAATTCACGCTCTGTTAGTGAGCTAGATATGTCTGATATGAATAAAAATATGGAGGATATTCATAACGCTTTTGAAAAAGGCGATATGGATGAGATAATTAAACAGGCTGAAAATCTCTTAAAGAGCTTGCAGGAAAAATTAGGCCAGATGGAAGAAGCTCTAAAAGAAATGGATAAAGGGAAAGGAGACGAAGAAACCGCAAACAAGATGAGTGAACAATCCTCTGAACTTGATGATATAATAAAAGACCAGGAGTACATCGTAAAATCTCTTGACGCTATGGATGATATCTACACAGAAAATCTAAAAAATTATTATGATAGATACTTCTCTTCTATAAATCAGGATTTACAGCGATTAAAAGACGAATTAAAAAACGAAACTGATATTTTAGAATCATTAAAAAGATTAGAAGAAGAGATAAATAAAAAGAATTTTGATAGCATAAAAGAAGGACTCTCTGATTTAACTAATAATCAAGATACGAGGGTTCAGAATTATGCAAGCGGTTTCCTCGATAAAATTGAGCCTGATAAGAAAACCAATCAAAAAATGATGTCTGATAAGTCAGATGATGTAGAAAAACTAAAAGAGATGCAAAATGACTTATCTGATACTATGTTAAATTTTTATCGAAAAATTACTTCTTTAGCTGAACTTACCCCCCTCATATCAGAGGAAATGTTAAATAATTCAAGAAGCGCGTACGAATCTATGATTAAAGCAGCAAAAGAGGGTGAATTATATCGAACAGATAGATTCTTACAATATGCAAGAGATGCCTTGTTTTATTTGAGTTCTGTAGCTCAGGGAATAAAGAATATCAAGATGCCTACCCCGATGCTCCAGAGTTATAAACAATCTATGTATAGACAGATTATAACATGTTATAGACCATTATTACCAGGAAGAAGAGGGGTCAATGGTAGAGACCCGGAAGCCTATGTTAAAATACCAGAACCAGATTCTTATAGAGTAAAATCTACGCAGAGAGACAGGGTTTTAAAAGAGATGCAAAAAGAGATTCCCAGAGGTTATGAAACTGATGTTAAAGAATATTTTAAAAGGATTCTTGAGTGAAATAGCTGTTTTCTATCTTCTATCTTCTATCTTTTTCGTTTCGTCAGGTTTGTATGCTACTAATTATTCTTTAGCTAAAAGATACCTGGAGTTGTGGGAACCTGAGCTTGCTCTTTCTGAGGTTGGTGAAGATGAGAGTATTACTGCAAGACGAATTATAGCACAGGCTTATCACTATCTTGGCAGATATGACGATGCTATTAAAATGTACGAGGGTTTTCAAAGAAACAGAAAAGACGAGGAAGAATATCAGTATCTTAAAGACATCAGAGAGTATCATAAACAATTTAAAAAATACGAGTCTCTAAATTTTATAGTCCACGCCATCCCTGAAGATGAAAAAACAGCACATTTTATATTAAATGGGCTTGAAAAAGCCTATAATCTTTACAGCAAGATATTTGATTTCAGATTAAATAATAAATTAGCGGTTGAGGTCTATTCTGAAATACAATCTTTTAATCGTGCATCTTCTTTAAGTAAGAGACAGATAGAAATTTCAGGCGCGATAGGTATCTGCCGATTTAATCGCTTGATGTTTTTATCACCAGGTGCAACTATGCTTGGTTATAGATATGTTAATACTGGTGTCCATGAATTTTTTCATTATATTATTTATAAAAAGACAAAGGCTAATTGTCCTATATGGATTCATGAAGGGTCTGCGAGATTTTTTGAAGGTTTTTTCAAAAAAAAAAGTGTTTCGAATTTTCTTACTGAGGAACAGATAAATCTTTTACTTGATGCCTGTGAAACTGACCAATGGGTCAGTTTTGATGATATGGAGCCCTCTCTTGTAGATTTGCCAAAACCAAGCGATGTGAGTCTCGCATTCGCTATCGCATCTATTACAGTTGATTTTCTTACAGAAAGCGGTAAGAATTTAGAAATAATGAAGAAGATATATGAGGGCTTAGGGGCTGGTAAAAACTGGCGTGATATAATTTACGAACAGAAGGGAATAAAATCTGATGAGCTCTTTAATAAAATAAAAGAACATATAATGTCAAAAAATTATAAAAGGGTTCCTGGAGCTACACTTAAATTAAAACATATACTTGATAAACGCGAACAGAGTTTTAATCCAGAGAATGATTTAAAAATTATAGAACAACCAAAGATTAGAGAATATCTTCAGATAGGTGATGGGTTCAGGATGCGTGGTAGAAATAGAGCTGCGTTAATAGAATATAAAAAAGCATTAAAGCTTGACGCACTCAGTGAGGTTATATTAACAAGAATCGGGATCACTTACAGACTTCTTGGCGAAATAGATAAAGCCATAGAGAATTTGAACCGAGCCACAGAAACAAATGATGCATATCCTACACCATATAAATATCTTGGGATAATTTATAAAGAAAAAGGAGATATAAAAAGAGCGAAAGAATATATCGAGGAAGCACTTGAGATTCAACCCTATGACCCGGAACTCTACAAAATACTCGATTCTTGCAATCAGTAAATATCTGAATAAGAGGTCTCTTTTAAAACCTCATTTTTTAAACATGGGTCTAAAGTCTAAAGAACGGGTCTTGGGAACCTCTTTACATTATATTGATTATATTGAA
>JBFMHD010000138.1:0-7439 GCA_040752395.1 Candidatus Hydrogenedentota bacterium
TCATCCTGATTTACGCACGTGGCAGACACTACCCTGTAGTTTTCAATTAAAAAATTTCTATGTTGATAAAGGCGAACACTCAATAACAATTGATGGTAATATAGAACTTAATCTTAGAATCAATGATTATAAACCGAGTATATTATTTATACGAATCCCGTAAAATTAGTGAATATTAAACTGCAACTTCTTGTAGTGCTCCACGTTTGTCGAGACATTTTTTAGTAAATTTTCGGCACATTTTGACCTGACCATTCTAATCAGGGGAGCAGTATACATGCCTCAACTCTTTTCTCTTGACGGTTCTCTTTATTTCAATTTAAATAAACTTTTCGAACAGACCCTGGTATTCCATTTGTCCAAACCGCCATCCGGAGATATATTGTCAAGATTAGGAGTTATGTACAGTGCATTTGTCTCATATCCGTCACTTGGTGTATCCGCATTAGCTGGCATTATTCTTTGTTCAATATGGCGAAAACCTCAGACCAACTTCATACTGATTTATATAATTCTCTCTCTGCTCTTTTTTTCAGTTTATAAAGCATTGTTTCTGCATCACGTTACGGTTATCATCCCTCTTCTATCGATTGTGGCCGGCATAGGTTTAATCAGACTATACCATCTCATCGTTACCCGGAATAAACTCTTGGGTGCTTTGATTATATTATCTGCTACAGATGTTGATGACTATGTTGTTAGTGATGAACAGATTATTACTTTTTTTCTAAAAACAAGTTACCACCTGACCTTGTTGATACTTCAAACTATAGGATCGTTACCGGCTATCTTGGTTCTAGTATGTTGATACAATCCCTGATAAAATATAACGTTAAACTGGTTATATTCTCAAGCGGTAGATTTATGAAACTTTCGGATTTTGTAAACTACGTCAAAACCAATGCAACATTTTGTAAGGGGATGACTATATTAAGATTATGTGGAAAAAGAATACTGTTTATTTCTTCATTTTGATTATAACTGTTCTTATTGTAACAAATATACCATATATATATGGATACTTTCATCAGACTAAAGAAAAAAGATTTACAGGATTTTATTTTTTTCTGGATGATTGTTTTACATATCTTTCTAAAATAGAGCAGGGGCGAAGATATCATCTTTTATGGGAAAATCTCTATACATCTGAATACCATAAACCTCGCTTAATTTTTACCTTTTACATTTTTCTGGGCTTCCTCTCAAAGTTATCTTCTGTCTCTTCTGACATTATATATCATATTTCAAGGTTTCTACTAATTATAGTTTTTATAATAGTGATCAATAAATTTTACATACTTTTTTTCCAGGATTATTCAGACAGGATGTCTGGTCTGATTGTAACATGTTTTTCTTCGGGTCTTGGTTTCTTATATCCGATATTTTCTGATAAAGTAAGTATTAATGTTCCGGTTGATGTCTGGATTCCGGAATCTATAACATTTATGACATTTCTCCATTGTCCGCATATAATCTTATCAAATATTCTTTTTGTTTATATACTCACAGTCTTTCTAAAAAATAAACCAATTACAATTCTTTCCAGAGTTTATTTAATCATTACGTCACTCTGTATTGGTTCTATGACTCCATATGTGTTGATACTTCTTATTCCCGCTCTCTTAATAATTAAAATCTTAAATAGAGACAATCTGAATAATATAGGGGTCGACTTTTTTATCTCTATCTCCTCAGGACTATTTTTTTGTATATATTATTTTATTATACTCCAGACAGACAGAATCATAAACTTATGGTTGGCTCAGGATGACCTCTCACCACCGAATATTATATATATATTATGGGGTTATAGTATTCTCATTGTTCTTGCACTATTTACCCTGAAAAATATTAGAAACAACTGTTATATTAAAATTCTCTGGGTCTATATAATTATAAATCTTATATTTATATATCTTCCGATTAAGTTTCATCGAAGATTTCTTACTGGTTTACATATACCACTTTCCATACTGGCGAATTATGGCATTATTTATATTATTTCCCGGATTAGAGAGAAGAGAATTATAGAATTTTTTCTTATCATATTTCCAATTTTAGCAGCGGGTAACATTTTTTTTATTTTATACGGAGTTTATACCTTAAATAAGTTTACCTACCCATCTTATATAAATAAAAACCTGCTTAATACTTTAAAAAAACTCGAAAGATTGCAGCCGGATTATAAAGAGGTTAGTTTATCTACTATTGAACTTTCACCCTATATTCCTGCTTTTTCGGGATGTAAAACTTATTGGGGTCACCATCCTCAGACAGTAGATCACGATAGAAAAAAAGAAAATATAATAAAATTTCTGCAACATAAAGGCAATTTTAAAGATTTCCTGAAACAAAATTCTATCAAATATCTAATTTTACCCAGAGACAAAATACAGGGTAATATAGAAAGATATTTAAGTGCTCAAGAGGTCTCGTTATTGTATCATTCAGGAGATATTTATCTATTTAAACTCCATAACGGGTGAATTCCTGTTTGCTTGATTTTAGATGGTATAATGTTAATAATTGCCAGTGGGGTGACGTTATTGGTATGGGAACAAGCGCCTCATTAATGTTTAAACCGCTCTACAAATCACATTACAAAACCCCTGCGCCTTATTGTTCCCGCTGTCCGTTCGGTCTTAAACGACAAAATTGCTCTACCATCTGCAACCTGATATTATGCCGGGTGTCAGCGGCCAATAGGGATAAGGCCATTTTCTCTATTACTGCCCTAAAAATCTGTATTTTCCTTTTGTAACTGAGAACGTGTGAAAAAATTAGACTTTTTTAGAAAATGGGGACTGATAATAAAAAACTTAGCAGGTATTAATGTTGATTATTTCACACGTTCTGAAGCATTACAAAATATTTTATCTCATTGCTGACTTGTATTTTACCTTCAGGCAGAAGTTTTATTAAATAATTGAAATATTGTTCTTCGGGGTTGAGCGGAACAATAATAATGGAATTTACCTTATTTTCCGGTACTTTGGTGAGTTTGATTTTTTCAATTAATCTATTTAATGCAATTGGGTCAGATATGTACCCAACTTTACTTTTCCCGTAAGTTAGGAATTGAATAGTTTGAGATGGCATAGGTATCCCATTTACTAGAAGCCCACCAACGTTAACTAGTACGTATTTAGAGATATCTTCGGGAACGGAATTCAAGAAATATCCGACTTTTGCACAATATTCGTTGAAACTTAAACGTGTGTTATCATTGTTTGCCCAGTCACTAAAATATTTCCTATATTCGCTGTAGCTTATAAATATTAATAATAGACAACTTATGATTAAAATCTGTTTCTCAAATCTTAAAAAATTATTTTGAACTTTTTTATAAATCCAGTTTGCTCCGATACCGGCAAATATCATAGCAACTGGTATAGCTCCTATGGAGCGGAGAGAGTGGGGGACACCTTCAATGGTTAAAATCGATGGAAGAAGCATAACAATAAACCATACCAGCAGAAACAAGTAGTTATTATTGTGGATACCAGTTTCATTCCTAAACGTCTTTACGATTGAGATGGTTAATCCGATTAAAAAAAAGATCCCAATTATGAAGTTTAACTGAGGGTCTCCTGAATAGTTATGCCTCCAGTTATAGTCGCCTCTATAATTAAATTGAGCAAATGTCTTGATCGAAGAAGTGATTAAAGCATTTAAAGGAGATTGGCTGGCAAATATTGAAACATCTGATGCCCGCATAAAAAGGTCTTTCGGATGATGGCTAATGTAAATTATTATGGGGATTAAGATGATAATTATGGTTAAACACATAATACTCCATTTTAATCGTCTGCTTTTTATACGATTTTTCTTTACAGTCATCCACTCACATATAAATTTCACGACCAGTATCAGCGGAGCGACCTGGAAAGCAGTGTATGTATAAAAACCTAAACCAAAAAATAATCCTGCAAAAATAAAATGAAGAACTTTATTTGTTCTGACTGCAAGAAGAAGAAAATAAAAAGAGAAGACCATAATAAAAGGGACCATAATTCCACGGAAACCTATACGCGAAAAATTGACGTGCCAAAAACTGATGGCAATAAAAAATGTGCAAAGTAAGGATAGTGCTTCTCTCTCCTCTATATTTTTTTCGCTATAAAATAGTTCTTTTGCTAATAAATATAAACCTGCGACTGTTAGAACGCCGATAGCGGCAGGCACTAACTTGATAGATAGCACGGAACTGCCAAAAACCCAAAAAGAGATGGCAATAAGGTTTATAAAAAGCCCCTCACGATTATTATTATTAGGATAAATAATTCTGAAGTTATGCGTGCATAGAGCATTAATTGCGTCGTTCCCGTTAATCGCCACGTCATGATATAAACCAGGTGGGATATCATTTAAACGGTAAAATCTGTGAAATATCGATACGATTAAAATTAAGATAAAAACCAGCTTGTATTTATATTTTATCATCACCTATGCTGTCTGAAATAACGTATCGCGGCCGATGTTTCACTTCATCGTAAATTTTCGCTATGTATATTCCTATGATTCCAAGACTTATCATCAAAGCACTGCCTATAATCAGCAACAGAATAATCACGGTCGTGAAACCCACAACTGCAATCCCAGTAAATTTTTTATAAAGAGTCTGAACCCCTAAAAGTATTGCAAAAATCGCAAAGAGTATTGCCGCTACTGTTATAAACTGACTTGACCTTCCGCTTATCCGCCTGGAAACAAAAAATGGAATTGATGCATGTTTAAATCCCAGCCACGTAATCATTCCTCGAAAAAACATATTCCTCTCCTCTGAAAAACGCTGTAACTCTAATAATTCGGGGTACAGGCTACGGGCTACGGACTACAGCCGGCTGGAGCCCGAAGCCCGGAGCCTGAAGCCCGGAGCCTGAAGCCAACATATCATCTTTAGTTTTTCATACGTTGTGTAGAGCGCAAAAACGCAAAAACGCAATAACCCAAGAACCCAATAGTGTAGAGCGCAAACCGCGCTCATGAGTACTTCTCCCAATAAGACGATTGATAATTTTTCATCGTCGATGGATGGAAGGATGTTGGTTAAGAGTTTAATCTATGGTTTTTCCTATTTCATAGACAATAAAAAATACTATCTCAATAAGGATTAATAACACAATAGCGATCTCAAGTAGCATTGCTCGCTGGGTATTGATAACATCAAGTAATGTCTCTATATTATCCGTAATAAATTCAAGTTTGACATTTATAGCATAATGTCTGTCATCAAGGTCGAAATAGTCTCGTATGTCTCTAAAAAGTTCATTTAATTCCACGTGCTCGTATGTTTCTTCGGGTTTGTCAAATAAAGTAAGGTTGTTTATGACATGGTATTTCACAGAGATAGCAAGCCCGATACTTTTTAATATTCTTTTAGCACTGAGTCTTATTTTACCAGTATCTTTTATCTGATGTATGTATTTTTCGATCTCACTCAAAGCAGAATCCATCTCGAGTTCGAATTTGTTTAATGCGATTGATTGCGCAAAAGCAAGAGAGATAATCTTTATTTTTTCATGTGTGACATTTCGTATCTGAATATTTTCAAAGTCTATATATTCTGGTTCTGTGATATCAACTTCAATCTGGTCAGTTACTCTTATATCGATTGAACTGTCATCTAAAAAATTTTTCAGTTCTAATGATACCTCGCTCTCAACTTCTTCATTGGGATTCCAGTATATAACAACCCCAAATTTTGTAATAATAATATATCGTTCTGAAACCGCCTCAAAGATTAGCGGGTCGATACTGTACAATTTAAAAGCTTTTGTCTTTTCTCTGAATTTTTTTAAATCTATCTTTGAGTTGTAATAATAACCTATAACTTTAACTACCTCAGCCATACTAATTTAACCCCAATTTGTTATAATAACCACTATCCTCCCCCTTCGTTATCTCGTAACCGCTGTAATTTAGAGACTGGACTTCAGACTTTAGACATCAGACTGTAATCCCTCGGTTACAGGTGGGGAAGAAGTAAGAAGTGAGAAGTAAGTGGTTATTCTTAATCTGTATTTAAAATAATTGGTAACCCATCTTTACCAGAGCCAACAATAACAATTTTTGAGTTTGCTGAATTAGCGAGTTTCTCAGTAGCCTCGATACCTTTCCATTTCAATAACTGTTCACTGATACCAGCAGATACGATCTTTTGAAAATCTGCGATACCCTGGGCTTCGATCCGTTTTCTGTCAGCCTCCTGTTTTTCTTTCATCAATATAAATTCCATTCGCTGGCTCTCCTGCTCTGCTCGTAATTTTTCTTCGATAGACTGTGATAGACCTGGCGGTAACCCTACTTTACGAAGCGGTGAGGTCTCAATAATAATCCCACGTTTTTCTACAATCTTTTGTAATTCAGTTGATATCAGTTGAGAGAGCATCTCGCGCTCTGAGGTATAGAGCGCTTTTGCTTCATAACCAGCAGTCACACCACGAGTAACAGAACGGAACTGTGGGACTAATATTATGTCGATATAATTTGTTCCCACAGTTTTATACACCTCAGCAGCTTTTTCAGGATTTAAATGAAATAGAACAGATACCTCAAGGTGTATATTCAAACCCTCTTTTGATGGTACCTCCATTACTTCTTTTATCTCCTGAGTTTTAATAGAGAATTTGATAATTCGAGCAAGTGGGTTGACTATGTTTATCCCGGCTTTCAGTGTTTTATTAGATACGATACCGAAAAAATCTACAACCCCGACATGACCTGCAGGTATCACAGTGAGGGATTGTGAAAAACAAAATAGAAATGCAATAACAGCAAGAAGTAATAGTACCCCACTTCCTTTAGCGCGCGGGTCTTTTCTTGTAGCGACGTATGCTATAACCATTACGACGCCAACAATAAAACTTAATACAAATAACATCGTTTTGTTACCTCCTCTGAAAAACATTGTAACTATAATAATATCAAGTAGAAGCAAGAAGCAAGATAACGGAAGAAGTAAGAAGTATCAGAAAAAAATTTTAATCTTTGAATCTTTGAATCAATAGACTGATTTCTCCAGGAGTTGATAAGTTAAAGAGTTAACTATTCTATCACTTTATACACTTTGTCGTGTTTTCTTACTCTACTACTTACCTTGATACCGATATCATCACCTACTTTTGCAACATCAATATCAATATGTTCTTTTTGCATTGATTTTACATCTTCTGTAAAATCAGTTGTGTGGCCCTTAAAATGGAGTTTATCACCGATTTTTATCTCATCGTTTAAAACTTTTAGCGCCACGACCCCTACTTTAGCAAAGAAATCTGTTACTACAGCTATCTCTTTTTCTTCCATTTACATCACCTCCTCCTCTGAAAAACTTTGTAACTATAATAATATCAAATAGAAGCAAGAAGCAAGAGGCAAGAAGCAAGATAACGGAAAGAAAGATAACGAAAGAAGCAAGAGGCAAGAAGCAAGATAACGGA
>JBFMHD010000139.1:0-7388 GCA_040752395.1 Candidatus Hydrogenedentota bacterium
GATACTTCTCACTTCTTCCGTTATCTTGCATCTTGCTTCTTGCTTCTTTCGTTATCTTTCTTATCCGTTATCTTGCATCTTGCCTCTTGCTTCTACTTGATATTATTATAGTTACAATGTTTTTCAGAGGAGATTTATGCGAGAATTAGATGCAACAAAAATTAAAGAGAGTGTTAAAAAATTATGTATTGAAGCAAATTTTTATTTAGCTTTCGATGTTATTGATTCTTTGAAAAAAGCTTACGAAGAAGAGGTCTCTCCTTTTGGGAAGGAAATTTTAAAACAAATACTCGAAAATTCGAAAATCGCTCAAGAAGAGAGATTACCTTTATGTCAGGATTGTGGGTTTACTGTTGTGTTCTGTGAAATAGGTCAGGAGGTAGTGATAACTGGTGGTAGTATCAGAGAGGCTATTAATCAGGGTGTGAGAGAGGCTTATAAAGAGGCTTTTTTAAGAAAATCTATTTTAAATGACCCGATTATAAGAAAAAACACTGGGGATAACACACCCTCTATTATCCACTTTGATATCGTACCAGGTGATAAAATAAAAATTATTATTGCACCCAAAGGAGGAGGAAGTGAAAATATGAGCAGAGTGAGTATGCTTACTCCTTCTGATGGTCGATCCGGTATAATTAATTTTATTGTCAAAACAGTTGTTGAAGCAGGGTCTAATCCCTGCCCGCCAACAATTATAGGTGTTGGTATTGGTGGTACCTTTGAATATGCTGCTTATTTAGCTAAAAAAGCGTTGTTAAGAAAAGTAGGAGAACCATCTTCTGATCCGGATACAGCTCAACTCGAAAAAGAGATATTACAAAAAATAAATAACAGCGGTGTTGGTCCGATGGGTCTTGGTGGACGTATAACTTCGCTTGCTGTTCATATAATAAGACACCCCTGTCATATAGCGAGTTTACCTGTTGCTGTTAATGTTCAATGTCATTCAGCAAGACATAAAGAAGCGATTTTATAATTAGAGGCAAGATAACGAAAGAAGCAGGAGTTTTATATGGTTAAGTCGGTTGAGATTACTACACCTTTAGACGATGTATCTGTTTCAAAATTAAAAACCGGTGACTCGGTTCTTATAACAGGTGAGTTATACACTGCACGTGATGCTGCTCATAAACGACTTGTTGAGGCGATAGAAAAAAACGAAAAACTGCCTTTTGATATAAAAGGGAGTGTTATTTATTATGTTGGACCCTCACCAACGCCACCTGGCAAAGTAATCGGTTCTGCTGGTCCTACAACAAGTTATAGAATGGACTCTTATGCTCCTGAACTTATGAAACTCGGTATGAAAGGTATGATAGGAAAAGGGATGAGAAAAGATAATGTGAGAGAAGCCATAAAAAAATTTAAATGTATATATTTTGCTGCTGTTGGTGGTGCTGCTGCCCTGATAGCAAAGACTATTAAAGAATGTAAAATAATAGCTTATGAAGATTTAGGACCCGAGGCTATAAACAGACTGTATGTAGAGAAGTTCCCGTGCGTTGTTGTTAATGACATCTACGGCGGTGATTTATACATCTTGGGAATAGATAAATACAGAAGATAGTTGCGGCGTGTTACCCACGGCCTAAGAATAAGATTGGTTAAGAAGCAAGCCCACACCCCAATTGTCGAAAAAACAATAGCTG
The DNA here is from genome assembly GCA_040752395.1 of Candidatus Hydrogenedentota bacterium. Taxonomy (GTDB): domain Bacteria; phylum JBFMHD01; class JBFMHD01; order JBFMHD01; family JBFMHD01; genus JBFMHD01. The sequence continues at coordinate 1,653 of JBFMHD010000139.1, forward strand.
TTTAAGAATAATTGGCGTGGGAGCAAGGATCAAATTAATGGTTATGGAAAATCCTAGAATCGGACCAAAATTAAAACTCTTTGTAGCGTATCTTGTTCTATTTATATTAGTCATTGTTGCTTTATATCTTGTTTATGATACAATGAGAGCAGCATTTAAAAAAGAACGGGCCCCCACACCGCTTGCTGAAAGTAAAATAATAGAAAAAATAAAAGAAAAATTACTGCAACCCGATAAATCATTAATTGATACTCTCAAAGGATTAAAAGAAAAAAAAGAAGATATAAAGATACAAATTGAGACTGAAAAAGCAGTCACTGAAAAGGAAAAAATATTAACTCAAAAAGAAGGCCCGATGGCAAGCATCTTAAAACTCGCTATATCTCTCTATAAAGAGAAAAGATATGATAAAGCAGAAGAACTATTGAAAGATATCATTGATAAAGATCCTGTCTCGCTAGAAGCAAGAGAATCAAATTTATATCTTGGATTTATATATCAAAAAAAGGGTGATCTACTTTTAAGTCTTGATCATCTCAGACGTGCCTGGAAGCTTGATAACGAAGACCCTGTATTAAATTATAATCTCGGAATGATTCTATACACAATAAAAGAATATAAGGAAGCCTTACCATACTTCGAGAACGCAGTCTCAAAAGAACAAGATAATTATATGTATAAGAGGTCTTTTGCTAAATGTTATTACAACCTCAAAGATTATGATAAATCTTTTCATATTTTCTCTTCGGCATTGAAACTTAAACCAGAAGACCCTGAACTTCTATATTATTATGGTGTCTGTGCAAGAGAAAGTCCTGCAAGAGAAGATATAGCAATTGAATCGTTTGAAAAGATAATAAGTCTCTCTCCTTCATCTGAATATTCATTAAAATCATCTGAAAATCTTTCGGAAATCTATCGAGCCAGAAAAGAATTTGATAAAGCTGTTCGGTCCTTTAAAAAAGCCATCTCTCTTCAACCTGATAATTACAGATTAATTTATAATCTCGGTGTACTTTATTTTGAAAATAACGATATAGAAAATGCCCTGAATAATTTCGAACGTGTTGTTTTAATTAATAGTAATGATGTAAAATCCTGGGAGAATATTGCAGGTATATATTTCAAAAAAGGGATTTATAATAAATCCCTTGATGCTGTTAATAGAGTCATATTAAAAGAACCTTACAATACCAATATGTTACTTCTTAAAGCTTATTTACTTGATGCGATGGCAAAATATGATGAGGCTGTATCTGTTTATAAAAAAGTTATCTCACTTGACCCGAAATCCAATGAAGCTAAAAAAAGTTTTTTAAATCTTGGTGTCATAGCTGAACGTAAAGGTGATATTTTACAGGCTGTTTCTTATTATCGTAACGCTGACGATAATGACCCGCTGATGCATTTTAATCTCGGCGTAGTATATGAAAAACAGGGTTTATTTGAGCTGGCTGTTAATGAGTATCAGAAAGCCATAGCTATAGAAAGTAAAAATGCTCAGTTCAAATTTGTTCTTGCTAAACTTTTGTATAGACTCGAAATGTATGAAGAAGCTGAACGCGAACTCATAAATGCCAAGGAACTCGGACTTGATGATTTTGAAATGTGGATGCTACTTGCTGAGGTTTATGCAAAATCTAACAAAAATGAACAGGCTCTTGAATTATACAATACTTTACTCGAAAGAGACATCTCTACAACAAACGTTGTCAGGATATTAAATAATAAAGGGATTATGTATGACAGGCTTGGTCAGTATGATAGAGCCCTGGAAATGTATAATATCGTCCTTAACAAACAACCCGCTAACCCGGCTATCTATCACAATATAGGTCTTGTCTATACACATATGAAAGATTTCCCCTCTTCTATCCGAATGTTTAAAAAATCTATATACCTCGATCCTAATAATAAAGACGCACATCTAAATATTGCTGATATTTTCTTTAAGATCGGTCTATATGAAGATGCAAAAAAAGAATACGAAAAGGTTCTGCAACTCGACAAAGCTAATCTTGAAGCACAGTTAGGGCTTCGCAAAATCCGAGAAGTTAATCTATGAATTTTGACTCTTTTAAAATCTCACCCTTTGTTCGAGATAACGAAGTCCAGTTTTATCTAAAAAATAGCTCTGCAAAAAATGTTGAGATCATAGGCAGTTTTAATAATTGGGGCTCGCCACCTTTACAACTCAAAAGAATAAATAATGAATATTTTGCAAGTGATAAAATCCTGTTTGATACCCCAAACAGATATTTATATCTTTTTAGAGTTGATGGAAAAGAAACACTTGATGAAATAAATTTTAACAGAACAACTAATCACAAAGGCACAGTCTCTTTTTTTGATGTCTGGATTAATCCACGGGGTATGAAAGAACAGCTTGTAGGTATCATTGAAGAAATTGATAAAAATCCGGTTCAGGGGGGAAACCCGTGGATAAGGTCTGTTGTAATATCTATCCTGGATCAATATATTATGATACCCTCTATTAATCGCAGTGTTACTTTGATGAATTTATTTATTGATAGAATTAATAAAAGTATAGATTCAGTCAGAGAGAGACACGTTAAATCAGGCGTCTTTATCGCCCACCTCTATAATATGGGGGTTATTATTAAAACTCGTAATGCTACTATCGGTATCGACGCTGTTTCGACTAAAGATTGCTGGAATCTGGATTATGATGTTCCTGATCATATTATTGAAAAACTCGCTAAAACTCTTGATGCCCTGTTTATTACGCATCAACACAGTGATCATATGGACCCTGATTTGATGACAAGAATGTTAAAAATGAAAAAATTAGTTTATGTTGCCGAGGATAATAGATTACCAGCACCTCCTGGAACGAAATTTCTAAAAGGTGATGGAACTATAAAAATCAGTCAGAATAAAATTAAATATTTTACTGGTAAACACGTTTATGATAACGGAAGAAACATCAATCTGGTTTCATATTTTATACATACAGACACCGGTAAAACAATCTATCATACAGGAGACCTTGATTATACAATAGGGCTACCAGTTAGCGGTAATATCGACGTTGCTATACCCAAATATGGCGGTATCAGCCCATTTTATGAAGATGATTATGAATCTTTAAAAATATTTCTTTCAAAAGTATCACCCAGATTACTTATCCCGTCTCACATCGGTGAATTATCTCATTACCCTGGCGGTGGGAGAGAGAGTTACAAAAAATGTATGGATGATATGAACAGATTAAAAGTAGATAATAGATTATTACTCTGGGGTGAGACCTACCACTACGATTAATCTACCCTCTTATTCTCCTGTCAAATGACATTGTGGTAGTCGAATACAAGCTGTTATTGTCAATTGTTAAAATTCAGCAAACTCGCTGGGATAATGAGAAAGATCCAATTTCTCTTGCTCTGATATCAATCGTATCCCCCATTGTTGCATTGCCAATGCCCCAAAGAGAACTTCGATAGCTTTCTCTTCCTCATCATCTCCAATACGATCAATAACCATGGCTTCTTTAGTTTCATCTATGCTTATTTTCAGTGGCATTGTCAAGAAAATGATTCTGGATATTTTATCTCATGCCCGGGGATGGGCTTTGTCATATACCTCTTTTAATTTCTTTCGTGTGAGATGGGTATATAACTGCGTGGTTGAGAGACTTGAATGACCTAATAATTCCTGCACACTACGTAAATCAGCCCCTGCCTCAAGCAGATGCGTGGCAAATGAATGTCTCAACCAATGTGGGCTGATTAGTTTATCTTTCCCTATCTTTCTACACCAGTAATATATCTTGTACCTTACACTTCGCGGGTCTATACGTTTCTTATCTCTATTTAGAAACAAGGGGAACTCATTCCTAAAAGTTCCCTGTTTTTCTCTTTCTTTAAAATATTCTCTAATTGCGGTTATAGCAAAGCTACCTACAGGAACTATTCTCTCTTTTCTGCCTTTGCCTTTAACTTTGATTATAGATGAAATAATATCAACATCAGCTATATCAAGGTTTACCATCTCAGAGACGCGAATCCCGGCTGAATAGAGTAATTCCATCATCGCTCTGTCCTGTTTATTTTCTACCAGAGCAAGCATATCGCCTAATTCTTCCTGATATAAAAATCTTGGTAATGATTTAGGGATACGCGGGGTTCTCAAGGCTTTAGCCGGATTCTTTTCTATTATGTACTGTTTTTTACAGAACTTAAAAAAACTACGTATTGATGAAAATTTACGTGCCATACTGCGGTTGGTTAAATCAGTGTTGTTAAGAATGTAGAAATGTTCCCTTATATGATTTAGATTTATTTCTTTTATATTTTTAATCTTTTTATTTTTTATATAATCAAAAAATTCCTCTAAATCTTTAGAATAAGCTTTGACGGTATGTTCTGAGAAACCTCGAGATTTCAAGTAATCTATAAATTGTTTAAAAATATCTCTCACATTAATTAATCACACTATCCAGAGGCTCCGGTCTGTAGCCTCTGAAACGCTACATCGCTATAAGGTATCTATTCAATCTCATAGAAATTCTATGGCTGAGATTCATAAATTTTATACCAATCTGATAATGGTTCTGAAACGGGACTTTATCACAACGGACGACTTTTGCTATAACATAAAAAACATTATCAGGGAATTCAAGATTCACCTCAAGAAATTTGTTCAACTGGATCTCTTCAGGTGATTTAAAGAGTAATCCGCCAGCAGAGACATTGACAGTATGAGAATACTTTTTATTTTTCATCACATCAGTAAGATTATCGCCCTCATATAGAGTATATGATAAATTCAATTCCTGATTAATACGTTTATAAGAGCGTCGTTCTATTTTATATAATTCTTTCTCAATAAAAATATTAACCAATTGTGGATCGAAAAATGTAGCTCTGTTATCATTCAAAAATTTCACACTTAATTTATATACCTCATCTGTAGTACGGTTAATGGATTGATTTATAACAAAATTATCAAGTTCCTCTGATATTGCTATAATCCTCGATTCAAGAGGAATAGCTTTACCTGTGATTGCATTCGGGAACCCACTGCCATCAAATTTTTCATGATGCATAGAGGTGATAGCTGGTATCTCTTTGTAATCAAAAGACCAGTTAATATAGTTGAGTCGTTCTTTTGTAAGAAGAGTATGCTCAGGCAATTTTTCATAATCACCTATAATATCCAATCCGAGCTCAAGTTTACCATAATCATGTAATAAAGCTGCAATTTTTATTCTGTCTATCTCAAGCTGGGACAAACCAAGAGATTCAGCAAGCCCTACTGAATATTTCATAACGCGTTCAGAATGACCACCTTTAACAGGCTGCCTTGAATCAATTGCCGTTGCAAAAGAATCAGTCATTGTAAAAAACATCTCCCTTGAACCCTCATATAATCTTACATTGTCAAGACAGACCGCAATACTGCCAGCAACACTTGATAAAAAAAGTTCATCCTCACTATTAAAATCACCCTCTATTTTATTAAGCACCTGTACCACACCAATAATCTTATCATCTCTTGTATACAAAGGTACACATAGCATATTTCTTGTCTTATAACCTGTTAATTTATCTATCTCGGGGTTAAACCTCCCATCACTGTAAACATCATTTAAATTCACTATTTCACCTGTACGCGCCACATAACCTGCTATGCCTTTACCTACTGGTAACTTCATATCTTTAATCTCCATATCCTGAGCTACACGATACCACAACTCACCTGTTTCTTCATTAA
>JBFMHD010000014.1:0-21852 GCA_040752395.1 Candidatus Hydrogenedentota bacterium
ATCTCACCGCCAATGGGATGAAGATGGATTGAATAATTAATTGTTTCAAGAAATAATAAGATTTGTGGGGCTGCGAGGAAAAAACCGAGACTCCAGGTAATGAAGAATTGTATTATATTAATCGGTTGAAGTTGGTTATGGTTAAACAATTTAAGCAAGGCATAAAGAAATCCTAATAATAACACATACAGCGAGGTTTCTGGTTGTCCGGCATAGAGAATAAGTGCGATAACAATAGTTGTAAGGAGGCGTGATTTAAGGTGCTTATTTTGCAATTCATTTTCAATGGCAAATAGGAAGATTGGGATAAGCATTGCAACGTTACTAAATTGTTCAAGACTAATGAACCATGTAAAACTTCCAGAGAATTGATAAAATACGCCTCCAAGAATGCTTGCGTAATAAGAGACACCAATTTTTCTTAAATAGAGATATGTAAAAAAACCTGCAATAATTATTTTTAAGAGATAAAAATAATCCCATAGCCAGTAAGGGGATATATTTTCAATCAATTGATAAATAAAAAGGGCTCTTGTGCTATATTGGCCGGCAAGTGGAACCCCCAAACCCTGATATGGGTTCCATAGTGGTAATTCACCATCAGATATGATATTTGCTATTGTTTTATTAATTGGTTGTTCATAAAATGCGGGTGTTGCTAAATCTACTTGAAGATTATTTTCTGGTCTTAGTTTATTATTTATATTATCACCGATGGGGTCAGGGACATAATGTGATGGCAACAAAGTTCTATTAAGGAATGTTATAGGCAAATAAAGTATTATTACAGTCAAGACATAAAAGATTAAGGCATTTTTTATTTGCAATGATATATCCTCATTTTGTTTTTATTTTCTATAACGGTTTTGGAGCGAAGATACGGTATATGTCGTTGTATGTTTTGTAATGAGGCCCTGGAGACAGGATTTTGCTGCTGACATAGTAGTAATGATTGGTATATTATATAATATACAATGGCGTCTAATTTTATAAGCATCTTCTTTAGTATGACGTCCACTTGGCGTATTTATTACCATCTTGATTTTGCCATCTTCGATCATCTTTAATATTTCTCCTTTACCTCCCTCTTTAACACGTTTCACAGTTTGAACCTGGATATCGTGAGTTTTAATTTTGGCAGCTGTTTTTTTTGTAGCATATAGTTTAAAACCTAATCGAGCTAATTCTTTAGCAATATCAACTATTTCTTTTTTATCTTTGTTATTGACTGTTAAAAGTACACCGCCTTTTTCAGGGACATAGCTACCTGCGGCTTCTTGAGCTTTTAAAAATGCCAACCCAAAACTATTATCAATAGCCATCACCTCACCGGTTGATTTCATCTCAGGTCCTAAAATTATATCAACATTATCAAACCGAGAAAAAGGTAGAACAGCTTCTTTGACTGAATAGTAATCTATTCTTCTATTATTGAGGTTTAAGTTTTTTAGTTTTTCACCTATCATAATATATGCTGCGTATTTAGCGAGCGGTATATTAATAGATTTTGAGACATAGGGAACGGTTCTTGAGGCACGTGGGTTCACTTCCAAAACATAGACTTCTTTATTTTTTACCGCGTATTGAACATTCATAAGACCATATACCCCAATTTTTAGTGCAAGTATTCGTGTATATTCTTGAATTCGTTTAATAATTTGGGGTGATAAATTAACAGGTGGTAGAACGCAGGCCGAGTCACCAGAATGTATGCCAGCGTGTTCGATATGTTCCATCACACCAGCAACAAATACTTCTTCTCCATCGCATAAAGAATCGACATCAACCTCAGTTGCATCCTCAAGAAATCTATCGATGAGCACTGGTTGGTCTTTCTGGGCTTCAACTGCTTCTCTTATATATTTTATCAAATCTTTATCATTATAGACAATTTCCATTGCACGGCCACCAAGAACATACGATGGTCGCACAAGTACCGGGTATCCAATTTTTCGTGCAACAGTTAAAGCTTGTGATGTTGAATAAGCGATACCGTTTTCTGGTTGTTTAATATTTAGTTCAGCGAGAAGTTTAGCAAATAGTTCTCTATTTTCAGCCAAATCGATTGCCTCAGGTTGGGTTCCGATAATTGTAATCCCATTTTCTTTTAATCCTCTTGCGAGATTAAGTGGTGTTTGACCTCCGAGCTGGACAATCACGCCATCGACCTTTTCTCGTTGTAGAACATTTAATACATCTTCAAGTGTTAGCGGCTCAAAATATAATCTATCAGCTACATCATAATCAGTTGATACTGTTTCAGGGTTTGAATTAATCATAATAACTTCATAGTTTAATTCTTTCAAAGCCATAACAGCCTGGACGCAGCAATAATCGAACTCGATACCCTGTCCTATACGATTTGGTCCACCACCAATAATTGCAATTTTTTTCTTATCAGTTTGTGGAACTTCATCTTCTTTGCCGTAAGTAGAATAGAAATATGGTGTGTATGCTTCGAATTCGCCTGCACAGGTATCAACCCCTTTATATACAGGTAAAATATTAATTTTTTCTCTTAGATTTCTAATTTCTATTTCTTTTTTATTAAGAAGGTAAGCGATCTGTCTATCAGAGTAGCCGTAGTATTTAGCTTTTTCTATATCCGGGTTTTGTTTAAACGTTTTTTCAAATAAAACGAGTTCATTAATTTTATTAATAAACCATCTATCAATTTTCGAGAGAGAATATATTTCTTCAATTGAGAGTCCAAGTTGGAGCGCATATTTTATAGTAAATATTCTATCGCAATTAGGTATTTTCAATTTATTTTTAACCCACTGGAGATATTCGTTCTTTTTTTCATTACTCCAGTTAGAGAATTCTTCAACGTTTTTCACCTGGCCGAGGCCATCGGCGCCAAGCCCAAAACGTTTAATTTCAAGGCCACGAACAGCTTTTTGGAGAGACTCAAGGAAGGTTGATCCGATAGCCATAACTTCGCCAACAGATTTCATTTGTGTTCCGAGTTCATCTTTAGCTCCTTTGAATTTTTCAAATGTGAATCGTGGTATTTTAGTGACGACATAATCAATAGTTGGTTCAAAACAGGCAGGTGTTTTTTTAGTGATATCATTAGGTATTTCATCGAGTGTATAACCGACAGCGAGCAAGGCTGCGATTTTAGCTATAGGGAATCCTGTAGCTTTGCTTGCGAGTGCACTTGAGCGCGAGACACGTGGGTTCATTTCTATCACAACCATTTTTCCGGTATCAGGGTGTACAGCGAACTGCACATTCGAGCCACCTGTTTCAACACCGATTTCTCGCAGTATAGCAATAGATAGGTCTCTCATTTTATGGTATTCTATATCAGAAAGAGTAAGAGCAGGTGCTATGGTGATAGAATCACCGGTATGAACACCCATCGGGTCAAGATTTTCAATAGAGCAGACAATAATAGCATTATCAGCTTTATCGCGCATAACTTCCATCTCAAATTCTTTCCAGCCTGTAACGCATTCTTCAATAAGTACTTCATTAATCGGGCTTGCTTCAAGTCCAACAATAGCGCGATGTTTTAATTCTTTTTCATTATGTACAATACTACTGCCTGTACCACCAAGTGTATAAGATGGTCTAATAATCAATGGGTATCTGATTTTTTCAGCTATTTTTAAACATTCATCGACAGAATAAGCGAACCCACTTTCTGGTAAATCAGCATTAATATTTTTCATAGCGTCGCGAAACTTCTTTCTATTTTCAGCTTTTTCAATAGCTTCAAGGGAAGCACCTATCATTTTAACTTTATATTCATCAAGCACTCCTTTTTTAGCAAGTTCTACAGAAACGTTTAATCCTGTCTGACCGCCGAGTGTTGGCAATATAGCATCAGGTTTTTCTATTTCGATAATTTTTTTAACAAAATTAAAGGTTATAGGTTCGATGTAAGTAGCATCAGCCATTTCAGAGTCTGTCATAATTGTAGCAGGATTAGAATTAACAAGAACGATTTTGTATTCTTGCTGTCTTAATACTTTACAGGCTTGTGTTCCTGAATAATCAAATTCGCAGGCCTGTCCTATGATAATAGGTCCACTACCAATAATAAGAATTTTTTCTATATCATTTCTTTTTGGCATAAGTTCTTACAGTATTAATAAATTGAGAGAAGATATATTTAGCGTCATTTGGGCCGGGACAAGCTTCAGGGTGATACTGTAACGAGAACACAGGTAAATCTTTGTGTTTCATCCCTTCAACCGTACTATCGTTTAAGTTTATATGAGTGATTACTACTTTATCTTTGACTGAGTTATAATCGACAGCGAACCCATGATTTTGGGCAGTAATCTCAACTTTATTGGTAAGTAGATTTTTTACAGGCTGATTACCGCCCCGATGCCCGAATTTTAATTTAAACGTTTTACCAGAAAGCGCAAGACACAATATCTGATGGCCCAGGCAGATACCAAGTGTCGGGTATCTCAGTAAAACTTTTTTTGATAGTTCAATAACATCGTTTATAGGTTCCGGGTCACCTGGTCCGTTTGAAAATACAACACCATCAGGATTAATTTCGTTCAGTCGTTTCGGAGTAATATTTTTAGGAAGCACTGATACTTTAGCGTTATGATTTTTCAAATTTTCAAGTATCCCTTTTTTTACGCCGCAATCGATTACAACTATCCTGACATCACCAGTTGAGGAGTATTCATATTCTTTTTTAGTAGTTACTTCAGTTGATAAATCAATACCGACAATGTCTCTTGCTTTTTGAGCTAATTCTATTGCTTCTTCTTCAGTGCCAATTTCGGTTGATATGCATCCCTTCATTGCACCACGCGAGCGAATATAACGAGTAAGAGTTCTTGTATCAACTTGCTTGAGGCCAACAACCTTATTTTCTTTTAAATAATCATTGAGTGAGATTTTGCTTCTATAATTTGATGGTATTCTTGACTCGTTATGTATAATAAAACCAGCGACTTGTGGTTTGGGTGATTGTTCATCAGCTAAAGTAATACCATAATTACCCACTTCACTAACAGTCATAGTTACAATCTGATAATAATATGAGGGGTCGGTCAAAATCTCTTCATAACCAGTAATAGATGTATTAAAGACCACTTCGCCAGTTGAAGTGCCATTATAACCGAACGCGGAGCCGTGTAATACAAATCCGTCAGAAAGCGCAATGATGCCTTTCATAGCTGGGATGCTCCTATACAACGCACCAATAAGTTACTTTTAATATCAAGTTAAAAGAAACTATAAAGACGACTATTTAATGTCAAGAATTGAAATTAAAAAATCATGCGTAAGTGTCTATGTTTAAACCAACAAGAATAACACCAGCAGTTGAAGTGGAAGTATTTACTGATCTCACTGTAGTTTGTCCGCCTCTTGTTACAGGTATACCATTTTCTATACCACGATTGTATTTTATTTGAGCCTGGATTACCTGCCCCCCTTGTTCCATAGCATCAGCTTTTAATCTATTTATATTCCTTCTCTCCTGTGCTGTGACCTGTAAAGTAGATTGTGATGGTGTACTCGAGCGAAGCATCCCTGGTTCGCCTGGGTCTAATTTGAAATACATTCTATTCTGAGCGATACCATTAATACTAGCTACCATAGTAAACTCCCACATCTATCCAACCGCTACCCTGGTATTGGTGTAGCGGTATGCATAAGTGGAATATAAACTTTATTATAATTTAATTTTAAAATTTATCAAGGGTAATTTTTAAAATTTTGTAATGCCTCGGTTATTGGTGCGGTAGAATTTACTTAAGAGGCAAGAAGTCTGACTCCTGACTCCTAACCCGAATAAATCGGAAAAGAAATATTATCTCATTGGTAAGGTACTAATATTTTGTTGCGGTGAGACCTGCTAATTGGGACGAGACATAAAGACTTATATTCTGAAGTTGAGCTACTGCTGTTTCCATAGCAGTGAATTGTCGTCTATAATTTGCTTCACGCATATCAAGTATCTCTTCGAAATCAGTTATCTGGTCATTTAAATCATCAATGAGTTCTTCATAATATTCTTCCTGTGAATCTATAACACCATCTACACCGATTAAATTATCAAGAAGATTATCCATATCGACTGCGATACCGGTATCTTTGATACTATCGTTATTCGAATCAAACGTGAATAAATTTTTAACGCCATCCGGGTCTCTCTCAAGCGCCTCGGTTAACGCTGTCTCATCAATCACGATCAGGCCTTCTTGACTTGTATTTATCTCGCCTATGGTGAAAGCAGCAGTTCCATCATCCCCGGTTACTTGAAATAAAGATTTAAAAGTCATCTCAGTATAATCGTAGAGAGTGGTAACAGTATCATATAGCTGATTCATCATACTATTTGCGGTAAAATTACCCTGCAGGTCACCTGCTTCTTCAGTTATAGAATTATATTGTGTTAAACTCTGCATCAAACTAATCACACTGTTATATTGATCAACAAACGATTTTATATCATCTAACGCAGCTTGTGTATCTTTATCAATAGTGAGAGTTATCTCAGTTGCGCCAGCATCAGCTTTAAGCAGATTTAACGTAACACCGCTAATAACATCGTCAATCCCCGTATTTTTATCACGCGTAACCGGTACACTATTAACAGTGAACGAGGCATCGGTATCAGCCTGCAACACACCACCCTGCGTTTGATCTGATGCAAATTCATTATTTATTGTTGAAGAATCAGCATTGTCTTCAATAAGAATATCTAATTGGTCAAGAATACCTGTATTCGTTAAAGGGCTATTATCAATAAACTGTAATCCATTTGATGCGCCAACCTTATCACTCGCGATGACCAGTCGGTTATTTAGAATCGAAGCTGTGAATGTTTTTCCCGAAACACTATTTATTGCGTTTGCTATACCTGAAAACGATATATCACCGTTTAGAAACACCTCAAAATAGCTCGCATCTGCTTCTGTTTTTATTTGGAAAACCCTGTCGCTTTTACCGGTAGTACCACCAAGCCCTAATGTATTTACATCAGAGTTTTCTGTAATTTTTATTGATTTGTTCTGATCAGTAACATCAACAACAAAATATTGATTCCCTGCGCCGCCATCGTTATAGCTTACAGTAACATTTGAAAAAGCGGTCTCAATAGCAGTTTCAATATCTCCAGCAGTTACAGCTGCACTTACATCTATTGTTTTGGTTGTATTTCCAACAGTCATAGTTAATGAGGTAGTACTAACACCTGCACCACCGTTAAAATTAGCAAGCGGCGTAGTTGCGTCGAATACACCAGCTGGATTAAGGTTAACATCATTTCCGTTTATTTGAGCATTAAAGTTAGCTACGTTATTTGTCTGCTCGGATATCACTGTATGTTGTGCGGCAAGTGTGTTGATTTTTATTTTATAAGTTGCGGATTGTGCAGAAGAGCTTGCTGATGCCGTTAGAAAACTTGTGTCAGATGACGTTGCAGACATTTGACCAAACGAAGTGCCATTTATTAAATCTGTTAACGTACCCTGGAGATTAGTGAGCCGAGTATTAATGTCTCTGAACGCATCAAGCTGTAATTGATAAGTATTTATCTCGTTCTGCCATAAAGTTATTGGTCTGCTCTCAATTGCTATTAATTGGTCGATAAGATTATCAATATCTATTCCACTTGCTAAACCAGTTATGTGTACCATAAAATTACCCTCCTTGGCTTTACATTCCCTGAGATTCATCAGGGAAGAGTGGTTTTGTGGGGAGACCCCTCCTATGAATTATATCGGCATATCCTATAATATACTTTAGCACATTTTTAGCAAAAAATCAAGTAAATTTTCGCTATTTTTTAACTTAAAATTATTACAATTGAGCAAGTAAATCAAAGTATCTTTGCCTGCTAATACCTGCTGTTGTTAAGTTTGTTCGAATATGTGCTACTGGTACCTGTTTGTGTCCACATTTTATAACAACTGGTCTTTTTACTCCGGGTTTTGTCATACTGATATGATCACCTTTACGATTTGAAATATTAAACCCTTCCAGCTCAAATATCTTTATGAGTTTGCGATAATCTAAAGGGACTATTCTTTGTTCATTAAACGGCATAAGATAATTCGACTGGTAAAAATTCTATATCAATTGGTTGTGGGGAAACCCATTGCGGAACTGGTTTCTGGATATATGTAAATCCTGCTTCTTCTAAGACAGTAACTAATGTTCCCATTTTTTCACATTCTTCAAGAAATAAATCTACAGCTTCTTTTAATGACTTTTTTGCTTCTTCTATGCTGCTACCAAAACTTGAAATGTTTAATTCCGGGCATAAACTAATGTATTCATCTCCTTCTTTAAAAATTTCCATTCTGATTAAAATCTGCATTTTGTAACCTCTTTATTATTAATTATAACATTTAGCAGATTTTTAGCAAAAAATCAAGTAAATTTTATTGATTTTTTTAACATAAATATTTAGCATATAACTCAATGGATACAAAGTTATTTTTGCCGGTAATAGATGTAAATAAATTTATCAAATGGTCAAGGCCTGGCCTGGCTTCTCTGTCAGACAGAATAGCTCTATTACTACTCAACGAAATAAAGTGTTAAAAATGATTGGATTATAATGTAACATAAAAGAAAAAGCGATATAATCTTTATAATAAGCTGGACCTTTTTATTTAGATTTTTATCTGAGACCCTGTAGTCTTTAAAAAAGATTACTGTTTCATAGATAATTAAAAACAAGAGTAAAAACAAAGCTATTAATAGTTTCATACTAATCCCTCCAAAAATTGTTAACATATTACAATGACCCCCTTCTAATATCATCGAGTAATTCTCTGGCTATATTTATAGTTTCGGTCTCTAACTCTTTTTTTGGTTCCCCTGTTCTTAGTTTATCTTGAGTATAGACTCTTTCTTTAAGTTCTCTTATCTTTTCTAATATATAATCTTTGTCTTCCACAGCGCCTTTTGATAAGAGCATTAATATAACAACAACAGAATAGATTAGAACCGCCTGGATTATAACAAATATAGCATATATTAAAGTAAGTTCTTTAACTAAAATAGCACCTATACAAACTAATGCAGTGATAAGATAAAGGAATAAAACAGTGCTTGTATCAGAAAGCCCGATGCTTTTTACTCTGTGATGAAAATGGTCCAGTCCGGTATATTCAATCCACTCTTTTATATTTGTCACATCGCCTCTGTAAACCCTTGCAACTGTAATATAAATCATATCAAATATAAGTGGGCTTAAAACCATTAATGGTATGCAAAACGAAACTATCGGGTCTTGATTACTCCAGGTACCGTAGACAGCTAAAGCTGCGAGTAAAAACCCTAAAAAATTACTGCCACCATCACCCATAAATATCGAGGCAGGATGAAAATTGAAATATAAAAAGCCAAGAGAGCTGCCAGCGATCGCTAATGAAATGAAACTTAATGCTGGTTCATTTGTATCTAAACTTATTATAAAAAAAGTTATTGAAGATATAAAAGCAAGCCCAGCCGCTAATCCATCCATGCCATCAAAAAAATTAAACGCATTCGTTATACCGATAAGCCAGATTACAGTGATTACAATCTCACCGATATCGCCCCATAAACCCGCTGGTAAAAAACTTAATCTTATCCCTGAATAAATAATAAAACTTGACGCTAATATCTGGACAAATAACCTGAGCTTTGCTGAAACATCCATTATATCATCCAATATTCCAATTACTAAAAGCATTGTAGCAGCAAGGAATATTCTTCTTACTCCAAGTGATAACTCATAATTCCAGAGTACAGCAAGGATCACACCTGCCCAAATAGCAACACCGCCAAGTAAAGGCATTGCGGAACTATGTATTTTTCGTGAGTTTGGTTCATCGACTATTTTAAGTTCTTTTGCTATCCTTGACATTATAGGTGTTGCTAAAAAAGAGACTATAAATGAGAGTATAAATACATAGATAAATTCAGAGATATTTTCATAAAATATTTTTTTTACATCTGGATGAATTATAACGAAAAATAGTATTAAGAAAATCGGCCAGAGAACCTTTAAAATCATCGTTCTAAATCTTAAGAAAATATCTTAAAGCTAAAAATCCTTCGGCATACTTTTTTCTTGCCTGGAACCCCCGATATATAGCTATAGCTTTTATACTCTCTTTTAGATCATATAATGTAGGATAGAAATCCTGTTTTATCTGGGTTCTGTGAAATGATATTAATTTCTCCTTTTTTTCAATTATAGAAGTGATGTCAACAAAAATATTGGGTTTAAAATTAATGGTGGTATAATCCTCATAAAATAAGAGTGAATCTATCTGTCTTGCTGAAGCCATAGCTATCTGGGCACAGGCTCTGTGGTCCTGGTGAGTATCATCATAATAATTCACAAAAATTATCTCTGGTTTAATCTTTTTAACAAAACTATCAACGAATGCGATGGTATTATTGCTAACTACAAGTTTAGTATCTTTTATTTTCCCTAAGATGACATCATCAGCATTAAGATATTTAGCAGCTTCTAATTGTTCTCTTCTTCTTGTTCTTGGGTTTCCGCCCCTACTCCCATCAGTCAATATAAGTAAATAAACTTTATAACCTTTTTCTCTGTACTTAATGAGCGTCCCGCCACAACCATATTCAATATCATCCGGGTGAGCACCTATTGCAAGTATCTTTTTATCGGTTGACATAATCCTCTCTGTATCTTTAACGCAATCTTCACAGCAGAATATACAGCAATCCGGGAATTTTGACAAGTAAAATTTTAGAGAGCTCTGAAAAACTTTATTTTTTAAAAATAGGTCTAAAAAACGGGTCTTGTGACTCTCACTACTTCTTCGGAGTTCGGAGAAGTGTCTCACGTTTCAGGGGAGCAGTATATTGTCATTCTCCAGCTTGACCGTGAAATCCAGTAAAAGCGTATGGATTCCCGCTTTCGCGGGAATGACATAAAAAAATCTACGGTCAGAAATTAATGTCCCAATGTATTAGTTATGCGGAAGTAAAAACAGGAGTCAGCGGAGCGGTGGTCAAGCATGTTGACGAAACCGGCTGGTTTGAAAAGAATCGGTTATGCTGATTATGGCCGGCGACGACTAAAACTGCCGTATGCTTTTAAATCCAGGTCTCTCGGAGTCGTAAAGGACTGAGGAGGTTTTTTTTTATTCTTATCTTTTTCTTTTTTTCTTCTTTTTGATATAGTCAAGACGAACGGAAATAGATAGACCATGTTGATTATATAAGCCTTCAGCCATAGACAAATTTCTAATTGACTTATTTAATAATGGCATCATATTGGCGTTGGCTTGTAATAATGATGTCTTTTTCAGAAACATATCAATATTGATACCCGATGTATATCTTGCAGAACCGCCTGTTGGCAAAATGTGATTTGGGCAAATGTAATCACTAATTGCTACTGGACTATATTTCCCCACACAAATTGTTCCTGCATTTTTAATCTTATCAATCCACTTTCTTGGATTTTTAGTCATAATCTCCAGATGTTCAGGTGCGAAATCATTCGAAAAATATATTGCGTCTAATATATTATCTACTATAATAATTGCTCCATAATTCGATAACGATTTAGTTGTAATTTCCCTCAAATCATTCTCATAGTTTTCTTCTAACAAAATATCTTTTATCCGTTTTCTAACATCATTCGCTAATTTTTTAGAGTCAGTCAATAAAATAGCAGAGGCATTTTCATCATGTTGTGCTTGTGATACCATATCTCTTGCCACAAAATTACTATCAACAGTTTTATCTGCAATGATCATAATTTCACTTGGACCAGCAATAAAATCTATTGCACAAATCCCATTACTTGCAACAAATGCTTTTGCAGCAGTAACAAATATGTTACCTGGTCCAAATATTTTATCAACTTTTGGAACACTTTTTGTCCCGCAGGCCAGAGCAGCAATTGCTTGTGCTCCACCTGCTCTTACAATTAAATCTGCTCCTGCCAGATCAGCAGCAACTATTATTTTATGGTCAATATCTCCACCCCGACTCGGAGGAGACGCAACGATTATCTCTTTAACGCCAGCGACTTTAGCAGGCGTAACTCCCATTAATGCCGTAGTAAATAATATTGCATTACCACCCGGCACATAAACTCCTATTCGATTCAATGGATTGTATATTTGTCCAACAACTAATTTCTGATATTTTTCTTTCCAATCCTTAGCTTTAACACTTTTTTCCCACGATTTAAGATTACCTACATTCTGCATTTTTTCTTGTTCGTGATATGCTTTTATAAGATCAATAGAACTCTGCATATTTTTGATAAGTTCTTTATCCTCACTTTCTACTTTTTTGTACGCATCTTTTATCTCAGTTTTTTTAACAGTAATCTTTGATGACAATATTTTAACTCCATCATATTTTTCCGTATATTTCATCAAAGCTTTATCACCATCTCTTTGTATACTTGATATAATAGAAGATATTAAAGGCATAATTTCCTCTATTCTCTTGCTTGATCTGGATATTATTTTAGCCCTTCGTTCTTTTTTCATAGTAGTTAGATTCTCAATTTTAAGAAAATTATTACTCTTAACCACTTTGGTAATCACATTAATATCTTTCATAAATATACCTCTCATTAGTAATGAAGATTCAATAAGAATCTCCTCTGAAAAACGCTGTAACTCTAATAATTCGGGGTACGATAAAGGTCAATAGAGCAGAATCTATCACCGATGTCTTAGATGCAAACCGACGAGGCTGAAAGGGAGTATTCGTAATAGAGGTAATCCATCTGGCATTACTATTTTCGTAAAAACATTCGTTCTATCTCTTCGTTATTTATCTTAACAAAGACTGGTCTTCCGTGTGGACAGATGAACCCGTCATCTTCTTTCATTCTATAAACTTTATTAATCAGTTCTCGCATCTCCTGCTCGCTTAAAAAATCACCTGCACGAACAGCACTTTTACAGGCAATAATTGCTACAATATCTCTTACTCTATCCTGATATATATTTGTTACTCTTTTATTTATCAGGTCATCAATGATATCAACAATAATGTTCTTGTCAGATATCCTTCTGCCAAGAAAAGATGGTACACCCTGAACTATAAGGCTTCCGCTCCCGAACTCTTCAATGATAAATCCAAGTTCTTTCATAATCTCGAAATATTCTTTAATCTCTTCAATTTTATTCTGCGGGTAATGGAGTGAATATGGGATTAAAAGGTTCTGGATAGTAATACTATTTTCATTATACTGACTGATTATCCTGTTAAAATTGATACGTTCGCTTGCTGTATGCTGGTCGAAGATTACAAGATTATTCTCAAACTCAGTTAAAATAAAACATCTATTTAGTTGTCCGATAATTCTAAAAATTTCAATCTCTTCATCTTCTAATAAACCGGTTTGCTTTACACCTGGCAGTTCAAATCGTGATTCAAATAATGATGCCTTTGTTCTATGGGGTTCTATATCTGACAGGCGAGGTTCTTGTTTTTTGTTAATATCTGAGATAAATTTATCAGCTCCGATTCCTTTAATAGCGGTGTGCAAGGTGGTATAGACCGCTGATTGAATAAAATCTATTCGAGTAAATCTTACTTCTTTTTTCTTTGGATGAACATTTACATCAACGAGATCAGGATTAATCTCGATAAATAGAAATATATAAGGGTGTCTTTGGGATGGGAAATAATTTTTATAAGCCTGATAGATAGTGTAAGATAACATTTTATCAGTAACTGGTCTGCCATTTACAAATATGAACTGGCTGTTTCTTGATGCGAGATGTTCATCAAGTGTCGAGATAAACCCTGATACGATGCCGAGCTCAGAATTATCTTCAGGTGATTCAATCTCTTTTTTAAAGGCGACCAATTTATTACAAATATTATCACCATAATAATTTTTTAATATTTCTTTTTTACTCCAGCCTTTATTGGTTTTAAATATTATTTTACCATCAGTTATCAATTGAAACGCTATTCCAGGATTCGATAATGAAAGAAGCAATACTATTTCCTGAATAAGATTTATCTCAGTAATATTTTTTCTTAGAAATTTCCTTCTTGCAGGTGTATTAAAGAAAAGATTTTTAACAACAGCAGTTGTTCCTTTTTTCGAGGAAATAGGTATAGAGGAAACCAGTTCGCCACCCTTGACAAACAATCTCAATCCCTCGCCGTCTCCGGTAGCAGAGCTTGCTAATTCAAGATAGCTTACAGCGGCGATAGAAGCGAGTGCCTCGCCCCGGAACCCGTAGGTTATTATCTTATACAAATCATCTAATTTTTTAATCTTACTCGTTGAATGCGATAAAACAGTTTTAGAGATATCGTCTTTATCAATGCCTTCACCATCATCAATCACAGTAATGGATTTTTTGCCTGCGTCTTCTATATAGACATCGATATGTTCGGCTCTTGCATCTATTGAATTTTCGATAAGTTCTTTGACGATATTAGCGGGTCGTTCGATAACCTCGCCTGCGGCTATTTTAAGATATATCTCTTCCGGGAGAACATTTATTTTAGACATGAGGAGGCGCTGCCTCGTTGGTTAAGGATTGATAGTATGCGATTGCCGCTTCCCTTGTATCAAACCATCTAAAAATTTTCACAAGGCCTAAAATTCGGAATATGTCGTGAACTCTCGAAGCAACCGAACAAAGAACTATATCTCCTCCTAAATTCCTGATATTTTTTAATGAATCAACAATTAAACCGATGCATTGACTGTTAATCATTCGTAAGTCTTTAAGGTCAAGAATGATGTTAATTTTCTTTTGGGTTACTATAAACCCTTTTAAAATATCAGAGAATGAAACCACGCCATAAGCGTCGAGATCGCCAGCTACTTTTATAATTGTGCAAACATTATGCTCTATCTTTTCAACAATCATCTTGTTAATCCAGGCTTTAGCCTATTTTTTTCTGTATTTCACATAAAATGTTTAATGCGTCAAGAGGTTTTATATTATTAATATCAAAACCTTTAATCTCTTTAATTATCTCTTGATATCTATTATCGATGTCTAAATTTAGCTGGAAGATATCAAGTTGCGATAGTTTATCCTGATTTAAATCAATGCCTTTTCTTTGGCGTTCGAGCAGATTTAATATAACTTTAGCTTTTTTAAGCGCATCCTCAGGGATCCCGGCAAGTCTTGCAACATAAATGCCATAAGACCTGTCAGTGCAGCCCTCTACTATCTTATGTAGAAAAATTATCTCATTATTCCATTCTTTTACTGAGATATTATAATTTTTTACATTTTTATATTTATTGGAGAGCTCAGCGAGTTCATGGAAATGCGTAGCAAAAAGTGTTCTACATCTAATTTTTTCTATTATAAATTCGCTTACAGCCCATGCTATCGAAACGCCATCATACGTAGATGTTCCACGACCTATCTCATCAAGTATCACAAGACTCTTTAATGTAGCATTGTTCAGGATATTCGCTGTTTCAGTCATCTCAACCATAAACGTTGATAACCCACCTGCAAGATAATCCAGGGCACCTATACGGGTAAAAATTCTATCAGTTAATCCTATTTCAGCTTCGTTAGCTGGAACAAACGAGCCTATCTGAGCAAGTAAAACAATTAACGCAACCTGACGGATATAAGTTGATTTGCCTGCCATATTCGGACCTGTTATTATATGAAAAGTATCTTCGCTCGTCCCCATCTCAGTCTCATTCGGGATAAACTCACTTCTTTTTTTTAATATCTCTATTACCGGATGTCTCCCGTTTTTAATAATAATGATATTTTCATCAGTTATAACCGGTTTAGAGTAATCTCTATCTCTTGCTAATCTTGCGAAATTTAAAAAGACATCAAGATGTGCGATAGCATTAGCGTTGTTCTGGATAGATTCAAGATAACTTGATATATCTTTTAAGAGTTCATCAAAAAGACGGTGCTCGATCTGTATAATCTTTTCTTCAGCATTTAATATCATACTCTCTTTTTCTTTTAATTCAGGAGTAATAAATCGTTCAGCATTAGAAACGGTCTGTTTTCTGATATACTCTGGTGGAACGTATTTAAGATTTGGTTTTGTTACTTCAATATAATAGCCAAATACAGAGGTGAACCCTATCTTTAAAGAATTAATTCCTGTCTTTTCTCGTTCTTTTTTTGCAAGCGTTGTTATCCAGTCTTTGCCGTCCTTTATTAATATTCTTAAATCATCAAGTTCCTTGTTATACCCGTCTTTAAAAACTCCACCGTCTTTTAAACTTGAAGGCGGATCCTCTTTAATCGCCTGCTCTATTTTATCAGCAGCATTCTTCATATCCTCTGTGAACTCATTGTATATCCATTGTAAACCATCAGATTTAACATCTTTTAACAATTTTTTTAAAAGTGGTATTTTCTTTAACCCGTGTGCAAGCCCAAGCAAATCCCGTGGAGTACATATCCTTAACCCTATCTTACCGCATAGCCGAAATAAATCCTGCATCCCTTTTATAACATTATTTAATTGACCACTTAATTCACTATTTTCAAATAACTCACTGACAGCATTTAACCTAAAATTTATCTCGTGTTTATCTGTTAAAGGATGTCTTATAAAATTTCGTAGTAAACGTGAGCCCATTGAGGTGCTGCAGCTGTCTATGCTCCAGACAAGAGTATATTCTTCCTCGTTATTGTGCAGATTGTTAAAGAGCTCAAGATTACGTATCGTATTATCATCGAGGAACATACCTTTAGAGGCTTCTACGATCCGTATCTTCCTTATGTGTTCAATCATACCTTTCTGTGTTTCATAAAGGTATGCGAGTAGAGCAGCACTCGCTATTTTTAATCCGCTTCTATTGTAAAAACCAAACCCTTCTAAATTATGAACCTTGAAATGTCGTTTAAGTAAAGATTCACATTCTTCATCAAAGAAATGATAATCTTCATATTTTGTAAGAGCGACACCTTTAAAATTATTACTGAAAAATTTTAATAGTTCTATATCACTTTCTCTGATGATTATCTCTGCCGGCTCTATCTTGCAAATCTCAGCAATTGCATTAGTATTATCTATTTCACTTGTTAATATCTCACCCTCGGATAAATCACAATATGACATATAATAATTATTCTCATTTTTAACCACACACATTAAATAATTATTCTTTTTAGGGTCAAAAACGCCTGTGGTAAAGAGTGTGCCCGGGGTGATTACTCTAATAATATCTCTTTTAACTATACCTTTTGCGTATTTAGGGTCTTCAACCTGGTCACATAAAGTTATTCGATACCCTTTTTTGACAAATTTAGCTATATAGTTATTTATGGCATGATATGGAACACCGGCAAGCGGAACACGTACCCCACCCCCTAACGGCTTTGATGTTAGAGTTATTTCAAGTTCTTTACTGGCAATTTTAGCATCCTCATTGAACATCTCAAAAAAATCACCAACCCTGAACATAAGTATAGTACCAGGATACTGATTCTTTATCTGGTAATATTGTTTCATCATTGGCGTCAAATCTTCTTCTTTCTTGCTCTTCATCGTTATTTTAGCCTTTCTTCAGTAACCCCACCTCTACTACGGGTCTTGTGACCCTCACTACTTCTTCGGAGTTCGGAGCTCGGAGCTATTATTACGAACTCCTAACTCCTATTCTCTGAAAAACGCTGTAACTCTAATAATCCGGGGTACAGGCTACGGGCTACGGACTACAGCCGGCTGGAGCCCGAAGCACGGAGCCTGCTGAAAAGTCTTGAGTCTTGAGTCTTGCTTCTATTTTTTATATATCCAACCTTCGAGCCCTTTTTCAATTATAAACTCATTAGCTTCTTCTTTTGAATCAAAAAAACCGATCCTTACTCTGTAATAGGTTTCATTTCGAACATTGATAGTTTCTATATAGGATTCTATTCCTTTGTTCTTAAGTTCATTTTGTAAATTTTCAGCTTTTATTATTTCTTTAAATGAGCCTATCTGAATTATATACTCACCCTCTTTTCTATCTTCTGTCTTCTGTCTCCTGTCTTCTAATTTTGAATTTTGAATTTTGAATTTTGAATTTAACTTTGTGCCTTTGTGCCTCTGTGTCTCTGTGCCTTTCCCTCCTGTCTCCTGTCTCCTGTCTTCTGTATTCTGTATTCTGTATTCTATCTTTTCGTTTTTTAACGCATAAGCTTCAAGCGAGTCAGTATAATTTTTTATCAAAAAATCTTTAATACCCTCTGCTTCTTTATTTTTACCGAGATTAATATCACAGCGATAGAGTTGTAAATACACCCAGGGTATCCATATAGAATCAGGATATAATACAAGATACCTGTGGTAATTAATTCTTGCATTATCATAATCATTGTTTTTATATAAAATATCTGCGAGTGAAAGGATGCCATCCTTAAAAAATCTTCCACCCGTATATTTCTTTTCAAGCTCGTTTAAGACATTTATAGCATTAGTATTATCCATTATTCCTATATAGCATAATCCCAGTCTATATAAAGTTTCTTCATTAAGTAAAAATTTATCATTCTCTTTATTAAGACTTAATACGTTATTAAAATAGGTTATGGCATTTTGATAATCTTCTTTATAAAAGTAATTCATTCCGAGTTCAAAATTAGCATAAGCTAATATATGAGATTCTGGATAATTATTTATTATTTCATTAAGATAAGTGATAGATTTACTGATTTTATTCTCAGCCTTAGAAGCGAGCAGCAGGAAAACGTCTCTATTTTTTAATGCTACTGGTTTTTCCTCTAATATTTCGCGCAATTTGTTTATTGCTTTTTCTTTATTGTTCTCATTTATCCATTTCTCAATCTGTTCTATAAGAGCTTCTTCATTTCTGTATGCATTAAGATTATTACAAAATAAAACAAAGACAAACAAAATAAAAACAAATTTTTTCATTTTAAAATCTCCATACCTTACCCTCCAGGCCTGTACTTACTCTGCCACCAATCCATTAGTAGCGTCGGCATAGGTGTTGTGGTGTACTAAATAAGGATAAAATACCCTGATTACTCTAAAAAAGTTATGCCATTTTATCTCGTTTTTATATACGTCATCAACATATTTTTTTGTTGATTCTATGGGGTAATCTTCAATTTTGTAATCTTTTTCATTTTCTTTCAACCATCTTTCAACTCTCGATGGTCCTGAATGATAAGCAAACAAAGCAAGTTCTTTACTTTGAAATCTCCCTTTTAACCTTGAGAGATATTTTATACCAAGCTCAAGATTCTTTATTGGCTCTCTTATTTTCATAGCTGCTAATGACGAATCGTTCTCTATTTCATAAGCGGTCTCAGGTAAGAGCTGCATAAGTCCTAAAGCGCCTTTTTCTGATTTGGCTTTTTTATTAAACCCTGATTCAGCCTGAATTATGGCTATAATTTCTACTGGGTCTATGGCGTACTGTTTTGATATTTTATAAATGTCATAGTACATAATTACTTCAGAAAGAAAATAATAAAACCCGATCGCAAACAAAATATAAATAATAAAAATAATAGAGATAAATATAACTAACTTTTTCACATTAAATCCTTACTATAGGCAGTGTTGCTTCTTTTAAATGTTTCTTATAGGAAACATTGAAAAATTTGTGTGTTTTCGGCAAATTATTTTACATTATCCTCTCAATTTTATATTTTCATTATAGCAGTTTTTAATAAATTTCTTGTGAATACTTGATAAGGCATTTTGTATTCCTTTGATTTTTCTTTTAGTGTTTTAATTAAATCTGAATTGAGCCAAATAGTAATTTTTTGTTTTTTTTCTTTTTGGAGTTCTAACAAAAAATCTCTTGTTATATCTTCGTCGAAAAATCCCGTTGTATCATGTGTATCCCAATAATTAGACTCCTGCTCTAAATTTTTAAATTTTGGCAACATTTTCTTTTTCATTTTTTATCACCTCTATTGATTATATTGTTTCTTCTCTTTTACTGTCATATCTCTGGCAGTTATTATTTTTAATCCAGCTATTTCTTTTATAAAAACAGTCATTATATAACGCTCTGCAAAAGTTCTACCTAAAGCCTTTAATCGTTTCTGACCATAATCATTTCTCGAAGATGCTCTAAATATTTTTATCTTTTCATCTTGGTTTTTAAATACCTCCTTAATTTCATCCCACTTAATATGATGTTTAGATTGAATTTTATGATAAACACTTCGGCTCGCGGGATAAATGTTCATACAGTCCTTCGTGCTTCAGGATGAGCAGTCGTGGAAAAACTCCCCAACTGCTCAAATTATATTATATTTATATTGTATTATATACATACAATTTGTCAATACCTATTTTGCAGGTCTCTTTTAAACCATATTTTTAAGGAACTTGTTTAAAAATTTTATAGAACTAGCTTTTTTAATGCCCGTAATTCACCCCCCTTTTTTTTCAAAAAAGGGGGGTTTTAAAAGAAATCTCTTTTGCCAAAAAGCGTATAGCTCCCTGCACGTTCTATCATAACATCGACTATTTCACCTGTAATATTTTTTTCTGATTTTACAATAACAATCTTATTTGTTTCTGTTCTTCCCTGATATTCATTTTTATTTTTCGGGCTTGGTCCTTCTATTAAGACTTCTACTATTTTACCAATAAGACTATTGTTTATTTCAAGTGAGATTTGCTGCTGCAATTTATTCACTTCTTTCAATCTCTGCTTCTTTATATTGAAAGGTATAGTATCACCGAATTTATAAGCAGCGGTGGCCTCTCTTTTTGAATACGCAAAAGTATGCATACTATCAAACCTTATTCGTTTAATAAATTCAAGTGTTCGTGAAAAAGATTTATCATCTTCAGTTGGTAACCCCACGATAAGATCAGAGGTTATACTGCAGTTGGGTCTCTTTTTACGGAGTTTCTCCACTTTCTCAAAAAAAGATTCAATGGTATATTTTCTGTTCATATTAAAAAGAACGCTATTATCCCCTGACTGAAGAGGTAGATGATAATGTGGACATATTGTTTGTAATGCGGTTACATTATCTATAAAGTAATCGTCAACGAATGCAGGATGACTGCTTACAAACCGTATTCGTTTTAAATATTTCTCTTTATCTATCTTGATAAGTAAATCAGTAAAATTTCTATTACCATTCAGGTCTCTACCATAGGCATTAACATTCTGTCCAAGTAGTGTCGCTTCTTTATAACCTGCTTCTTGTAGATTCTCAAGTTCTTTATAGATAATATCCTCTTTTAAACTTCTCATTCTGCCTCTTACATACGGCACAATACAATACGAGCAATAGTTATCACAACCCGTCATAATAGTAACCCAGGAAGATATACCTTTTATAGCTTCTGTTATCCCCCATTTTGCGGGATGTGGTTCTGATTCGCCATATAAAACCACTCCATCGCTTCTGTTTTTTATAATATCATCTATTATTCTTGGTATCTCTTCAAATTTAGATGGGCCAACTACAAAATCCAGTTTATCAAATCTCTTAATTAACTCTTCTTTTCTTCGTTCAGCGACACAACCCATAAGCCCAATAATCTGGTGTTTTTTATCTTTTAGAAATCTACCGAGATTACTGATTGCTCTATCCTCTGCGTGCTGACGTACGGTACAGGTATTAATAATTAATATATCAGCTTTAGAGGGGTCGCTCACTTCATTATAGCCTTGATTAACGAGGATATTAGCAAGCGCTCTTGAATCCCGTTCATTCATCTGACACCCGAAGGTAACGATTGTAAATTGCATTTCTTTCTCTCGTATTTTCTATAGTATATCGGGCTCTATCAAAATACAAGAGATTTCTCTTTGCAAAATTAAATAAATATGTAAATTAAGAAGACAGGAGACAGAAATGGAAAAAAGAGGTGATTTTTATGATTATCGTAAATATCGACGATACCATTGCTGATACACAACATAGATTAAAACGTAATCCTGATGGTTCGTTTGACTGGGATTATTAT
>JBFMHD010000140.1:0-7331 GCA_040752395.1 Candidatus Hydrogenedentota bacterium
AGAAGCAAGAAGCAAGAAGCAAAAGGCAAAAAGTAGATGATATGTTGGCTTCGGACTTCGGACTTCAGGCTCCGGGTTCCAGCCGGCTGTAATCCGTAGCCTGTAGCCTGTAGCCTAAAACCAACTTCCTTTAAAAAATTCGGAATTCGGAAGTAATCTTTGAATCTTTCAATCTTTGAATCTTTTATCATCATTGTTTTATCACTGCTATTGGTTTAGTTATAATTTGTGTCGATGTTCCTCGAACAATCTCAAGACGGTAGATATAAAGACCGCTACCCACAAATCTACCTGCATTGTTATCTGCAAACCAGGTTATGTTGTTACCTGAATTCTGATGATATTCAAACGCAAGTTTGCCAGATAAAGTATGGATGTATAAATGTATAGCTGTTATGGTTGCTGGATTATCAAATGAAAATGTAGTGCCATTTTCCGGTGTTACTGGATTATTTGATATATATACTCTCACAGCAGTAGAGCCAGCTCCCATAAGCGTGAATAAACCTAAATGATTAACTGAAGCTGTTATTATATTATTTATAACATTAACCGAGCTTACCTCCTCAATCCATTCATAACCATTATAGTAATATATTTTTAAATCAGCCTCTGCTACTTGATTGCCGTACTGGTCTATTAAATCATTATGGGTATATGGTATAGCTATGGTTACCGGTCTTTGAAGCTGGATATTAGAAGGGGTGAATTTTCTTGTTACCTTTATTGTTCGCTGTGTGTTATCACTTACCGGCGGGATAGAACTAATATCAGGAATAGTTATTGTGACAAGTGTCTGATCAGTAAAAGCGCCAACTGGCGCTGAAATATAGGTACTATCCTGGGCATATAAAGTGCCACCAGAAGGCCCGAGATAACCGCTTGCCTCAGGCTTTAGATAATAAATATTTATACTTAAAGTCGTACTATTACCTGCTTCATCACGCGCTATACAAGTTAAAGTATTTGTACCTGGTTTTAAATCTGCAAGTATGGTGATAGTTTCACCAGGATTACCTCCATAGACCTGACCTGCTACAAGTTCACTTGAAAAAAGAATCTCAATAGCATTAGAATCATTTACAATAATATCGAGTTGTACTTTATCACTAAAAACCTGGTTTTGATATTGATACGAGACTGTTTCGGGCGATAAAGTAACACTCCCGAATGATGGCGGAAGAGTATCAACAATAATATATACCGAGGCTGAGCCTGTATTACCCGCAATATCTGTAACAGTAAGAGTTATCGTATTCCCACCATCTCTTATGCCGCTATCAATCCCAACGTAAAAATCAAACGGCTCCACCATCTCGTTCCAGGAACCGTCAAGCGGAGATGCACTCGAGTTCATGTTTACAAAACTGTTTATCACATTAACATTCATACTGCTAAGATTTACAGCCACATCCTGGGCATAACCTTTAATATTTATATTTGTATAATTTAAAATGCTGTTATTGGAGGGTGAATTAATGACTACGATAACCTGTGCACGTGCTACCTGGAAATTTACAATGAGTAGATTGCTAAAATTGCCGTATGTATCATTACTGATAATGAATAAAGAATGGTTCTCATTTGATAAACCTGAGGTTCTCACAACCGTGGTTCCGAGAGTAATCGAGCCAAAAACAGCTTTTGAGTCAAACCCTGTATCCTGACCAGGATATGCATCAATAGTATATTGTATAGTGTCCACAGGGAAAGAATAATCCTCGATTTTAACAACTATTAATAAAGTATCAGTTGCAGGATCAGGATTTTTGAGTAACAGAGTTATGGTTCCGCCTGTTTGAAAGACTGTAAAGTTTCTTGAAGCTACATTACTCCAGTTACCAAGAGTGTCCACACCCGCAACATATAATGTGTGATTGCCCTGTAATAGAGTTCTTACAATAATTTGAGCAGTACCATAAGTGGTGACCCCACTTACTACCCACGTATCGAAAATAACAGCCGTGCCCGGATAAGCATCAAGATAGTAATAAATAGTATCTATCGGGAAATCATTATCAGTTATACTCACAATGACAGTTATAGAATCCGGTGCAGGATCAGGTGTTAGAGAGATTATAGTCATTGTACCGCCACTCTGTGAGACTGTAAAAGACTGAGTGACTACATTGCTTGTTTCACCCGCGGTATCTACTGCAAGAGCGTAAAGTGTATGATTACCCTGACTTAGACTCAAAACATTCACTATTGAGGTACCAAAAGTGATGGTGTCTGCTGGAAGAACAGGAACTATTGTATCAATGCCATACGCGGTGGATGGATAAGCATCTATATAATACAAAATTGTATCAATAGGATAAGAATAATCATAAACCATAAAAACTATTAGAAATGAATCTGCACTTGGGTCTGGAGTAGGCGGAGTAGAAACAACGATACAGACCCTGTTTTTTAGCTCAACAAAGGTCTTTTGTGAGACAGAATTGCCAGCAGTATCATAAACTGTTATATTAACTTGATACACACCATTGGGACGGGAATTAGCAAGACTGATGTAATAAGTTATTGTTCCACCATTATTAACTGCTTGATAAGTATCCATTGTCTCAGAGAACATTGAATCAAGATTAGAGAAATCACCCTCAATCCGTGCTAAAGCCCCGGTATTCGTAACTGAGATAATCACAGTCTCGCCATTTCTGTAATTAGCCTGTAGAACAGTTAAGGTTGGTGTATCAGGCGGTGTGTTATCAAGTGCTACAAAAATAATAATACTATCACTGTTAAAAGCAGCATCTCGTAAAAGTATTATAAGATAATATGTCTCAGCATCAGGATTAGCATTATTCTGCGAAATTTTATAATAAATGGTGCACCCATTTGTGCCCTTGTTTATTACAGAATCACCAGGATATAAAGAATCTATGGTCGCTTGTTCTATTGATACTGTAAGCGGACTTGAATCAGACCCGTATGAGATAAAAATACTGATCGTTTCGCCATCTCTATATATTGTATCAGCATCAAGAATTGTGTAGCCTGTGATATCAGGTGGTGTACTGTCAAACTGAACTATTGCGATCTGCGAATCAATAAGAGAACCACCATTATAAACAAGCACTTTAATCTGGATATAAGGTGAATCCGAAGCCTGATTTAAATTGCTTATTGTATGTTCATAACAATATACCGCATCGCTAGGTCTCGTATCACCGAGACCACCAGTATCACTTAATTGTATAGTATCAGATTTTGTAGTATCGAGATTTACGAATGTGGTTGTATCAATAACAACATATAAACCAGGTCCGTAACCATAATATCTAATATAAACGCTATCTCCATTCTTGAACACAGTATCCCCATCACTCCCGATAATAATAAAGCTACTATCAGGAGTATTTGAATGATATTTAGTATCCCAGCCGATATTTCCAGCTTTATCTGCTATCTGGACTGTTATATAAGGATCTCCTGAAACGCCAGATGGAACATTAACAATCGCTGAGTCAACTGTTCCATAAGTATCGCTAATACTATTATAATTTAATGTAGCAGCATTGATACCATCGATCTTAACTGAGACAGGTGACAGATTCGCGATACCTGATAATGTATCTGAGGCATATATTGACATCGTAACGATTTGACCGGCTGCAACAACTCCTGAAAGACCTGTAATAATAATACGTGGACGAGTTATATCTACATTCAGAGTTACAGTATCAACACCTGAGATACCACCCTCATCAGTTATGCGAACGCTTACAGAAATAACACCCTCTGTATAAGAACTACTCGATAGTATCACAACACCGCTACATTGACCTATACCTGTAACACTATCACCTGTATATCTAATCGTATGATAGGTATCATAAGGTATAATTGACCCATTCCCTGTAACAGTTGCAGATTCACCATTAGGTATGATTGTTTGTGTTCCGTAATCAGTAACTGAACATAAAAACCAGATGGGATAATCAAGCGGTACCCATTCATTATCAACTGGTGTTAGTATTGTTAAAGTAATCTGATTAGAACTCTGATAGAATATCGTAATAAAAGTATCAGTAATAGGTCCTGTGTTTAATGCGTTATCTGCAATCGAATCGGTCTTAATAAGAAAAGTATAAACACCCTGTGTGTCAGTATCCTTCACTCTATATATAGCTCTCCACATCCCGTTACTGCCTGTGTAATAAATAGTTACAGGTGTTGTATCAATTGCTGAGGTTGTGTCATCTGGGTTTATTGGTTTGATTATTAATATAGTATCTGTGGTATCAGTATTTTCTTGATTTGTAACAATTTGGCCTGTCTCATAAATATATGTTAATTTAAAATCAAGAATAATCTGGTTTGAGTCAGCAGGTGCAAGATATGAGATAGATGTACTTAATTGGGATACCACAATTTTTGCTGTGTCTATTTGAACCATATCAAATGGCGGGTTAACAGGGAAAGAATCTACATCATTTGTATTGCCATAAGGGTCTATTAAACTATTTGTCTCAATCTGTATGTCATAGCTCGTGGCTTCTGTATCATACCGTGTATAAAGTGGTAATCGAAAAGTACTATCAGTAGCAATAATAGTTGGATTATATACAATATATGTATAGGTATCTTCTCCACCATTTTTTATTAGTTGTATAGTAATCTGGCTGAGATTAGTAACCGTATCTCCTGTGGGATAAAATGCGCGGACCCGAACATAAATCGTATCAGTTCGCTGTATCGGTGAATCTTCAACATAAACCGTATCTATCTCAATAGATGCTGTATCAAGCAGTACACTATCACTAAAATTAACCCAGGAACTGATAAGAGACGTATCACCTGAGTACGGGAAATAAGGTCGAGAATCTGTTATAGAGAAGGTCTCTATTATAAGTGCATAATATCCTGAGGTATCAGAGATAGAAGTCGCAAAAGCAAATCTAATCAATGTATCACCAGGCCCGATTGAGGTATCGCCATAACTGAAAATAACAGTTGTTTCACCTGCACCACCAAGATGGCGCATTATTAGTATCGCTGTATCGATTACACCAAGATAGGTCCCATCAACAAAACGTAAAGCCACACCAACCCATACTGTGTCACCTTTCTCTACACTCTCTGAATCAAAATAGATGTCAGCTATATACCAGCCTGATAAATGTGTTGAATCAGATGAAGTATCTGTGAGGTATAAAGTACCGTCATACGAATCACTTATTAAATTAGCAGGGAATACAAGGATGAAATAGCCAGGGGAATCAAAACGCGTGGTATTAAAAACTATTATAAAAGTATCAGAGTTTGTCCCTG
This sequence comes from Candidatus Hydrogenedentota bacterium, assembly GCA_040752395.1. Lineage (GTDB taxonomy): Bacteria > JBFMHD01 > JBFMHD01 > JBFMHD01 > JBFMHD01 > JBFMHD01. The sequence goes on from JBFMHD010000140.1 coordinate 5,278, forward strand.
TTTCAAGATAATTATTAGTAGATACTATTTTATAATCAGGTGTATCAGGAACTGGTGTAATCGGCACAAGATATATATAAGCGGTATCAAGTACTCTGACATTTATATCTGTCCCGCCAGGTGTACCAAGACCATTTGTATCATATCTCGCTTCAAAATATGCATAAACGTCACCCGTGATACCAGTATCAAGAGTTATGAATCCTGAATCAAAAATAATAATCGGCACATAAACATAAACACTATCGCTTGAAAAAGTTTGAGTTAGAGGGCCTGTATTAGTATTATTGAGTGGTAATCCTGGATAAGTATCAGCTATCGCACCGGTTTCTATAAGTATTCGCCAGTATGAAGTTTTTGTGTCAAGCCAGGTTATAATAAAAAGAACATAGGTATCGTTATTAATCTGGGTATCCATACCAGTTGGCTGCTGTGGATCAAATGTATGAATAGTTGAATCACCCGGGTTTTGTACGTTCTGTAGATATACAGTTAAGGTATCTAAATTCAAGACAGGAACAGGTGTTGAATCAGGATACAGAAGCCGCATCGTGACTTTTACAAAATTAGTCTTTATTACTGAATCAGCACCTGTGTTAGAATCAGAAAGCGTAATATCAACAGGTATTATATAAGCAGGTAGTATTGTCACAGTGTCCCAACCAAGAGTAAGGGTATCGTTTTGAGGCCCTTCTGCTACCTTATTACCACCAGGCTCTGATTTGAAGGAATTTGCTCTAATATATAATATATAATCCCCGGTCGGCGTATCAACATCAGTAAAGAAATAAAAAGTATATACTCCATCAGAGCTTGAAACATCTGTTAAAGATTGTGAATAGATAGTGTCAGATGTTCCTGGTCTTGCAAGCATCAGTGTATATTGAGTTGTTAAAAGCGTAACAGGGTTTTGCTCTGCGTTAACAAGTTTAACTGAAACCGTGATGGTCTCTGTTCTATAGACCTGAGACTGGACTATATTCATTGAATCAACATTGATGATTTGTTTCAGGACAGCATCTACTGATTGGCCGTCAATTTTATTACTGCCATTACTATAATCATTAACAGCTGCTTTGTCTCTACTTAAAGTAATATATCTTGAATCATCATTAATTGTATATCCGAAATCAGCGACAGGCGCTGTTGAGATTTCTTCATCGAGAAATATAATAAGTGCATAACCAAGTGTATCAGTTTTTTGCAATCCGCTCAGGCTATCAGTAAGTGTAACAGTACAGCCACCTACTGGTGACCGCTTATTTGCATCAGTGAAACTGCTAAAACCACGGATATCAAACGCTATGTCTGCAGAAGAATGGTTCAGGATTTGTAAATATTTGGTATCAACAGCTGAAGAAGTAAAATATGCAACAATGGTCCATGTCTCTATGCCTGGTAAATCAGATGCATTACCATCAGGCTGAAAATCCTCATCACCGCCACCAATAATCCCGCCTCCTGTGGCACGATAAATTATCGCTGAATCGCCTTGAATAGTTGTAGTCTCCTCAACGGCCCATCCAGCAGGCGGCGCTATATCACCTGTAAAATCTATACTTCCTGTTTTTGGGGCGATTATAACTATTCTTGTACAAGCATTCGTACCATTATTTAGCACATTAATTGATACTAAATTATTGCTATTAACAGGGACGTAGAGTAGACGCGAGTAATTAGTTGCATCAACACTGATTGTATCCGCAGAATATAGAGGTATTGTTAGCAAAAGGGTTATAGAGATACAGATGAATAGTCTCTTTATACTCAAACATTAAACCTCACGATATATTTTGACAAAAAACCAACTTATATTATTATAACTTTATAATTAAAATAAGTCAAGTTTTAGATTTAAAAAGATTCAAAGATTGAAATTTTTTCTGATACTTCTTACTTTCAAAGGCACAGAGGCACAGAGGCACAAAGGCACAAAGTATGAAAAGAGTCACAAGTCGCAAGTCGTGAGTCAAAACAGGACTCGAGACTCAAGACTCAAGACTCAAGACTTTTCAGCAGGCTTTGGGCTTTTGGCTCCAGCCGGCTGTAGTCCG
>JBFMHD010000141.1:0-7231 GCA_040752395.1 Candidatus Hydrogenedentota bacterium
CCAGACACACAACATTTAATATTACACTCGTTAATTCATTGAGTCTATCATCTTCGCCAGCGCTTGACATCCTCGAAAATATAGGTAAAAATCCGCTTGAAAAAGCGCCCTCGCCAAGAAGCCTCGAAAGTGTATTCGGTATCATTAACCCGATAAAAAATAAGTCCCTTAATTCCCTGCTTATAAAAAATGCTATTACCTTATCCCTTACAAGTCCGAGTATCCTTGAGATAAGTATGCCCGTACCTATTATTATACTGCTTTTAAAAGTTGACTGCGCTTCCCCTCTCACTCTATAGCCTCCAGAATATGCATTATCTTAATATTTCTACCATTTTTAATAACAGCTTCATTTAAAACAATTATGCATTCAATACAATTTGTTAGGATATACTCTGACTTTTCATAATTGTCTAACCTGGCTTCTGTTATTGAAAAAGCGGTATCAGGATAAGTATAGGTAAACATCCCACCACCACCGCAACAACTATCATCATTATCAATCTTTATAAAATTTTCTTTAAAAATACTTTTTAAAACATAATATACCATGCTCTTAAGATTCTGCCCACGAACCTGATGACAAGGAAAATGATAACTCACTCTACCTGAAATCACAGGCTTTATCTCTATCCCTCTATCTATTAATATCTTCAGGTATTCCATGAAATCATAAATTTCTTTATTCAAATACTTCTTTAAATACCATGCGCAGGTTGAACAGAGTGTTATAACACAAGAAAAGTCTTGAAATGCCTCTATATTCTTGTTTTTTAATCTGTCTGATTCCCTGGTCAGTCCGCTTAAATAATGCGGAGCGCCACAACAGCTCTGCTTGCTGGTATATCCCAGCCGCTCACCAGCCTTTTCTAATATTCTGAACAATCTTATACCAAATTCAGGCTTCAAATACTCAACCATACAACCCGTAAAAAAACCTACGTCTTTCTCCTTTTTAAAACCCCTGGATGCTTGAATCTCTTTCTCCCATAATTCATTTAAGGTATAGTCCGGGATAGAAGGCAGAATTCTATTTTTAATCAAAGGTAATGGAAATCTTAATTTTATTCCTCTATCGTCTTCTAATCTCTTACTTAATAATTTTTCAAATAGTTGATAGGATTTAAACAAAAGTTTTGAGATATCTCTCTCTGAGATGAGCTTATAAGCAATCTTTTCAATAAAGTCTTTACCATAGTTTTCTATAATCCTTTTTCTCATTTCAATATATGCATTTTCTATCTCAATGCTGCGCGGACAGTTCGATGCACAGTTCATACAAAGTGTGCATTCAAATATAGATTTTAAAACTTCTTCATTAAAAGGTATCTCTCCTTTTAAAACTTTTTCAATAAGCACAAGTTTTCCACGTGATGAAGCAAGTTCATTCAATAAAACAGCTGATACCGGGCATCCTCCTTTACACGCCCCGCATCTTACACACTGATTTACTACCTCAAGTAATTTCTCATCATCCATAAAAAATTTTACCGGGATTCATTATTAGATCAGGGTCGAATACCTGTTTTATAGATTTAAAATATTCAAGCATATTATCACTATATCTTTTTTTCATAAACCCAGACTTTAAAAGTCCTATCCCGTGCTCCCCTGATAATGTTCCTTTTAAAAATATCGCTTTTTCAAAAATATAATTAACTAATTCTTTTGCTCTGGCAAATTCAGTAAGATTATTTTTATCAGTCATTATATTGAGATGTAAATTTCCATCGGCGATATGGCCAAAAATACACAATAGGACTTCCTTGTTCTTTGCATATTCCTGAACATCGTTGATATAATTTTTTAATTCGCTGCGGGGAAGACAGACGTCTTCATTGATCTTTGTTGGTTTGAGTTTGAAAAGTATTGGTGAAACGCTCTTTCTCGCTATCCATATCCTTTCAATCTCATCCTCTTCTGTGCCTGTAGTATAGTTAATAACATCAAAACCCTGTAACTCTTCCTCTATGAGCCTTTTCCCTCTCTCAACTTCATTCTGTCCACCATCTACCTCAATAAGAAGTAACGAAGAATCTCTCGCTTGAGATTCTATCATTTTATCATTAATCAGCAGGTTCACAATCTCAGGACCTATATACTCGCACGCTGTAATATTATCAGTTTTTAATAGAAGCCCATTAACAAAATTAATAGAGTCTCCTATTGATTTAAAATAAACCTGCGCAACAATTTTCTTTTCTGGCGGTATCAGTAATTTCAGGTATATTTTAGTTACTATTCCAAGCGTTCCCTCAGACCCGATTATTAAATCTTTTATCGAATAGCCAGCTGTCTCTTTAGAAAATTTACCACCTAATATTTCCTTTATGCCGCCCGGGAATACAACCTCAAGTCCTGCGACGTATCTGCGTGTGGTACCATATTTAACTGTCCTTAAACCGCCTGCATCTGTATTAACATTCCCACCGATTGTGCAGAAATCAAGACTCGATGGTTCGGGTGGATAGAATAAATTCTCTTTTAAAAGATTCTTTCTCAATATCCCTGTTATTACACCAGCTTCACTAATCACAATTTTATTTTTTTTATCCACTTCTAATATTTTATTCATTTTTTCAAGCGATAAAACAATACCGCTGTTTTTGGGGACAGCACCACCAACAAACCCGCTACCAGCCCCTCGAGGGTATAACGGTATTTTAAACTCTTTTACTAATTTTGATATTTCAATGACTTCATTCGTATCCTCGGCAAATACCACAAAATCCGGCCTAAACTCTACCCCTGAGGCATCATAAGAATAACCTATTCTAATCTCTGTGTTTGTGTAGACATTTTTTGTTATAGAACTTAGTTTTTTTTCAATATCCATATCTGTGAACTCCTGTCTCTTATTTATATTTATTATCCCACTACGCTGCTGAAAAACTCTATAACTTTATCTCGTGCTTCTTTAATAATTTTCTTGCATCTTCAATTTTACAGATAAAATTCTTACTTAAAATATTATATACTTTTTTTTTAACCCTTTCTGGTTTATCCATCGATTTAAGCTCATTTCTTATAATCTCACATATCTTTATATATTTACCCCACTTTTTATCAAACACCTTTTCAATATCCTGTCTTACTTTTTTGGTTATAAAGGGTGTTTTACCACTTGTAGAGATAGCTATAAGTAAATCTCCCCTTTTTACAACAGCAGGTACAATAAAATTACAGTATTGTGGGCTATCAACGACATTTAACAATATCTTTTCTCTATCACATTTTTCATACAATCTTTTGTGTAACTTAATATCATCTGTTGCGTCAATAACCATAAATACATCTTTTCTTAAATCTTTGAACCTTGCTTTTCTCTGAATAGTCTTTATATTGTACTTATTACAGAGATTTTTTAGCTTCTTAATATACTTTTGTGAGATTAAAGTTATATTTGCTTTACAATAGAGCAAATTTTTAAGTTTTCGAAAAGCCACATCACCCCCACCAATAATTAATATATTTTTATCTTTCAAATCCAGGATTAGAGGATACAAACTACAGATAGAATTTTTCATACATTATTCTTATTATATTCCAAAATTTCTTACAATTATTATTTTTTCAAAAGTCAATATTTAGTGATATCAATCTGGTTAAATATATATTGTGCTACCATTTTATGGCCAGCTGCATTAGGATGAGCAGGGTCGCTTGGACAAAAAAGTTTATAAATATTATCCCTGGTAAAAATATTATGCGTATCAATGAATAATACATTTTTATTAAAAATATAATTTTTTATCCTATTTCTTCTATACTCAGTTATATCTATAAATTCATCTTCATAATCCAATGCCTGGGGAAAAAGAACAAATATTGGTTTAACGTTATTCGAATGAGCAACCTTTATAATCTTATCAAGACTTTTTTCAAAATCTCCAGCAGCTTCTTCATCGTAATATTTACCACTCACAGCTTTGCAATAAGAATAATACTCTCTTTTTTTATACATTAATGCAGGCTTATTAAGTCTCGAAAATAGAATATCAGATATCTTTACTAAAAGTTTAACAAGTTCAAAATCTTTTAGTCTTGTTTTTTTTGAATAATCTTCAATCTTAACGCTCTTAACAAGGCTTCCTGTATCATCAATGATTTTTACATTGGCAAGTATATCATTCGGACATATTCCATAAATAACATAATTACATTGCCAGTCATCTTTTAGAAGTCTTTCGAAATATCTCGCAACCTGTAAATGATTATACCCCGAGACACCCGCGTTTATTACCTCCCATTTAATGTTTTGATATGATTCTTTGTTAAGTATCTCTTCTAAATATCGAGGAAAAGAGATTAATTTCTCACCACCTTGAGTTAGAGAATCTCCCAAGGTAAGAATCCTTTTACTATCATCTCTTATCTCTTTTTGATACTCTTTAGAACCCACAAATCCCTGTGAATTTGTTATAAATAGATTATTTCTAATGTTCGGTTTTAAAACAAACTGGAGTACAGGGTCGTCTATTTTTAAAAATGGTTCGGTAATGTTATTTGCTGAAGAAAAAAATAATAATCGTGGGCTGTATCTCAAAAATAATTCGGCAAATATAGCTGAAATTAATATAGAAACACTCAAAAGTAACAACCTTTTTATAATCTTTTTCATAATACCATTCTCATTTCTTTCTTCTCACTCTCACTTCTTGCTTCTTTCGTTATCTTACTAATAAATAATCCTTGATTTTATATAAATTTTATACTATTCTGTTAACAGAATTTTTTTATGAACACACAATTAGTCAATTAAGGGTGGGTTAGTGCAGTATTCCGGCTGTAGCCCATAGCCTGGAGCCTGAAAGCCAGCGGTAACTGAGGGATTACATGAACACAGATAAAATTTTTGAATTATTAAAAAAATATAAAGAAAATAAATTAACGGATAAAGAATTTGTTAATGAACTTGGATTATTACCTTACCAAGATATAGGATTTGCCAAGCTTGATATCCATAGAGAAATACGATGTGGTATACCCGAAGCCGTGTACGGTAATCATAAATCTTTGACTGAATTAATAAAAATTATAACAAGACTTAAAAAAGAAAAGAAAAGAATCCTTCTGACACGACTCGATTCTTTTAAATATAAAAAATTAAAAAAAAGATTTGCGTTTTTATCAGGCATAAAAGCCAATGAGAGAAATATTTTGTATTCTAAGAGCAAAAAAATTATAAATAATTTGCTACCCGTCATAATAACAGCCGGGACATCAGATATACCTGTCGCAAAAGAATGTTCAGCAACCCTGAAAGTTATGGGTTACAACCCTCTTGAAATATTTGACATTGGCGTTGCAGGAATCCATAGATTATTTGACAATCTTAATAAAATTCGCATGGGCGATGTTGTAATAGCTGTTGCTGGTATGGACGGTGTTTTGCCTACTATTGTGGCTAACCTTGTGAAAGCACCTGTTATAGGTGTACCAACTTCCACTGGTTATGGCACGGCATTAAATGGGTTTTCTGCTCTACTTACTATGCTTAATTCTTGCTCAGGTAAATTGGCTGTATGTAATATTGACAACGGTTTTCAAGCAGGATGTATCGCTATATCGATACTCAACAAGATAGAAGACAGGAGACAGAAGTTAAAAAGATACAAAGATTAAAAGATTAAAAGATTGAAATTTTTTCTGATACTTCTCACTTCTCACTTCTTACTTTCAAAGGCACAAAGGATGGAAAACTAAAGATGATATGAAAAGAGTCGTGAGTCGCAAGTCGTGAGTCAAAACAGGACTCAAGACTCAAGACTCAAGACTTTTCAGCCGGCTCCGAGCTTCGGGCTCCAGCCGGCTGTAGTCCGTAGCCCGTAGCCTGTAGCCCGAATTATTAGGGTTGCGAAGTTTTTCAGAGGAGGACCAACTATGAAAATGCTTATAGCTTTGGGCGGAAATGCTATCACTAAAGAAACTGAGATAGGCACGATTGAACAACAATGGGCTAATACAGCTCAAACTATGAAGGAAATAGCTAAAGTGGTAGAGCAGGGTCATTCAATAGTTATAACACACGGCAATGGTCCCCAAATCGGTAACATTATGAGACGGATTGAGATAGCATCTAAAGAAGTATACCCATTGCCACTTGATGTATGTGTCTCTGATTCCCAGGGTGGGATGGGTTATATGATTCAGACGCAATTGATGAATGAACTTCGTAAAATAGGAATGAAAGATAAAATCTCAAGTACAATTATAACTACTTGTCTTGTATCTAAAGATGATCCCGGGATGAAAGAGCCAACAAAACCTATTGGTCCATTTTATACAAAAGAGCAGGCAGAAGAGATAACAAAAACAAGGGGCTGGATTATAAAAGAGGATGCTGGCAGAGGTTATAGACGTGTGGTCTTTTCTCCAAAACCTTTGAAGATAGTTGAAAAAGATGCTATCGAAAAATTAATGAACGCTGGGGTTATTATTATAGCTTGTGGCGGCGGCGGGATCCCGGTAATCGAAGAGAATGGTAGGTACCACGGAATCGACGCGGTTATAGATAAAGATAGGGCTTCAAGTTTACTTGCAAGAGAGATTAAAATAGACTTATTTGTTATTCTTACAGGTGTTGATAAAGTCGCTATCAATTTTAAAAAACCAGACCAAAAATATCTTGATAAAATTACATTATCTGAAGCAGAAAGATATTTAAAAGAGGGCCATTTCCCTGCTGGAAGTATGGGTCCTAAAATTGAGGCTTCTATTGATTTTCTACAAAACGGCGGTAAAGAAGTGCTTATAACTTCTGCAGAACATCTTCTTTTGGCACTTGATTACAAGACTGGCACACGGATAGTAAAATAGAAGACAGGAGACAGAAGACAGAAGACAGGTAACTCTTGAACTCCTGAACTCATCAACTTTTTCAAAGGATTACTCATGAGCGCGGGTTGCGTTCTACACTATTGGGTTCTTGGGTTATTGGGTTATTGCGTTTTTGCGTTTTTGCGCTCTACACAACGTATGAAAAACTAAAGATGATATGAAAAGAGTCGTGAGTCGCAAGTCGTGAGTCAAAACAGGACTCGAGACTCAAGACTCAAGACTCAAGACTTTTCAGCAGGCTTTTGGGCTTTTGTCTCCAGCCGGCTGTAGTCCGTAGCCTGTAGCCTGTCCTGATACCTCTCACTTCTTCCGTTATCTTGCTTCTTGCTTCTACTTGAAATTATTAGAGTTGCGAAGTTTTTTAGAGGATGAATGACTGATGTTTCTTGAT
>JBFMHD010000142.1:0-7180 GCA_040752395.1 Candidatus Hydrogenedentota bacterium
AAGAGTCGTGAGTCAAAACAGGACTCGAGACTCAAGACTCAAGACTCAAGACTTTTCATAGGCGGCTCCAGCCGGCTGTAGTCCGTAGCCTGTAGCCTGTCCTGATACCTCTCACTTCTTCCGTTATCTTGCTTCTTGCTTCTACTTGATATCATTATAATTACAATGTTTTTCGAGGGAGGGAAGAAGCAAGAAAACCAGAACCGTCCCCGTTTTCTCCGTTTTCTGTTTTTCTCGTTTTTCTTATTTTAGTTTTTTAATAAAAATTTCGTTATTATCTATCAGTAATAAAAAAATATTTTTAGTATATTTATCTAATTCTTTCATCTCATAAACTACTCTTCTGTCAGCATAAAAGGGGATATGATGTATTTTTGAGAATTTTTTATTTATACATACCACACCGTCTTCTGGTATCTTTTCTTTTAGTATTTTAGAGATTTTTATTGCCTCATCGAATTTATGCGAATCACGATATATGTTCTGCAAAATACTGAGGGATTGATAAAATAATAGTAAACATAATACATAAGGGATCAGCCTCATCTTTTTATAGAGTTCAGCTAAACATATCCCTACAATTAATGAAACCCCTGGCAATAAGTAAAACTGCCAGTATTCGTGTATAAATGCTGCATTTCTGAATATAAAAATATTCAGAATCCCGGAGCATAATAACGCTATTATAATGCGTTTATTATACCGCTTCAGTAGAAAAAAACCTGATAAAAATAATAACGAACCTACTATTGTAAAATTATAATATGGGAAAAATAGTATGAATTGCTGTAACAAAAATTTATATAAAGATTTGGGCATTATTTCACTATCAATTATCGAGCTTCTCTGTAAAAACGATATCAATAAATGCCTGTAAACCTCTGTCCCTTGAAGTATCGCTATATGAATAATATATATTAAATAACCGATAAACATTGAGATAAAAATAACAAGCCACTTTTTAAAATCTGCTCTATCTTTTATTAAAAATAACATCCCGATAACAAAAAAAGCAAAACCAAAATCTATTAAGGCACTGATTATAGAAAGTAAGCCGAGCTCTATAAAAAAGGACTTGAGAGGCGAGACTTGAGACTTGAGGAAAAAATACATAACAATCATAGCGATAGCAAATATAAAGACCTCGAAATTCAGCATTTTACCATAGAATGCTGATATAGGTACAACAGATGCAAAAATCAAAGAGAATATCGCCTCAGTATATCCGAAGTAATTATAAACAATTTTGAAAAAATAATATAAACCAATAACAGAAAAACACAAAGAGAGCAGTCTTGCATTTAATTCACTCTCTCCAAATATTCTAAATATAAATGATAAAATAATGGGTAATAGCGGTGGATGATTGATATAGTAATCCTTTTTTTGTATATCTGGTTTAGCTGGTGATAATAACATACCGCCTTTAGTTATACAAAACCCGAACCTTATATCATTTCTTGCAGCCTGAGAAAAAAGTGCACCATTATCATCGTGGGGGTATATAAATGGCTCTGATACATACGGAAGCTTAATAACTATTGAAATAATTATAATAACTAATAGAAAAGCCTTTTGAATATTGTTCAATATATATCCCTTCCTCAGTCTTCGGTGGAGCTTGTTAATTTTAAACCAGCTACTAAAACCGATAGTTTGAGGCACAAAGGCACAAAGATTGAAAGATTAAAATTGTGGAAACACCGCTCCTACAGCGGTTTTCCGTTATCTTGCCTCTTGCCTCTTGCTTCTTGCCTCTATTATATCACCTATAACGAGGTGATTACAACTAAACTTTAATACAGGAAACAAAATGACCTGATCTTTTTTGTTCCAATAAAGGTATGATATTTTTGCAATCATTTGTAGCCATAGGGCAACGTGGATGAAATGGGCAACCCTGGGGTATATTTACTGGTGAAGGTACATCTCCTGGAAGAATGATTTTCTTTATGCCATCTTTTTCATCAATAACAGGCACACAGGAGATCAAAGCCTGTGTATAAGGATGTAGCGGGCTATCCAATACATCTTCAGCTTTACCTTGTTCTACGATTTTACCGAGGTACATCACACCCACCCTATCTGAGATATGTTTTACAACCGATAAATCATGTGATATAAATAGATAGCTTAGAGCAAATTTTTCCTGTAATTCAATAAAGAGGTTCAATATCTGTGCTTGAACCGAGACATCGAGTGCGGAGACAGGTTCGTCGCAGACAATAAATTCGGGTTCAGCTGCGATAGCACGGCCTATACAGATACGCTGTCTTTGACCACCTGAGAATTCGTGCGGATAACGTTCATAATAATCAGGACTTAACCCAACAATTTTAAAAATTTCTTTTGTCCTATCTTTTCGTTCCTTTTTATCTCTGCCTATTTTGTGTATGCTTAAAACCTCAGCTACAGCCTCACCTACCCTCATTCTCGGGTTAAGTGAAGAATATGGGTCTTGAAAAACTATCTGCATATGTTTACGTAATTTTCTTATTTCAGACTCTCTCTTATTAGAAATATCTATACTTTTAAAATATATTTTTCCAGATGATGGTTTAATCAATCGTAGAATCAATCTGCCAAGCGTGGTTTTGCCGCAACCTGACTCACCCACAAGCCCATAGGTTTCGGCTCTGTTAATATAGATATCAATCCCATCACAGGCTTTGAGTTCAAGTTTTTTACTTAATAATCCGCCGCGTTTAACAAAAAATACCTTCTTTAATTCTTCTGTTCTAACTAAGTTATCACTCATAATAGTATCGAGGTGGCAGACATTAACATAATAAACATCTTGCAAAATGGTCTTTTTCGATTTCACATAAATCAGGGTGCTCGGTTTTACATCTATCAACTGTCATATCACATCTTGGGTGAAAAACACAGCCTGATGGCATCGTGATACCATCAGGTACATTCCCCTTTATCGCAAATAATCTCGACTTTTTTGCTACCTCTTTATCAGGTATAGCATTAATCAATGCTTTAGTATATGGGTGTAATTGTTTTTTTAAGATATCATCTTTTAATCCTGTCTCAACTATCTCGCCAGCATACATAACAGCAACTCGATGACACATCTCGTTGACGATCCCGAAATTGTGTGTAATAAGAAGCAACGCCATTTTATGTTTCTCCTGGAGTTCCTTTAATAGAGATAAGATCTGAGCCTGGATAGTTACATCAAGCGCTGTTGTTGGTTCATCAGCTATAAGTAAATCAGGTTCAGAGATGATAGCCATAGCTATCATTACCCGTTGCCGAAGCCCGCCTGATAACTGGTGAGGATATTCGTTATAACGTATCGCCGGTTCAGGGATTTTTGTTTCTTTAAAAATCTGAATAACTTTTTCTTTTATCTCTTTATTTTTCATTTTTCTGTGAACCCGTAATACCTCAGCACATTGGTCGCCAACTGTAAATACCGGATTAAGGCTTGTCATAGGTTCCTGAAAAATTATTGATATTCTATCCCCCCGAATATTTCGCATCTCTTTCTCGGTTAATTTGCTGATATCAACATCTTTAAAAAATATCTCACCGCTAACCTCTGATATCTTGGGAGGTAAAATCCGCATAATTGAATATGCGGTAATAGATTTACCTGAGCCTGATTCACCAACAAGTCCAAATACCTCCTGTTCATTAATGAAAAAATCCATACCACGTACAGCCTGGACAGTTCCGCGATGAGAGTGTAGATTAACTTTCAGATTTTTAATTTGTAGTAATGTCATATCTTTGTTTTTACATCGAGCGTATCACGTAAACCATCACCCAGAAAATTAAACGCAGTCACAGTAATAAAAATAAAAAAACCAGGTAAAAATGCTAATAAATAACCTTTACCTAATATAACATATTCCTGGGCTCTTTGCAAAATATTTCCCCAGGAAGGTGTTGGCGGCTGGATACCAAGGCCGAGATAAGAAAGTACAGCTTCTGAAATAATAACACCGCCAACCTGTAACGTTGCAGCAACAATAGCCGGTGCAAGAACATTTGGTAATATATGACGGAATATAATGAAAATATCTTGCTGCCCGCTTGCTCTTATGGCTTCGATATACTCAGTCTCTCGAATACTTAAGGTGCAGCCCCTGACAATCCGTGCTACGCCCATCCATCCGAATATAACAATAATAATTATTATTTTCAATATGTCAGGGTTTATAATAGTAGCAAGAAACGAGATTCTCAAAACATTCACAATATCAATCATTGAAAGAAGAATCATTATAGCAAGAACAGGTAAACTTAACATAGTATCTACAAATCTCATTATGACCTCATCTATCAAACCCGCATAATATCCTGAGATGATACCAATAACTACACCAATAAATGTTGATATTAAAGCAGAAACCAGTGCCACACTTAATGAGACCCTGCCACCATATAACATTCGAATAAATAAATCATGTCCAAGGTCATCGGTACCAAAAATGTGTTTGCTTGAAGGATGTAAAAAACATTTTTCAAGGTCTATCTCTTTGTAATCAAGATTAAATATTTTACTAAAAAGTGGTGCCAGGACTGATAATAAAATAAGTATAAAAAGAACTATCAGACTTATCATTGCAAGTTTATGCTTAATAAAGCGCTGAACAAATGTTTGCTCCAAGATATTATCCTCCAGCAATCCTTACTCTCGGATCAACCATAGCATACATTAGATCAGCAACCATATTAAAAATAACAGTCAGTATTGAAAGAAACATAAAGCAATTGCAAGCAAGGCAAGAGTCACCGCCAAGCACTGATTCATATAAGAGGCGACCCATCCCGGGCCAGGAAAACACAGTCTCAGTAATTAATGCACCTGAGAATAGACCGGGTATTGATAACATAAGAAGCGTTAGTATCGGTATAAGTGTATTTCTGAAAGCATGTTTTAATATAACCAGGTGTTCCGGAAGTCCCTTTGCACGCGCTGTCCGTATGTAATCCTCTCTTAATACCTCAAGCATACCTGAACGAGTATATCGTGACCAGCCTGCAATAGATTCTATACTTAAAACACAAACCGGTAAAAATAGATATCTCAAATATTCTAAAAAAGAATCAGAACGTGGCATCCCGCCTGCTGGAAACCACTGCAAATAAACTGAGAAAATAAGTATAGCCATAATCCCGAGCCAGAACGAAGGTATGGATATCCCAATAAACACAAAAAAATTGATAGTATAATCAAAATACGAGTATTGTCTTAACGCAGCAATTATACCAACAGGGATAGAAAGTAATAACGAGATAAGAAAAGCTCCTATCAGTAAAAAAAAGGTATTCTTTATCCTTGAGGTAATGATTTTTAAGTTAGATTCTTTATAAGTAATAGAAAAACCAAGATCACCTTTAAGAGTCTGTTTCAGCCATTTTAGGTATCGCACAGGCATCGGCTGGTCTAATCCCCACTGTTTCTTAAGCCTTATTATATCCTCGGGTTTGACCTTCGGGTTAGAAGTTATTAACATCTCAACCGGGTCTCCCGGCATCATTGATAAAAAAAAGAAAGTAATAAAAGAAATAAGAAATATCAAAATAAAAAAAATAATAGATTTTTTTATAAGATAAAATAACATATTATAAAATCAATTTCCAGTATTCACAGTTCCATGAGACAGGATTAGTTGTTCCTGTAGGTAGCCAATTCTCAAAACCTGCTCTTACAACACTAATATCAAGTCTAAAAAATAATGGGATAGCAGGTAGTTCATCAGACCAGATTATCTGTTCCTGCTTGAATAATTCTTTTCGTTCGCTCTCATCAAGCGTTTGAGGTATTAGATGGTCGATTCTGTCGATCTCTTTGTTCTGCCAGCCCGGGGTGTTCTGACCTACAAAATTATTTGATTTTGAAGGTATGTTATCACTTGTCCATAAACTCTCACCATCTGATTCAGGCGACATAACCCAGGCATACATAGCTAAATCAGGGAATTTCCTGTACCTTGTTGTTTGTCCAAAAAAAACATTTGCAGGCTGGTTTTTAATATTAAGCTCGATACCGATGTTTCTAAAATCTGATTGGATAATCTGTTCTACCTGCTCACGAAGCTTATTACCAGCTGTTGTCATAATTGTTAATACTATAAGTTTATTATCTTTATAAAACTTTTTTTCTGTATCAACCCACTTCCAACCAGCTTTTATTAATAATTCTTTAGCTTTCTCTGGATTGTATTCGTATTGTGAAACGTCTTTATAATAGCCGTAATGTTTAGGCGGGAGCCAGGAATGAGCAACCTCAACTTTATTAAAAAATATTTTCTCGATGATATTCTTTCTGTTAATAGCATAAAGTAGCGCTTTTCTTACAAGTTTATCTTTTAATAACGGGTTATCCAGATTAAAATCTATATGCTCCCAGATAAGTCCGGGGGTAAAAAATAATTTTATATCTTTTCTATCTTGTTTTTCAAGTTCAATAGCCTGGTCAAATGTTATGCCAAGACCCGGGGGAGAGGCATCAATGGTACCTGATAAAAGATTAGCAAGTAAAGTATTTGAGTCGGGAATAAATCTAAAAATTAGTTTATTTGTAAATGGTTTATCAAAAAAGAATAATTCATTTTTTTCTAAAACTATTTCAACACCAGAAACCCATTTAGAAAGCTTATAAGGGCCGTTACCGATCGGTGTTTTATTATAAAAAGATTGATGATACTTTTTAGGGTCTGATTTATAAACTGGTTCAAGAATATGTGATGGTAAAAAACCTATACCATAATCAGCAAGATGATACCTCTCCTTCCAGACTATGCGTAAACTATAGGAATCTATTATTTCGATATTTTCTATCCTTTTATGGACATCTCTCGAAGTAACAGGGATATCCGGGTCCATATAAATTTTATGAACAAATAAAGAATCAAATACAGTTAAAGGATGCCCATCTTCCCAGACTGAAGCTGGTTTTATCTTCCATATAGTTTCCATCCTTTTTTTATCAAGTATCTTCCAATCTCCATCTTTTAGCGATGGGATCTTTTCAGCTAATCTCAGTTCTCGATCCCATTTTTCATTTCTTTCGGTTTCGGCCTCAAACAGGGCCCCCTGAATTAAACTTGAAGCAGCCATCTGCGAAAAAACAGGGTCCAAACTATCTGGTTCTTGTGTCATACCAATAATTATCTCATCTTGAGGTATCCTATTGTTTTTTGTTGTTTCAATATTT
>JBFMHD010000143.1:0-7052 GCA_040752395.1 Candidatus Hydrogenedentota bacterium
AAGTGAGAGGTATCAGGACGGGCTACAGGCTACGGACTACAGCCGGCTGGAGCCAAAAGCCAAAAGCCTGCTGAAAAGTCTTGAGTCTTGAGTCTCGAGTCCTGTTTTGACTCACGACTCTTTTCATATCATCTTTAGTTTTTCATACGTTGTGTAGAGCGCAACCCGCGATGACGGATATATTCTATAATACCTGGCAGAATGGATATAAAAACTATCATAAGAATAACTAAACTAAAATGTCTTTTTACAAAAGGAATATTGCCAAAAAAATAACCACTATAAACGCAGATCCAAACCCAGAGTATACCACCAAATACATTATAACATATAAATCTGAAATAACTCATTGTACCAATGCCTGCAACAAACGGTGCAAAGGTACGAATAATCGGGATAAATCGTGCTATCACAATAGTCTTTCCACCATATTTTTCATAGAATCTATGGGTACGATTAAGATACTCTTTATTTAAAAAACGAACATTTTCTTTATAAAATATTTTGGGACCTACCTTATACCCGATCCAGTAATTTACAGTATCGCCTAAAATAGCAGCTAAACTAAGAAGTATAAATAGCCATTTATGGTCGAGTGCTCCAGTACAAGCGAATGTTCCAGAAGCAAAAAGTAACGAATCACCTGGTAACAAAGGTGTTATAACGAGTCCTGTTTCACAGAAGATTATGATAAAAAGAAGTAAATACGTTCCTGTGCCGTATGTTTGGATAATCTCGTTAAGATGTTTATCAAGATGTAAAAAAAAGTCGATAAAAAAAGATATCGGTTCCATTATAGTGGTATGAATAAATATATGTTATTTATATTTGTCAAGAAAAGAAGAGAAATTTATTTTAGTAAAGACTTGTTTACATAATACCGATAATATGATATAATATAAGTCCAGTTATGAGATATCAATTTTTAATGGGGGGTAAGATCCGATGTTTGGTATAAATCTAACAACTATTTTAGGATTAATCCTTGGCGTAGGGTCTGTATTTCTTTCAGGTGCGATGGAGGTATTACATCTTAACCCCAAAGGCATTAATCCATTTTTGAAGCCATCAGCTATTATAGTAATATTCGGTGGTACGATAGGTGCCACGATGCTTGGTATCTCGTGGTCAACATTTCTTCGTATTCCTAAATTGCTCTGGCTTACGCTCAAAGAACCAAAATATGATCCCAAACAACTTATAAATACCTTTGTCAGTTTTGCAGAGAAAGCACGCAGAGAAGGGATACTTACTCTTGAAGCAGACCTCGAAGAGATCGAGGACTTATTTTTCAAAAAAGGGTTGCAATTAGTTGTTGATGGTGTTGACCCTGAGACAGTGAAAGCTCTGCTTGAGAACGAGATTGAGAATACAAAACTCCGGCATAAAGAAGGTATGGATGTATTTAATCAGATGGGTGGATATGCACCAACAATGGGCATTGTTGGCACGGTGCTTGGACTTATAGCTGCGCTTGCAATGGCTGCTGCTGGCGAAGAGACAGGGAAAGTAGTTGGGGCTATTGCTACAGCATTTATCGCTACATTCTACGGTATCTCAAGTGCAAACCTGATTTTTCTTCCGCTGCAAGAGAAATTAAAGGTATTAGACGAGGTCGAGGAAAGATATCGTGAACTCGTTATGTTTGGCTTGATCTCTTTAATGAGTGGAGATAACCCGGGTATCGTTAATGAAAAATTGAGTGTATTTTTAAGAAAGCGAGAACGATACGGAGGAAGGGAAGAAGAAGCACAGGAGAAGAGATAAGGGGTGATTTTATGGCAAGGAGAATAAAAGGCGCGGGTGGTGGGGGCGGTGGACATAGTGCAACCGGTGGTTTACGCTGGCTTCTTACCTACGCTGATATGATTACCCTGCTTCTTGCATTATTCATATTTTTTTATTCTGTTTCAGTAATAAGTGAGGAGAAAGTAAGGGCATTCGGATTAGAATTCGCCCAGCAATTTGGTATTTTTGAAGGAGCTGAGAAACCATTGCCTGGTGGCAGAGGCTTATTACCTTATGAGAAAACACTTATTGAGCGTAAAGCACGCGGTAAGAAATTATTAAAAAAGATTGAGCAGTACGGTGCGATAGTAAAAGAAGGCGAGCAAGGGGTGATAATTACTTTGACCGACCAGTTTCTTTTTGCACCGGGCTCAGCTCAACTTTTACCCGGGGCAGAAACCATTTTAGAAAACGTTGCGTTTTTTTTAAAAGAAATAGTACCTGACCAGTATTTTCGAATCGAAGGCCACACTGATAACAGTAATATCCGTTCTCCTTTATACCCTACAAACTGGGAACTTTCAGCCTGTAGATCAGCTGTGATTGCACGTTCATTAATTGATAAGTTTGGTATAGATTCGCAAAGGATATCAATAATCGGGTATGGTGAATATCGACCCATTGTCGGGAGTGTGGATAAGCAAACCAAAGAGGAGCAGGCAAAAAACCGAAGGGTAGAGATTGTTATTGAGCAGTAATAAAGATAATATGTTGGCTTCAGGCTTCAGAAGCCTATTTAGTGAGTATTTACGATTATGTCGAATAATATCTTATAGTGGTTTCAATAATTTTTGATATATCGATGCCTTCATTCGCTAAACGTTTTTTTCTATTTTCAAGTATCTGAAGTTGTTTAGTACGTCTATTTTCTTCTATACGAGCTATTCTTTCAAACGCTGGTACGCTGCTTAATCGGGTTCTTATCGGTTTGGGGAAAGGGACATATTGATAAAATATCTCCCGGTTGACTTTATTGAGTTTTATTATGGCTTCTCGCTCAAATTTTATCCATAGGTTATAGTCATAAGAAAATCGTTCCTGTGTGGAGCGATATTTAGTAAATAAAGATTTTAAATGTTCCTTAACCTCATCTGTTAAATCAGGATTTTTTTTATAGAATTGTATATAATCATAATATTTACCAGTCAAACCACCCTCAACAGGGTCGCCCCAATTGTAACCAGCCATAGTCTTTGCTAATTCCCATCTAAAATGTGCAATAACATCTAAAAGTATATCTACAAAATCTTCGAGTATAAATACAGGGAACACAATCCTTCCGTGAGAATTACGTTTATTAGCGACAATTTCCTGCCAGACTATAGCTTTTGTCCCAACAACCGGTAAAATTATTATATTTGGATAAATCTCATCATAATAATAGTCAGTTTTATCAGCAATAACAAATTTTACCTCTCTAAAAAATACTGAGTAATCAAGTCCCATCAATGCAATAAGATTATTTTCTATAATCGATTTATTTAGAATAAATTTTCTTAGATCGACTTTTTTTAAGTAGAGCTCATCAAGTACAGGGAAGTCAAGACTTAACGACCCGGAACACATCCTTGATGAGGAGCGTATCATATTTTCGATTTCGAACTGTGCAAGATGATATTCTGATAGAACAAGTTTTTCGCCTTTTCTCAGGCTGTTTCTTTTTTCCTCGAGATGTTCTTCATAATTCTGCCCCATCTCAGTATTGCTTGGTGATTCCTTGCCGGAATTAATGTACTCTATCCACTCGTCCATATAGTAAATCGGGATTTTTCTTGTTTTCTCTTCTGTCGGAAAAGGGAGTTGAGCTAATACCTCATTTGAAACAAGTGTTCTGTCCAGGAGCCCATATCTGAACAAATATTTGAAGTCCAGCGGTACATCGTTAATCTTTTTACAATACTCAAAAACTTTATAGACGATATCAAAGTATTTAGAGCCGATATCTTTTTTAAGTCGTCTGACATGTGGTTCTGTATCAAATCTGTCCGGGAGACAATTGTATTCTTTAAGCCTTTTTAATAATTCTTCTTCTTCTGATCCTGTAATGATGCCGAATTCTATAACTTTTTTTAGAGGGTTGACATCGGGTATCTCCTGTTTCGTTATTTTAATGCCAGGTGCTTCTGCTTTTTGCCTTTCCTCTATTACCACTTCTTCCTTTTTTTTAATAAATATATTTAAATCTTTATATATTTGAGGTGTTTTAATAACTAAATTTGGTATTGATTTTCCCCATAGCTGTATATATTCATTATTTAATTCTGTTAACAAAGTAAATAAACGCTCCAGTATTAAGGCAACTCTTTCGACAAAAACCGTATTAATATCTTTTATATAATAAAAGATATCAAGCAGTGTTTTTATACAACTTGTTTCAGAATTAGCTAAAAGACGTAACGATTTGTCGGTTAAAATGCTTATATCGTATAACTTTTTATCTATTAAAGCAAATCCATTACTGAAGAGTAAAATAAGATAATTTAAAGATTTACTATCTTCTTTTAAAAACTGTTCGAATTCAGGATAACTTATTGAGAGTGCTCTATGAAGAATGTTAACAAGCCGTATATCAGGTACAAACTCATCTTTTTCTATATTTACCCCGTATTTTATATCTATCTCATCGCCAAGTCTCTGATTTAGGAATGATTCATCAATATTATCTATTCTTAAATTCTTCTCTTCTAATTTACCTATAAGAATTTCACCGCGTCGAAGAATAGGGTTCTGTAAAAAAGATAAGAGTATATTTTTTTTATCATGGGTAAGGAGGTCTTTTAATTGATTAATATAATACTTATTAATAATGGCGACATTATCTATAAGTATCTGGAGGTTAATCAAGTATTTATTTATTAAGTTATATCTTTCTACACTTTCAAGCAATCTCCTGGATAAAATTTTAGCAAGTGAGATCGCCACATCAGGGTGTTCCTGAAAGAACGTTATCATCTCTTCACGAGAAGAGGGTAGACGGATCAGAGAAGAATCGCAAGTAGCATAGACGCTTGCAGAACGCGGTATGTTTTTTATAAAACCAACCTCACCCACAGATGAATCTGGGTTGATTATAGCAATCCGTTTACCCTGTGATAAAATAACGTCTTCATTCAAAGGAAAATCTTTTTCTTCATTAATAATGACTTCTAATTCGCCTTTTTTAAGTATGTAAAAATAATCGGATTCAGAACCCTGAAAAAACAAAAACGTACCTTTTTTTATGTTTATAGTCTCAACCGAAGAGATTGTTTCAGTACCCAAATTTTATAACCTCCTCTTATTTCATATAATTCAAACCATTAGAAAATATTTGTCAAGACATAATGAAGGATAATAAAAAATTTCGAAGATAATCAATGTTATATCTCGTTTTAGCAGAAACAGGAATTACTTCTATCCCCGTATATTCATTCCGTGTCTTGTTTATTAAGGCCAACCCAACACTTTTTTGGAGTTTGTCAAATTTATTCGCTGTAATTATAAAATTAATATTTAAATCTTTTAGCCATTCAATAAGAATTTTATCAAGTAAAGTCAGACCCACATTGCTATCAATTATCAATACTATGATTTTTAACCCGTGGGCGTTTTTGAAATAAACATTTAATAACTCCTCCCATTTTAATCTTAAAATCTTCGAGATTTTTGCGAACCCATATCCAGGGATGTCAACAAACAATCTGTCTGTATAAAATTTATCCTGATGTTTAATTTTTAAACCGAAAAAATTTATATATCTTGTTTTACCAGGTGTTTTACTGACAATAGCTAACCTTTTTTTATTACACAGAACGTTTATTAAGGATGATTTTCCCACATTTGATCTACCTGCAAACGCTATTTGCGATAATTGCAGTAAATCAATAAGTTTATCACCAAACCAGGATGTTATAAATTTCGCATCGCAAATTGTATAACCCATAATAACGGCTCTACTCTATCTAAAAAAGAAATATGTTCAATAAAAAAAATTACGGATTCCCCCAACTGATCTTTCCACCCTGGCCAATAGTACCTTACAAATAAAAACTTGACATTTTCAGCAAAAATATTTTACCACTGAAACACAGAATTACTGAAACACGGAATATGTTTCTGTATTTCAATAAAATTCAATCCGATAATGCTGGAATGATCCCCTGTCTGGTGTTTTTTCGATTATTCCGTGGTAATATTTCTTTTCCGATTTATTCGGGTCAGGAGTTCGTAATAATAGATACGAGCTCCGAGCTCCGAACTTTTTCGAAGGAGTCAACATGAGCGCGGTTTGCGCTCTACACAAAGTATGAAAAACTAAAGATGATATGAAAAGAGTCGTGAGTCGCAAGTCGTGAGTCAAAACAGGACTCGAGACTCAAGACTCAAGACTTTTCAGCAGGCTCCGGGCTTTTTGCTCCAGCCGGCTGTAGTCCGTAGCCTGTAGCCTGTAGCCCGTCCTGATACCTCTCACTTCTTCCGTTATCTTGCTTCTTGCCTCTTGCTTCTTTCGTTATCTTTCTTTCCGTTATCTTGCTTCTTGCCTCTATTTGATATTATTAGAGTTACAACGTTTTTCAGAGGAGGTAAAGAAGATGACTATTCAAGCAGAATATCTTATTGATGAAAAAGGAGAGAAAAAATCCATAGTTTTATCTATTAAGGATTATCTTAGATTGATGGAGTATCTTGATGATTTAGAGGATGCAGTAGATTTAAAAAAAGCAAAAGACCATCCCAAAGGGTTTATTGAGTTTGAGAATCTTGCCAGGCAGCTTAAAAGACAGGGTAGAATTCATTAATTATGTATCGTATCATTATTGAACGCCGGGCAGTTAGGGAGATCGAGTCTTTGCCCAATGAAATAATTCAAGACGTAATAGACGCAATTAAAAGTTTGAAGTCTAATCCGAGACCACATGGTGTCAAAAAATTAATTGAAGTGGACGGTTGGCGTATCAGAGTTAGAGACTATCGTGTACTTTACTTGATAGATGATGACAAAAGAGTGATCAGTATTTATAGGGTAAAGCATCGTTGTAAAGTATATAGATAAGCTATATTTTCCGGAGTAATTTTATGGGTAAACTTACAGTAGTAGGTTCTATTGCGTATGATACAGTCGAGACGCCTTTTGGTAAACTGGAACGCAGGTTCGGCGGGTCTGCTATATATTTTTCTGTAGCTGCTTCTTTATTTACGCCAGTATATATGATAGGTGTAGTCGGTGATGATTTTGATCTTAATTTTTTGAAACGATTGGAGAAAAGAAGAATAGACTATCAAGG
>JBFMHD010000144.1:0-7044 GCA_040752395.1 Candidatus Hydrogenedentota bacterium
CATCTATCGATGCAGAGCCAATGTTCCCGGCACCATCCTTACACCGAACCGTTATCGTATGTTCTCCTTCCACTAAACCCAAACCCCCAACCCCTAACCCCTGTATTATTATATACTCTCCATCATCAATTTTATACGCAGTCTCTGCTACACCTGTAAGATTATCTGTTACATTGATTGTAAACTCTGTCTGGGATGTAACATAAGTCGGATTCGAACCGTACTTCGGATCGCCGATATTAATTGAGATTACAGGCGGAGTTAAGTCTATCACAAACGATACTGTTTCACTGGTCTGGTTTCCAGCCTGGTCAGTTGCTGTGATTATCTCGATATATTCTCCTTCTTCGGTATACGGACTGTTATCCCCTGTGATTATTATATCATCTACTGCACTGAAGTTATCTGATACACTAATCTCCAGTGTCACAGCTTGATTTGTGGGTGTTGTTAGAGGTGCGATGCTCAATACTGGTGGAGTCTTATCAATCAAAAATGTCACCGAATCACTACCAACATTTCCTGCCTGGTCCTCTGCAGTTATCACCGCTGTGTGATACCCCTCTTCAGTAAAGAACGTGTCCCCAATTGTAATCAGGTCTTCAACAACAGTGTAATTATCACTCATTAAATAAGTTACTATAACGTCAGTATTGAGTTTTGCATCTTCGAGAGGATATATGATATCTACAATCGGTGGAGTAAAATCAAGTTTTATTGTAATTGTTTTTGTTTCTTCCACATTCCCGAGTAAATCCGTAGAATAATAACTGACATAACTTATACCCTCATTACTAATTGAAATATTATTGCCAATGCCTGATTGATTAACTGAACCGGCTACTATATACTCAGTTTTAGCCACCCCAACACCACGACTTGAGTCTGGAAGAACTTTATCATTTGCAGTTAAAGTTATATATGCAGGCTGATTTATCCAAATATCGCTATATTGATAATCGTCGATGGTAACTGGTGGAGAATTATCTACAAAAACTGAGATGCTGTTTACTTTCTCTATATTTCCTACTAAATCTAGGCTGTAAAATTCTATGATGTTCTTTCCTTCAAACGAAAGAGTAAATGGTATAATATATTTTTCAAATACTGTATTCTGAATCCTGAATAGTGTCTCCTTAACTCCTAATCCTTTACCATCTCCTACCTCCATAAGATCATCAACAGCATCTAATAAAAATTGCGAGCTGGATGTTACATATAAATTATTAACCTGCGGTTGACCGATATAAATATTTGTTCGTGGTGGCAAAACATCGTGAATTACACTGAATACGTCTGATGTCACAAGCGAAATGTTCCCAACTTTATCTTTTGCGTGAATTTGTAATATATAATCTTTTGCTGGTATATCTGTTGCCTTTATAATCATACCAGGTTGGACCTCTATAATTACATCTTTCCCTATAAGATATGCAAGATATGTTAATCCTGATGGATAGTTATCCTCTACACTGAATTGTATAAATATATTGTCTCCTGGATAAAAAGTTTCCCCTCCAATAGGATAAATTAAATCTATTAATGGTGGCTGTGTATCTATTACAAAATTCACTCTCACTGTGGTTTGGTCTCCATAAACAGGGTCAGTCACAGTTAAAATCTCATCATAATAACCTGTTGCATAATACGGGCTATGATCACCTGTAATCACAGCATTCGGAATCAGTATCTCTCCTCGCATAATTTGATAACTCAAGACTACTGGCCCTCTTGTAGGACTTGATATTGGTACTAAATCAATACTCAATGGTGCAGGTGGTTCGATTAAATACATAACCTCTTGTTTTTTAGAGTATTGACTTATATTACCTTTATTATCTACTGCATAGGCATATACACTATATTTTTCGTCTTCTAATGGTAGAACAGCTATTGTTGTAAATCGGCCACTTCTATCTGCTATTACTGTATCACAAATTATTTGTTCTCCATCCTCTTTCTCAATAATTGTTACTACATTCATCCCTTCCTCTGCTGAACCTTTTATTGTTAGGTGTGAACTATTTACATAAGAAGGTAACATATCAAGTTCTGGAGCATACACCGGTATATTCCGAATCCAGTTCAAACCATCTGATATATCCATTCCAACAAATCTACCATCACTTGCTATAACTTTAAAATAATATGTGCCATCGGGTATTTGTGTAGTATCTAATAAATACTGGGTTGTTGATATTCCAGCTGCTAACAAATAGAACCGTCCTGTTTTCGAGTGACCGTAATACAAACTATAAGTTAAATCATCATTATCAGCATCCACAGCAACCCAGGAAACCAAAATAACACCAGATAATCTCTCATTCCCATTCGGATAAATAAGTCTTACCTCAGGTGGCACATTCGGTAAAATACTTCCATAAACTGTGTCACCAGTAAGGTCTTTACTATTATATGCCCAGACTGTAAAACCCACAGGCCCTATTGTTTTGGCATCCCAATAATTTGCATACAAACCATCATTTTCATAACCATCACTATGTAAACCATCGTCATATAATACCAGTGAATCTTCTCCGGTATTAAATACCGCCAGTACAATATCTGTATGATACTCACCCTGAGGTATCCCGGTATTATCTGTTACCCTTGCACTTATTAATATGTTTGAACACTTCCTTATCTCAAAATTTGGTTTGGGATTTAGTATCACTACCTGCAATGTATCAGCGATGCTATATACGTACGGGAGTTTCCAGGCAGCCTGCAGAGCTTGTTCATAAGTATCTCCTGGCATAATAATTTTAAAAGTGTGTCCTTCACCTGCGGGACATGGACCCGGCGCTGGAAATTCGGGCCACTCTGGCGGAGGACCATAAGGCGGTGGAGGTATACGCCAGCCAAACCGTGTCCTTGTACTTGAGACGTAATGGCCGGGATTAGCTTCTGGTGAAGTTATTATTTGTAAAACATTCCATCTTGAACCAGTCCAATTGTACCAGCCAAGGTCTATTTGTGGACCGGGAACATTATATTGTAGTATTGTTCCTGGTAACTCGTTAGCTGAGATTATTTTATCTAAAGCTGGTATATAATTACCATTAAGATAATATCTTACCCTATGTCCACCAGGTAACGCTATCCTGATTTGAGTTATTAATCTACGCTGGTCTACATCTGTAGAATCAAAACCCGGCGGAATATTAAAACCCATTGTTATATTACGTCGATTAATGCAGTACCAATCTCTTACATGAGCATAAACCCACGGGTCGTCCAGTTCAACTAACCATAATGGTTTATCAAGTATCCATTGTTCTTTTATCTCTCTGCTTATACGAGCATTCATACCGTCAAGCGTAACCAATGCCTCAACAAACCACGAACCACTTATCTCTGTTATCCCGGAGTTCAAATATTGTGGTACTACATAGAACTCAAATTCTTCTCCTTGTCCAATTAAACCATGATTCATTTGCGGGCTAAATATTATTTCACCTGCCAGATCATCACCAATCCGTAATCTGACATCTGTCATTGTATCACCATGATTCATAATTTTGTATTTCCGTATACCGCTCACTGGTTCCTCTGATATTAAAATTATATCAAAATTTATATTGGGTCGTCGAACCATTACATTTAGTTCACCTCGATAACACATCACCTGGTTTGTTTTCATACTTAATATCTCAACAGGAATTGTATAAACATCTCTCTGGCTATCCTGTGAATGGATTATTAAAGTAACATCTTGTGATTGTCCGGAGTCCAGATAACCTGTTGTATCTATCCCATCACCTATGAACCCAACTAAAATATCACCTGGCAATCCAAAAACAGGTAAAAGTTTAAATTCGTGTGGCTCGTTATCAAGATTCTTTAATGTTAAAATTACCTCCTGTGCATAATCCCGATTAATGGTTATAAATCTCTTTGCAGGTAAAAACACTATACCCGATGCATCGATAACAACGGTCTCTCCCTGTACAACTTGATGAGATATATTCCCAAAGTTTGTAACTCCTTCCCAATAAAATCTACCTACCCCATCTCCAGTGTATTCATCAATTTTTAATACGCCTTCCCATACAAGTTCATCTTCTGTTTTATGTAAAACTATTTCAAAACTATCACCATCTTCTGTAATCAGCCATAACCGTGAGTTTGCTATGGCTTTATCAGTAATCAAAGTTATACAATGCTCGCCTTTACAAAACGGGGTATCCTGTGGCAAGTTTATAATAGCTTCTGGTAATAAATCAATAAGCATAGTCTCTCCACTTATTATCTTATTTCCATAGGTTCCATCAATGCTATAAGCTTCCCAGATAAATCGTCCAACACCACCATCAAGTTCTTTTGTAACACTTAATGTTGCCTCAAAATTTATCTTATCACCCGATGGATTAGTAAGCTGTAGTTCTATAGTTTTGCCTGTAGCAGATTGGAACTTCAGACTTGATGTCTCAACCATAGTATTCGCCTGAACCATTATCTGTACATCCATAGTTTTAGTGATTGATGATAAAGGTATAGTGTTGATAACTGCTTCTGGCTCCGTAATCGAATTTAATTGAACTCTCACACTGTAAATCCGTGGTATCAATAAATCGCTGTCACTTTCAATTCTTAATCTGTATTGGAAATAATTTCCTATCAAAGTCGTATCAGGTGTACAACCGTTGCTCAAAGGTATCCAATCACTCCAGTCATACAAAGAAAAGTCAATCTTATTACCCATTTGGTCTGTCTGTGTGAAAGGATTATTATAATATGGGTCTGCCATATATCTATTGTGAGAACAAAAACCTATCCAGCGCCAGGGACCTACCTCCCATTTCCATGCTTTTATAACTGCTGGTTTCCCTTTAAACTCACTCACATTCCATATATTATTAAAATATGGATTATAATTTGGATTATTGGTATAATTTCGTGGACAGTATCTTTCATAAATTCCATCATTCCCTACATCTAAGACTACATCGTTATACCCATTAACTATGCCCCTATATGGAAACCTTATCTCATCTCCATAAATAATAAAGGTATCTGTCCACATGTAACCCGTATGATAATCTTCGATTGGTTGTGTATAATGAATATTAAAACTGCTCCATCCCCATGAACCGCTCACATTCCAATCCATAAATGTCTGTTTAACATTAAAAACAGATGTCCCGCTTCTCGCTTCAATAGAAACATTTATACCTGGTATATCATTCCATTCACAATCAACCCTGGTTAATTTCATTAAACCAGTATCAACCCCAAAAATTTCTGAATGAAACTCTCCATAATTATATCGTAGATTTAATTTATTGCCGGATGAATTGGCTTGATAAAATGGTTCAATATTGAAATTATTTGAAAACCCTATCCATCTCCAAGGCCCCACGTCCTGTTTCCATCCAATTATTCTTGCGGTTCTCCCTTTATATTGACTTACGTTCCATATATTTGTCAGCCACGGATGGTGCGAAGTAGTCCAGCTCCTTAAACAATATCTTTCATAGGTACCATTAACATCTACATCAAGAACAACATCATTTGTACCAGTAACCCTTCCCCTGAATGGAAACCTGATTTGATCACCATAAATTATAAAAGTATCAGAATACCATATCCCTCTCTCATAATCAAATGACGGGTTACTATATTGACCATCAAAACTTTTAGTAGACCAATAGCCACTATATGTCCATACAAAATGTCTTCTACTATTTAAGGTCAAATAACCATCCCCAGGGTCAATATAATAATGAAATCCATCCCCTTGAACCCAGTCATTATATGTCTGCCACAAATACTGGATGGTTTCTCCATCTGAACCAGTAGTTATTGTTACTGCTGATAACGCTGAGGTTAAAAATTGCATCTCAAATATTAGAAACAGAATAACAAATGCAAAATATCTTTTACTCAGAGATAATATACCTCTTTAGGGATGGCATATAACACTGTTTCTATCTGTATAGGCGAGTAATGTCCAATGCGGAGAATATAATCCTGTAATAGTTCAGATAGTTTAAGTGGTATTACATACATATCTTCTTTACTGTGATATATACAAACTGCCAGTTGTGGACGCTGCTCAGTTAATGTTTTATACGAACCTTCAATCACTTGGCGTTCAGCACCCTCAGTATCAATTTTTATAAAATCAATCTTTATCCCTTCTTTTCTAACGAATTCATCTAATGTTATTGTTTCTATATCGATTGTTTTTTGTGAAGGGATCGACTCTTCTACTATCTTGGATACCATATATCCTACTGCTAACTTCATA
Organism: Candidatus Hydrogenedentota bacterium; assembly: GCA_040752395.1. Taxonomy (GTDB): domain Bacteria; phylum JBFMHD01; class JBFMHD01; order JBFMHD01; family JBFMHD01; genus JBFMHD01. The sequence goes on from JBFMHD010000144.1 coordinate 6,254, forward strand.
TTTTTAGATTCATTCCATAATGCAAGAGGGTATACCTTTACGTTGTCAAGAACTGATAATTCAGAATAAAACTTACCTGCTTTATACATATCAAAATGAGGTTCGAATCCATAAATGTATTTTATATTGGGTAACTTATCTAAAAATTTCATTATCTCCAACCCATCTCCAACACCTGCATCAATTATTGTATGTATAGTCCGGGCATTGATAAATTCCATATATTGTTTTGGATCATTCCAACTATATAGCTTAAAAAACATTGATTTATCACTACAAATTCTACGATGGTTCATTAACATCTCATATAACTGCTTATCTGAATTATCGAGTAGAATGTCTTTTACTTTTTTAATATAGGTACTGACTTTCTTGAATTCTTCCTCAGTATAGCTATCAAAGAAAGTAGGATTAACAACATTATAATTATTAATATTGTGTTTATCGAGGTTTGCTGCGATTTGCCAGAATTCAAATGATGTTATTAAAATACGGTCGATCTCACTTTTTCTATTATGAAGTTCTGTAAAAGAGACAATTTCTTTTCCACAGAATGTACCCTTTTTATAGGTATCTACAAAGTAAATCACATTAACATCAGGACGATATTGCTTGAGTATATCCAGAAATATTTTACCTACACCGCCAGCACCATACAGACAAATCCTATCATTTTTTGTCAACTCATTCAGTGAATTCAAAAAATTCATATTTACGCTTTCATCTGTGCTAATGCTACTCTTTCAGCCATAGCACTCACTCTCTCGAGTATCGCACTTATCTTGGTCATA
>JBFMHD010000145.1:0-7018 GCA_040752395.1 Candidatus Hydrogenedentota bacterium
TTATGCCGATGTTGCCATTTTTATCAACAGAAACTTCAACACACACCTTTGATTTACTGTCCCATCTAAGATGCGCCTCAATCTCTTTCCCTGTATCTTCTTCTACAAAATAAGATTCTATCCCGTATCTTAATGAGACCTCTTTTTTATCCGTAACAACCGAGATTATAGTACCCTCAATATAATTTTCTATCTCGAAACTATTATATACGTTTTTATAAAGAACAATTCCGTCAATTATAGAGGGATCAGATTGTTCTGGCAAAACATAAACAGTGTCATTGACTCGACCTTTTATCCAGTCGTAACCAAAACATTTGTATTCTGAGATGTAGAAAGTGTCAGTGACAGGATATTTTATTTTATATACTAACGTGGTCAGTATTTTTTGAATCTCGGCCTTTATAAAGAGTTCGTTTTCTGGTTTTTCTTTATAAATACCTGTTGCGATCCAGTAGGTATCAGATTTCTGTAATGTTACATAGACCGTCTCTTTTCGTTTGAATGAAGGATCATCGCATTTAATATCTGCAAGATTTATGTTAGAGATTTTATAATTGAGACGGACATAATCTCCTCTAAACATATCTCGCGGGTCAAGAGGAACACTCTCAAGCAAAATACGTTCACCTGTTTTTAAAGTATATAGTTTCATCCCGATCATTGAAACTAAAATGATAATCTGAAAAAGAATGGCTATACAAAATTTAATTCTTTGATTCATAAATTACTAACAGCTTTTTTTAAAATTTTTCTTCTATACTTTTCAAGTGATACGCCACCTACCAAAAGTAATAAACCACCCGCAATGAAAAATAAAGAACGTGGCAATAAATCATAAAAGACATCGACCTTTAAATCTCGACTGAATTGTGCCAAAAAGATAAATAAAAATCCCTAAAAACAGTAATATAAGAGGGACGGTAAAAAATCGGACAGCGTGATAAGATGTAGTCTCTGACTCAAACCATCTATAAGGGGCTATCAGAAAAAAGAATACTATACCACCTAAAGTAAAAAACAGACTTGTTCTTGATAGCATTTTATAAGTAAGTGGCAAGACGATAACTAATCCCCAGAAGAAATAGTGGTATTTAACAGTGCTGTAATCTATACACTCTATACCTAACCATAGTGTAAAAAGAAAAGAAGTAAGACACAAAACAGGGTTCGAAAGAGTTATATATACAAGCGGAATAAGACCGATCGCCCACCATAGAACACCATCAGGATAATGCACACTGATATTAAATATCTGTGCTATAAGCCAGATACCTGAACCGTAGAACATAGCACCTAAAAGTAAAAGAGCTGTACCTGTTTTAGGATAGTTACCTTTAACGAATTTAAGAAAATATCCGAGTGCATATACAGAGATTATTGCTCCAAAGATTAAGATGAGTTTAATAGGTTTTGAGATAGCAGACCAGTTAGCAGCAAAAAAGAGTATTACTCCAAGTCCTACGAGAATAGAACCAAGGATTGAAAATACAGAAATGAGTTTTCCGCTTTTATCTTTTTCAGCTTCAGATGAGGGAATTGTTTCGGGATATAAAGATAGAATTTTTTCACTCTGTTCTTTTGAAATAAGTCCGCCACTTAACCATTTCTTAATCTCTTCTTCAAGAATAAACCTTGGTATCATATTTAGAACTCTTTTAGGGCTTGTTCGAACAATGCTATCAGATGTTCTACCCGTTTTATGTAATTATGAGCCGTATCTTTATCATACAATTCTAATAATGGAGTAAAGTCTTCTTCATCGCCATAAAACGCTTGACTTCTTTCCTGGGATAGTTCTTTTGATAGATCAGAAATCTCATCAAGTTCTTTCTGCCAGGAAGAAGGGAGCCTGTTTTTATAGGCTCGAATAGTATCCGCGACATCATGAATTAAAGGTGGGTCTATCCCAAGTTTTCGCAGCATCCCTTTTAAGATTAGTTCTACAATTTCCTGGCACTCTCTGACAACATCATCATAAGCATCACGGCTGAATAATAATCTTACAGCTTCTATCCTGTTTTTAACTTTTCTTAAATATTCTTTTGCTAATAATTCGCCATTCATATTACTACCCGCATACTGGTTTTATATTTATCATCGGGGATAAGTACCCAATATTCATTACCCATAGGGTCAGTCTGTTTATAACTTCCCAATTCTTTAAGTCTATGCTGAATTTTTTTTATTATTTTGCTAAAAAAGTCTTCACGGTCATAAATTATTTTAAATCCATCCAGAGCTCCTAAATAAAATGGCTTTATACTATAAGACCTTTCAGTCGGTAATAAAATAAAAGAGGCGTATCTCATAAGTTCAGCATATTTTTTAAGATATGGTAAAAGAAATTTAAACCGTGCAGGTTTTAATACCGGGAAATTATCGGAAATTATTATGACATCAAGGTCGCTTTCTGGCTCGTTATTTCCTTTTACACGCGAGCCGATTAATACTATACTTTTTAAAGCATCCCCCCAATACAATTTTAAGTCTTCTTTTAATAGTATCATCTCCGAGAATAATATCTCATTCTTCATAGCGCTTTTATTATACTTTAATTAATATAGTGTTGTAAAGTTATAATATTTAAAAATATAATTTCAGATAGATGAATTTTTTAATTACGTCATTCGGTAAAATGTATGATAATGAAATATTTTTGTTGCTTTTTTAATGACAATTCTGTAGTGTTTAAAAAATTTGAGAGATAAAGGAGTAAGAGTGAACTACATAATTTATCCAAACGTTGAAATAGGCAAGAATTGTGAGATAGGTGACTATGTAGTTATCGGTGTAAAAACAAGAACACAAAAAGATAAAGATGTTAAAACTATCATATCAGATAATAGTATAATCAGGTCGCATACTGTTATATACGCTGGTAACATCATAGGTGAAAATTTTCAGACAGGTCATTTCGTGCTCATAAGAGAGAATAATAAAATAGGGAAAAATGTATCCATAGGTTCCGGGTCCGATATAGAGTATGAAGTGATAATAGAAGATGATGTAAGGATACATTCTAAAGTGTTCATACCCGAATATTCAATATTAAAGAAGGGTTGCTGGGTGGGTCCTAATGTAGTTTTTACAAATGCAAAGTATCCTCGCTCAAAACATGTTAAAGAGAATCTGGTTGGACCAATAATAGAAGAATCTGCTAAGATCGGTGCTAATGTTACTTTGCTACCCGCGATACGGATTGGCAAATATTCGCTTATTGGTGCCGGCAGTGTCGTTACAAAAGACGTGCCAGCATACACCGTTGTCTGTGGTAACCCCGCTAAAGTAGTAAAACGCATAGACGAGATTGAGGAATATAAATAAAAGACAGGAGTTATAATGAAGATTGCTTTTGTTGATCTAAAAAGACAGTATAAAAGATATAAAAAAGAGATAGATAGAGCGATAAAAAATGTTATCAGGGATTCGGCTTTTGTTGGCGGCCATTATCTTGAGTGTTTCGAGAAAAATTTTGCGGATTATATAGGAAGAAAGTTTTGCGTAGGTGTTGGTAATGGGACCGATGCGATATTTTTAACACTTCTTTCATTAGGCATTGGTAAGGGAGACGAAGTGATTGTTCCGTCACATACTTTTGTAGCTACAGTTGAAGCAGTGTCTGCAACAGGTGCAGAGCCTGTATTTGTTGATATTTACGAAGACCATTATACGATGAGTGTCGAAAAAATAAAAACCCAGATTACAGATAGAACAAAGGCTATTATACCCGTACATTTATATGGCCAGCCCTGCGATATGGATCAAATATGTATAATAGCTAAAGAAAATAATATACATATAATCGAGGATTGTGCTCAAGCTCACGGTGCACTGTATAAAGGCAGAAAAACAGGCACTTTTGGGGTCGCTGGATGTTTCAGTTTCTTTCCGGGTAAGAATCTCGGGGCTTATGGCGATGCAGGTTGTGTTGTATGTGATGATGAAGCTCTATTTAAAAAAATCAAGGCTATCAAAGACCATGGCAGGAGTGATAAATATACCTCGCTATATATAGGATATAACAGTCGGCTCGATGGTCTGCAGGCCGCAATACTTGATGTGAAATTGAAATATATTGATAGATGGAATGATAAACGGAGAAAGATCGCACAATGGTATAGTAAGCTCTTACAAAATACAGATGTGATTTTACCTGTAGAATTTAAAGATGTAAAACATATTTATCATCTATATGTGATACGTATCAAAAAGAACAGGGAAAAATTTATGAGTTTTTTAAAAGAAGCAGGGATAAGTTGTGGGATACATTATCCAATACCCTGCCATATGTTCCAACCTTATAAAAACAAAAGAGGCGCTGACTCGCTGCCTGTGACTGAAAAGATTACAAAAGAAATTGCATCTTTACCGATTTTCCCTGAATTAACTCAAAAAGAAGTAATATATATTACTAACAAAATTAAAGAATATCTAAAAAGAAACTGAAGTATCCTGTGTTAAAAATAGCTGTGGTAAAATTACAGAAATCTATACTCCTGTCAGCCTGCTCGATATCGGACGGATTAAAAGCCCTTTGGACTTTGAGAGAAAATGACAACAGCAAAAAGTTACAATTTGAGGTTTCACTTAGAGTCGTGCATAAACGAAGTACTTCGGTTATTTTAACTTAGGCGAAATCACATACATTCTAAGATGAAGCTAGGAGGTGTAAACATGTCAAGAACAAAGGAGGAAGTTATTAAGATGATTGAACAGATGCCAGAAGAAGTCAGCGTGGCTGATATTATGGCAGAATTGTATTTCTGTCAAAAAGTGGACTTAGGGCTTCAGGAACTTGATGAAGGTAAAGGCATTCCTCATGAGCAAGTCAAGGAGCGCTTGAGAAAATGGATAAGTTGATCTGGTCCCCAAAAGCCGCTGCTGATCTGGAAGAGATTTGCCAATACATATCGAGGGACTCAGAGCATTATGCCAAACTCTTTGCTCAGAAAGTAATTGTCTTCGCTGAGAGAATTGCCGAGTTTCCAATGGCAGGAAGGATAGTACCTGAGTATCAGCGAGATGACTTAAGGGAAAGGATTTTCCAGAGCTATCGCATTGTGTATCGCGTAAAGCCTGAGATGGTGGAGATAGTAGCGATTGTACATGGGGCAAGGCTGTTGCCAAAACTTGAATGAGGGGTGTGACTTCGCCTAACACAGCATAAAAGGTTCGTGCCTTACGGCACTCACCCAAATTCCGCCTTCGGCGGAACTTCTTTTATCCGCAAAACGTTAAATGAAATCGGGGGCAAAGGGCTTTACGGAGTTGAGAAAGATGTCTGTTAAAAAGTTTGATTTGAACATAGAGAAAATACTCGAAGATTGGGATGTATTTCACATAATGTCAAATATTTAGTGCAAAAAGTTTATCTGGGCACTTCTTCCATTTAACATTATAATAGTTAAAAATAGCAAAAAGAATACGTTCACAACTTGCCTTATTCTTAAATGAGGGTATTGCCCTTGTTCGACGACGGACTTCAACAAAAGATCGTTCAATTATATTCGTGGTTCTTATTTTAATCCAGTGTTTCATCGGCATTTGATAAAAATTCAAAGCTTCTTTGCTTTTATGCATAACGATAGAGTTCATCACCGGCGTTAGCCATCCGCTGCAACGATTAGTTAGACTATTTTAATCCTAAATATTTTCTGATATGTTTTGCTAAATCATTGTCAATTTCAATATGTCTAGGAACAGGTTGTTTTTTGCCCGTAGACAGATTTATATAAATATCATGCTTTGCTCCAGGACGTAATAAAATACAACCATCCTTTAAAAGTTGACGCACAAATTTCTTTCTCTTCATACTGCTACTTCTTTCATCTTATATCCTTGAGGTACATCATCCATAGCCATCATCAAGTATGCATCTTTAATATTCTCTTCTAATTCCTTTAGGGTTTGTCCTTGTGTCATTATCTCTGGATGTTCAAGGAGTTTCCCCAGCCAGAATTTTTCTCCCCTCCAATAAATCATAGTCATTTTTGCATGCATAGGTTTTCCTCCTGTTCATCAATTATAAACCTAACGACACGGCGGCTGAGCCGTGTGAGCAGTCTAAATCAACCATGTTTTTAAGCCAATTAACTCAATAAATTTATTATAACCAATACACGGTCGTAAGGGAATGCTACAATGATTCTGCCTGAATTATCTATACTAACATTTATCTCTACCGTAGATATATTCCTTGATATATTCTTTTTTATACTATGTATTATACCATTCACAGCGAGTTTGTCAAGCTTTTTTGCAATTGGCTCAATATGAAATTCATCATAGAATAAGAAAACAATTTTGTTATGATCCAAATGTTTTGCTGTGCTCTACCAGGGGTTGCGCTTGCAAAACGGTCTTTTCTCTTTCCTTCGGAGTGTCTCATCTTAATGGGGAGCAGTATAAACCTGTTTCTTTTAACTTTCTCACTATCTCTACCTTCGACCCATCAATTCTTCCGTTTTTTTTAATATCTCATTTCCTATCGTAACTCGACCTACTATCCGTTTTAATTTTGTTATCTTACTCATTAATTCAGCTTCACGAGAACTAAACTTTTTTCCTGATAACGCAGCCATACCACCTTCTAAAAATTTATCCCGCATTTTGTAATACTGTGACTGCGTTATCCCATGTCTGCGGCATATCTCTATTACTGGCTTTTTTTCTCTTAATCCCTCAAGCACTATTGATAGTTTTTCATCGCTTGTCTTTTGATTTCGCATATCTGCTCCTCCTTTTTGATACACTTTAAGGAGCTGATAGAAAAATTGTGTTTATTATAAAAGGTGAAAAAGATATATTATATTTTACAAAATTTTACAAAAAATTTGAGGAGGTAGGAAAACCATGTCAAGAAAACCTAAAGACTGGGGAAGAGAAGTTTCTAGAACACTCAAAAATATAAGAGATATTCCAGATAGCCTCTCTTCACCTAAGCTTGTAAGCACTATTATACACTATTGCTTTCTTTATCACTCTTTTTATTTACACAATTTTTCTATTGACATCC
>JBFMHD010000146.1:0-6995 GCA_040752395.1 Candidatus Hydrogenedentota bacterium
TACCAAACGGCAGAATGGGTTGAGGCAGTGCCTCATCCGTCTCTTTGACAACAAAATTACGCTTCTTACGGAGATAATTTGCTGCTTCTATATGGCATAGCAGTTATCAAATGGCAGAATGGCTTGAGGCACTGCCTCATAAAAGAGAAACAATATGTTTTGCAAATGCCATTGAAGATGTAAATGCTGGCGATACCGCGTTTAGTATATGGACTGAATCACTGGTTTTCTCTACTACAAAGTCCATCACAAGTTCTTTCCTTTGCCAGTTAAGAAGCTGAGCCCGGATACCTATCTTATCTGAGTCTACTATGTCGTTATATAACAGCTGGGGAACAAGTTTTCTTGCTGTTTCATAAACAAACTTTTTTCTGTATTTTTTAATCTCTTTAAACGCGTATTCTCTAAAAAAATTATTTAAAGATAAAAGAATAACTGAATTATAAATAATATCAAATATTTCTTTATCTATACCATCAAATAATCCGTAGTTCTCTCTTCCCAAAGCCGGGAATACAGTAGGTCCAATCTCAACTTCATTATCGGCATCATTAGTAAAATGAACTCCTAAGAACGGATTTTTTAAATCAGGCACAGGATAGATATTACCACGAACAAGATGGCTCTTTTCTTTTATGAGTTTTTTATATGTACCTTTAAAAGGGAGAATTTTATATTCTTTAGAAAGGCCAAAACTTTGAGCGATTTTATCAGCAAAACATCCGGCAGCATTTATAAATTTAGAAAATCGGATCTTTGCACGTGTGTTACTCCCGAGGTCAGAGACAAGAGCGGTATTACTCTCCTCAATAGTAAGAAATTTTGTATTATAAAGAATTTTTACTTTTTTCGAAGCTACTAAATCCTGCTCCATAGCTTTTAAGACCTCAAGAGGTTTAAATACTGCGGTATCAGGTGAATACAGGGCTTTTTCGCAGGTTTTTGCGTATGGCTCTATTTTACCTAATTCTTTTTCATCGATTATATAAGCTTTTGCTCTGGCTGAATCAGCCCTTTGTTTTAAATTATAAAGTACCTCTAATTCCTCATAGCTTTTTGTGACTATAACTTTACCATTCTCTTTTAATGTTAGCCCTTTATCTTTACAAAATTCTTTCATCAATTGATTTCCAGAAACGCAATATTTCGCCTTGAGTGTATCAGGAGAGTAGTATATTCCTGCGTGCAGTACGCCACTGTTTCTTCCGCTTGCGTGTATACCTGTAGTTGCTTCTTTTTCCAAGATAACAATATCATCAACCTCTTTTTTCAGGAGTTCACGTGCAATAGCAAGCCCGGTAATCCCTGCGCCTACAATCAAAAACTGCGATTTATCCTGTATCATAATTTTATATTATGGTTTTTTATCGTAGAAGAGCAACTGTTTTTTACAAAATCTTCGGATAATAATTTTGAATTTAACATTGTGCCTTTGTGCCTTACGAACAGGGTTTTCAGAAATCTGCTAAAAAAACTTGACAGATATTTTTATAAAAACTAAAATTATTTAAAATTACAGGTGAAAAGTTTAAAAGGGAATACGGTGTAAATCCGTAGCGAACCCGTCACTGTAACCCGGCTCTTTTAATTTTTAGAAAAGAGAAACACTTTCTTTAAATTTGCCAATACACCAATTGGTGTACAGAGGAAGCTGTACGTCACTGTCTTTTGGTAAAAAAAGGTGGGAAGACAAAAGAGAGTGCTGGGAAGCCAGGAAACCTGCCTGTAATATAATAAAAACCTTAAACTCTTCGAGGATAAGAGAGCAAAGGCTATGCTGTTAACCGACTTTCAAAATCGAAGAGTCGGTTTTTTTATTTTAAATGTATTCCAGCGAGACAGTTATGGGTTCATTTTTTTATCATGGCGGTAATCTCAGGGAAGCAAAAGAGAGATTTAAGTTAGCAGAAAAAAAATTTATAGATTTTAGTGCTAATATTAACCCACTTGGTTTCCCGACAAAAATAAAAACAATTATAGAGAAAAATATAAATCAGATCGCTTGTTATTCTGACCCGGAATACAGAGAATTTAAACTTACTTTAGCAGAAAAGATCAACGTTAGCCCTCATAATATTCTTGTTGGTAACGGCTCGATGGAACTAATTTTTTTAAGTATAATGTGTTTGTTACCTCAAAAGGTTCTTATCCCGATACCAACTTTTAGTGAATATGAGCGCGCAGCAAAAATGATAAATTGCGATTGTATTTTCTTAAGATGTAAACAAAGTAGAAATTTTCAAATAGACATCAATGAGATGATAAAATATCTACCACGGGTTGATTTAATTTTTCTTTGTAATCCGAATAATCCCACAGGTACATTAATACCCAAAGCCGAGATATTATATCTACTAAAAAAGTGTCTAAGATATAATGTGTTTTTGATCATAGATGAAACATTTATTAATTTCTTAACTGATGCGGATAAGGTTACATTGATAAAAGAAGCATCAAAGAACTCTAAGCTGTTGGTAATAAGGTCATTAACAAAGATTTTTGCGATCCCTGGTTTACGTTTAGGATATATAGTTGGGAATAAAAGGTTAATTAATAATATTAGCCGATATCAACCCACATGGTCAGTTAATACCTTTGCTCAATTAGTAGGTAAAGAAGTTTTGAATGATACAAGATTTATTAGTCAAACCTATGAACTGATAAATAAAGAGAGAGAGATACTATTTAGAAATTTAAAAGAGATAAAGGGTATAATTCCTTTTTCTTCAAAAACGAATTTTATTTTAGCCCAATTGACAAACCCGAGAATAAATTCAAATGAGTTATATAATTTTTTAGGAAAGAATGGGATACTTATCAGGGATTGCTCAAATTTTCGCGGGTTGAACAATAGGTTTATACGTATATGCGTGCGAACGCGAAAAGAAAATTTAAAACTAATTAACAATATAAAAAAAATTTTAAGATAAAGGAGGTAAAACGTTATGAGGCAAAAGATTAAAAGGAAAAGGAGAAATTCAAAACTGGTCTCTTATCGGTTGAAATGTAAAAAAACAGCAAATGGTCTCTCACATTTTGTTATGTATGGTGATGTGGCTAAAAAAGAGACATTGTTGTAAGTAGGGCGGCATAAAAAGATTAAAAGATTGAAAGATTCAAAGGAAAGGCACAGAGGCACAGAGGCACAGAGGCACAAAGGCAGAAAGTTAAATTAAAAATTAAAAATTAGGAGTTAGGAGTCAGAAGTCAGACTTCTTGCTTCTAATATATCACCTCTAACTGAGTGATGACCCAAGGTAGATCAGAATGCATACAGATAAAGGTTTAACCTGTTTTTGTAATGATGATGACTGTATATTACTTGACCCGGATAATGTATTCTGGGCAAATATTTCAAAAGATAGCCAGAAACGTTTATTAATCCAGCAAGATGTATTAAGTACTTATGAAAGGGTGAGGGAGAGGTTAGATAAAGAGATTAGAGATTTCAGGTTTGGTACCACGCTTGTAGCTATTTATATTGACCCTACTGATCGATGCAACTTGAATTGTCCATATTGCTATATCCCATCAAAGATAAGAAAATATGGAGGTGAGATGACCAAAGAGCAGTTAACATATGTGCTTAATCGTATCCGGGAACATTTCAATAAATCCAGAAAAAAACCTGTGATAATTTTTCATGCTGCTGAACCGTTATTAGTAAAAAATATTATATTTGAAGCGATAAAAGAGTACAGAAATAAATTCTATTTCGGACTACAGACCAATGCTATTCTGTTAAAAAAAGAGGATGTAGAATATTTAAAAAGGTATCGTGTAGGTGTTGGTATCTCGTTAGATTCTTTTAATCCTTCTAAAAATAATCGATTAAGACCAGATAGCTTTAGAAAGATTGTAAATGCGATTAAATGGTTTGATGGTTATGAAGGATTAAATGTAATTACAACTATTACTAAATTTAATGTATCTGATTTACCTTATATGGTAAAATTTTTACACAATTTAAGGGTTCCATCTGTATTGCTTAATCCCATGAGATTGACACAAAAGAATAGTTGGGGATTTAAACCTGATGAAAAACTATTAACAAAGTATTTTATTAAAGCAGTAGATACTGCATTAGAATTATCGAAAAAATCAAATCATAGAATTATAATAGGCAATTTTGCTAATATTATACTGGGTATCGTCTCACCTACTGCGAGGCGGCTTATGTGCGATATTTCTCCCTGTGGCGGTGGCCGATGTTTTTTAACTATAACTGCTTCGGGTGATATGATACCCTGTGGTGAATTTATAGGGATAAAGGGATTTTCAGGTGGTAACATTTTTAAAAGCAGTATCAAGGATGCGATGCGTTCCCGGCCATTTAAGAGGGTTAGAGCAAGGATTGTAGAGAGGATAGATGTATGTAAAGAGTGTATTTTTAAGAATATATGTGGTGCACCCTGTCCGGCGGAACTCCATTCTTTAGGTAATATGTTTAAAAAGTCTGTTTTTTGTAACTTTTACAAAGAGATAATCAAATATGCTTTTGGAGTTATAGCAAAAGGGGAAGAAAAATATCTTTTGCGAGCAGATGGCTTAAAAAACCTGAAATATGAATACCGTCTGTAACCCCTCACTGAACTTAAAAACCCCATTGAAGAGCGGTGAATGAGAGTGATTTTTTATGACAACATTAATTATCAAGGGTTATGAGATTCATCATGTTTCTTGCCCCAACACTAATTGCTTTTTTGTTATCTTGCTTCTTACTTCTAATCTATAACTGAGGGGTTACTTTAAGGGATATGTATAGTTTGATGATAAGTTGCGGGTATATTCTGGATTTAATTTTTGGTGACCCGCAGTGGTTGCCTCATCCTGTTCGCGGTATCGGCTGGATGATAAAAAAATTAGAACCTGTTTTAAGAAAGACTATAAAGAACGAACGTGTTTCTGGTATTTTATTCGCATTTCTTGTGATAGGTATAGTGTGGGCTATCAGTTTTATCATCATAAAACTCTGTTATTTTATTAATATATATTTAGGAACACTGATCTCTATTTTATTAATATATACCTCACTCTCAATAAAAGATTTAAAAGTAGAAAGCATCAGAGTATATGATGCTCTGATAAAAGGGGATATAGTTTTAGCACGTAAGAATTTAAGTTTGATTGTAGGACGAGATACAGAAAATTTAAATGAAAAAGAGATAATTCGAGCAACAGTAGAGACGATCGCTGAAAATATTGTTGATGCGATAATCTCACCATTATTTTACGTATTTATAGGTGGTCCATGTTTGGCTATTATGTATAAGGCTATAAATACTTTAGATTCTATGGTTGGATATAAAAATGAAGTTTACAGAGATTTCGGGTTTGCTTCTGCAAAGATAGATGATATCTCAAATTTTATACCCGCAAGATTGTCTGCTCTATTCTTACCACTCGCAGTGTTGATAGCGGGTGGCAATAGCAAAAATTCTTTCAGGATTGGCTGGCGTGATGGTAAAAAGAACCCAAGTCCAAATAGCGGCATACCAGAAGCTGCTCTGTCAGGTGCATTGGGAGTTCAACTCGGTGGGATTAATTTCTATAATTCTATCCCCATAGAAAAACCATTTATTGGCGATGATATTAATCCTCTAAAAGTAACACATATAAAAGAAAGTATAAAGATTGCTTATATCTGTTCTTTTTTATTTTTGATAACAGGTATTATCTGTTTCGAACTCTGGACTAATAGTCCGTAGCCAGTAGCCTGTCCTGATACCTCTCACTTCTTCCGTTATCTTGCTTCTTGCTTCTACTTGATATTATTAGAGTTAGAATGTTTTTCAGAGGAGGGGTTAGGAGTTAGGAGTTAGGAGTTCGTAATAATAGCTCCGAGCTCCGAATTATTTTTCTTTGCCATATTTGTTTTTATCTTTATATAACTTTAATATTCTATTAACCAATTTCTTTGCTATTTTAAGTGAATTCATTACCTCTTCTTTAGTGAGTTCAGATGCCACAATAAAAGGATAGCGTTCTTCTACATAGTAATCTGTTATTTTTAAACATTCTTGACGAAATTCTTCAAAAGATGGTTCATAGTCAATAATATCATTTAACAGTATTTCTAACTCGTGAATTCTTTTTAACTTCCATCCTTTTGATAAAAGATAACCTTTCAGATATTTTTCAACTGCTTGTTGAATATTGAAACCCGCGCCTTCAAGATCACCAAGGCGAAGTAAATTTTCTGCTCGTTTAATCTCTTTTGCTCCAATTCCAAACCAATCTGCTGGATATAAAGACTCATTTTTTCTCATAGAGCACTTTTCCTTTAGTTAATATCTCCTCAACAAATTGATCGCCTACTCTTATTCTCTTTTCAAGTTCTTTGGGAGTAATAACAATCGGTTCAAAGGGGATACGCCGTGTTCTATCAGAAACAATTCTGCGGACGTTTACCCTGCGATCAATGGGTCTTTCTTGGGTCCTTTTGATGATAAACAAGTCTATGTCGCTATCTTTATCCGGTTCTCCATAAACATAGGATCCAAAGAGAATTATTTTTGATGGTTTGTAGGAAGATACTATTTTTGCGACTATTTCTGAAATTAACTGCTGCAATTTTCTATTTTTGACCATTATCAAACCTTGAATATCGCTCCTGCATCATTTTTGAATATCTCAACCACTTTCCAAAGTATGGTTTTGCTCCGTCAATCACTTCGACCCGCTTTATCCCTCTTGATCGCATAGTTTTGTCTCAACTTTAATTATATTTAATTTATTTTTTAATTCTAAGAAAATTTGGTTTATCATAATTGAGTAAGATAAAGAAAATAGAGTAGAAAGTCAAGAGAAAATTGAAGGAGCTTGTAATGACTCAGTTATTGGTGCAGTAGAACTTATACTTTAGAAGCAAGAGGCAAGAAGCAAGAAGCAAGATTATGGAATCCCACTGAAGACCGAGGGAATACAGTATACTGCTTCCCTGAAACGTGAGACACTTTAAAGGGGAGGGAAAGAGGCACAAAGGCACAAAGGCA
>JBFMHD010000147.1:0-6976 GCA_040752395.1 Candidatus Hydrogenedentota bacterium
ATCTGGATTTGAACACCTCGAATTTGCTTCCTCGCAAATTCTCCTCGACCCCCTCGGTTTGCTTTCGCTCACTTCCTGTTCGCTTATCCTCGCTATCCGCTCGGCGCAAACCTCGCTTCAAATCCTTATCCCTAATTCATTGTGGCGGGGGCAGGATTTGAACCTGCGACCTTTGGGTTATGAGCCCAACGAGCTACCTTTCTGCTCCACCCCGCGATCCTTATGTGCTTTAAATAATCTCATACTTTTCTACTTTTATGTCAAATAAAAATTTGATACAATACCTCTATTGTATTGTATATATTATAGGACAAAACCACAAACTCAATATCACTATTTGAATCTTTAATAAACTGTTCGTTATCTATCTGCATAAAATCACTTCATTAAATAAAAAAATAAATCAGATATTTTTTAAATACCAATTTTTCTATTTAAGATAAAAAAATACAATCTGTCAATTATTTTATTTATCGACACTGGAAAGTATCCCGGAGACCGTATACCCCTACAATACCTCTCACCTTTTTTGGGGAACCCACACACAGAAAAGCAGAAATGCTTAGTACAAAATGTGCCAAAAATTGTCTAAAAATGCCTCGACAAACAGTGAGCACTACAATATTTTCGACTGTCAAATTCTGAAAAAATTGATTTTAAAGTATTGATTTTTTAATAAAATAGTATAGTATAAATAGAAGTGAAAAAGGAGCAAGTTATGGAACAATTAGTAAAGAGGGAGTTTATTAGAGACGAGATGGGAAATAAAAAAGCTGTAATACTGCCGATAGAGGAATATGAAGAAATGATAGAAGATTTACATGACCTGGCAGTGGTGGCAGAACGTAGAGATGAAGCAGAGATTTCAATGGCTGAAATAAAGCAAAGGTTAAAGAAGAATGGGCTCATATGAGATTCGTTGGAAAAAATCGGCCTTAAGAGAATTAAAGAAAATAGATAGGCAACAAATCCCGCGAATACTTGAGGTGATTGAATCTTTATCAATAGAGCCGTATCCTTCACAATATCGAAAATTAAAAGGTTCAGAAAAAGAGCACCGTATAAAAGTAGGAGATTATCGAGTAATATATGGGGTTTCTACAGATGATAAAGTAATAAGGATATATCGTTAAAAATATAATTCAGTCTGAAAATTGAATAAAGCAAAAACAACCATACTCTTTTTCTTTTCTTTATTAAAAGGGTCAAAATAACACCTATAAAAATTTTTAATAATATTCTATGTTATCGCCGATAGATTTAGTATGAAAGCTGATCTTCTATCCACTCATATGACATTCGAAAATTTTGTAGTTGGTGATGGTAATAATTTTGCCTATTCTGCTGCTCTGGCCGTAGCTAATGACATCTCGTCCCAGATATATAACCCTCTTTTTATATACGCTAATCCAGGGCTTGGTAAAACCCATCTTGTTAAAGCAATAGGTAATAAAGTATTAAAACGTAATGAATATCTTAAAGTATTTTATACTACCAGCAGACAACTTATCCAGGACTATACCACGGCTGTGAATAACAATTTATTTGATGAATTTTATAAATTCTATGACGAGAAGGATTTACTTATATTCGATGACGTGAATGAGGACGGCTTTTTTTATATCTATGACCGGCTATCTCCTGAATGTCAGATAGTAATGACAAGCAGAAAATCGCCTGGCCAGATGCCGCATCTTGAACATAGAGCAAGAAAAATGCTGAACTGGGGACTAATAGCTGATATGCATCCTCTTGATCGGATTTCCAGAGAAACCATCCTCCTTCGAACAGGTACCCGACTCAGAGCCCACGTTCCTATGGATATAATATATCTTATAGCTACACGTATAACAGATAATATTGCAAAACTTGAGGAAGCCCTGCAGCGTGTTATAGCAGTTGCATCTATATCAAACGGTAGGATAGATAAACGAACAGTACTTAAAGTTCTTAAAAACCTTGGTTATTAAAGACAAAAAATAAATAAAATACACCACTCATTTATCTCACAGACTGCCCCAAGTGTATCACCTGTAATACCACGGATCTCATATCTACAATATAATCCGAATATGAAAGTAATAATAAATGTTGCCAGTATTAAAATAATGGATTGAAAAGAAATTATACAAAATAAGAGCGGTATTAAAGCTGCAAATAAAAAAGATTTGAAATTTTTATTTTTCAAAAATTCGCTGCCAAGCCCTTGTACTTTTGCACAATTAAAAAATTGAATCAGTATGTTCATAGCAAAACGACCAAAAACAGGTGTGCTTAACAATGCAAAATAGCGATTATTTATATCTATCTTACATAGAAATAATATCTTTCCGATAATTATAATTATTAATGCAATTACTCCCATAGTTCCGATATGCGGGTCTTTCATAATAGCAAGCTTACCTTGAGTGTCTTTAACACTTAAAAATGCATCAGCTGTATCAGCAAGACCATCCAGATGCAAACCGCGTGTTAATTTTATCCATAAACAAATACTGATAAATGATGTAATATAGATATTTTGTATCAAGATATATAAAACTTTATCAAATATAACAAGGATACCACCTAAAATTAAACCAACAGATGTAAACCAGGAAACAAGAAGAGATATTTCACCTTTAAAATTAGTTTTTAGAGGTAAAATAGTAAGAAACCTGATGCAGTAAAATAAAGAGTTCATCATATCGACCCTGCTGACTTAGAAACCGAAGCCTGTTCAAAAGTTGCCATCTCATTATAAATTCGAACACCTGCCTCTATCATCATCATAGCAAGACAACTCCCTGTCCCTTCTCCAAGCCGTAAATTCAAATCAAGTACAGGCTCAAGACCCATAAACTCTAATGCCTCGCTCTGAGCGATTTCAGTTGAGCGATGTGAAGCAAATATATAATCTTTAACCTCTGGATTCAGGTTGTAGCCTAATAATGTACCGGCTGTTGCAATTAAACCATCAACTACACAGGGTATCCTATGTTTAGCTGAAGCAAGAACAATACCTGCGATACCGCCGATCTCAAACCCGCCAACTTTAGATAAAACGTCAATTGCAGATGAAGAATCAGGTTTGTGTAAAGCGATACCCTTCTTTATAACCTCAATCTTTTTATTTAAGACATTATCATTAATCCCTGTACCTCTACCTGTTATTTCTGATGGTTCAATTTTCGTTATTACCGAGATGACCGCAGTCGATGGCGTGGTATTACCTATCCCCATATCACCAACACCACAAATATCAAATCCTTTTTTGTAAAAGACAGTCTCAAAAACTTCTATACCATTTATAATAGATTTCTCAGCTTGTTCTTTTGTCATTGCAGGTTCTTTAACAAAGTTTTTGGTTCCTCGGCCAACTTTTTTTATTAAAAGATCCTCGTTCTCTTCAAAAACAGCATCTACCCCCATATCAACTACAATAACAGAAGCTCCAGCAAATCTTGAAAGAACATTTACACCAGCACCTCCGCGTAAAAAATTATAAACCATCTGAGCAGTTACTTCTTTTGGGTATGCACTCACTCCTTCTTCAGTAACCCCATGGTCACCTGCAAGCGTAAATATCACCTTTTTTTCAATCTCTGGCTTTAATCTTCCCTGGATACAAACAATCTGTCTTGCAAACTCTTCTAATCTACCCAGACTATCTTTGGGTTTAGTAAGATTATCAAGATGCTTTTGTGCCTCTTCTTTCAGAGTATAATCAGGACTTGAAATATTTTTTATATAGTCATAAAGATCCATAGTAATAATCCTCCTTATCTCTCCTTGAATGTGTAATCCATAATATTTATTGTAGTGCTCCCTGTTTGTCGAGACATTTTTTAGTAAATTTTCGGCACATTTTGACCTGACCATTCTAATCAGGGGAGCAGTATAATCCCATGTCTGCGGCATAGCCTGTACCCCGAATTATTAGAGTTACAGCGTTTTTCAGAGGAGAACTGATATGACTGATAAAAAAATAAATTCAGAAGAAATAATTAATATGTTGAAAGAAAATACATATGTTCTAATAAAATATGGTGTTAAAAAAATCGGACTTTTTGGAGGATTTGTTCGGCCGAAAAGTAGAATTGATAACAAATGGCAGTTTAAGTCCATATATAGAGCCATATATTGAAAAGGATGTGAAATGGTATGAAACAGGACTCCCCATTTCTTAAACACATTCTTGTGGTAAAATTTCTTTTCCGATTTATTCGTGTCAGGTATAGGATAGAAAAAATAGTGGAAAAAGTCAATGGGAAGTGAGAAAAAAACTAATAACCAAGATGTATCAAAAATTTGATGGTTTCAAAATTCAATCCCTTTTCTACTTTTTACTCCGAGATCAAACGGATGTTTTACTTTTTTAATCTCACTTACGTAATCTGCTTTTCTAATTATTTTTTCTGTCACACCCCTGCCTGTTAAAATTAGTTCTAATTTTGTCGGCTTTATTTTTATAAGTTCTAATATTTCTTTTTCTTTTATAAACCCGTCCCGTAAAGAGATAAGTATCTCATCTAAAATAAGCATATCGTATTTATTTTTTTGATAAATTTTTTTTATAAATTCTAAACTATGTAGACAATCTTTTAGTATCTTATCTGAACTTTTATCTTCTAAAAAATAAGTGTGTTCTTTTGCAAAACCATAAATATCAACTTTAAGCTTCTTTAATATTTTATGTTCTCCATACCCCCATTTATCCGGGTCTTTATGAAAATAGATATAACATACTTTTAGTCCCTGGCTCCTTGCTCGGACTGCTAATCCTATAGCAGCAGTAGTTTTCCCTTTGCCATCACCTGTATAAACTTGAATTAATCCTCTCATTGATAACCGAATATCTTGCTTCTTGCCTCTTGCATCTTGCTTCTAAACTATGCCCTGGTCAATCATTGCATCCGCAACCTTCACAAAGCCTGCTATATTAGCGCCTTTTAAGTAGTTTATAAATCTTCCTTCTCTACCGTATAAAACACATTGTTCGTGAATCGCTCGCATAATGGTCTTTAACCTCGAGTCGACCTCTTCACGCGTCCAGTTCAAATGCAAACTGTTCTGCGACATTTCAAGCCCGCTCGTTGCAACACCGCCTGCATTCGATGCTTTGCTCGGTGCATAGAGAATCTTGTTTTCAATAAAAGTCTGCTGTGCTTCTGGTGTGCTCGGCATATTCGCACCCTCAGCAACACAAATACAACCATTCTTAATCAGTTCTTTTGCATCGTCAAAATCAAGCTCATTTTCAGTCGCATTTGGTAAAGCTATGTCGCACTTGATACTCCAGGGAGATTTATTCTCAAAATATTCGCATTTAAATCGATCTGCATATTCTTTGATCCGACCGCGTTTTACGTTTTTAAGCTCCATTACAAACTCGAGTTTTTCTCGGTTGATGCCATCAGGATCGTAAATCATGCCATTCGAGTCAGATAAAGTAACAACCTTTGCCCCAAGTTCTATACATTTCTCAACAGTGTACTGTGCAACATTACCAGAACCTGAAGTAGTAACTATTTTCCCTTCCAAAGAATCTTTTTTAGTATTAAGCATTTCTTCTACAAAATAAATAAGACCATAACCCGTTGCCTCAGGCCTTATCAAAGAACCACCCCATTTAATACCTTTACCAGTTAATACGCCGCTAAATTCATTAACCAGTTTCTTATACTGTCCAAAAAGATAACCAATCTCACGACCACCAACACCAATATCACCAGCTGGAACATCTGTATCAGGACCTATATGTCTGAATAATTCATTCATAAAAGCCTGACAGAATTTCATCACCTCATTATCTGATTTACCTTTAGGATCAAAATCAGAACCGCCTTTACCACCACCCATTGGTATCGTAGTTAAAGCATTCTTAAAGACCTGTTCAAATGCAAGAAATTTCAAAATACTAAGATTTACGCTCGGATGGAACCGCAAACCACCTTTATACGGACCAATTGCACTATTCATCTGTATTCGATAACCGCGGTTAACCTGTACCTCACCCTTATCATCAAGCCAGTTAACCCTGAAGATAATAACACGTTCAGGTTCAACAATACGTTCAAGTATCTTTGCTTTCTGATACATTGGATTAGCATCTACCACAGGCATAATCGAGGTTAATACTTCACAAACAGCCTGATGGAATTCAGGTTGATTTGGGTGTTTAGCCTTTAGACGTTCCATAAACTCACTCACTCTTTTTGACATAAAATTTCTCCATAAATAAAGAATAATCATTCATCTCACTATCAAGTAATCTCGGTAAATTTAGAAAAATACCAAATATTGTCAACTTTTTATTTATTTTTTAATTTTAATGGGATGCCGGCTTGCATAAAAATAACCTCGTCAGACTCTCTTGCTATCAATTGATTTGCGATCCCTGTCAAATCCCTGAATCGTCGAGCTAAAAGATTATCAGGAACGATACCCATCCCTACCTCATTTGATACTATAATTGTGGTTAAATTAGATTTTAATATAGCGTCAATAAATCTTTGTATTCTTTCTTGTATCTCTTTATCATTAAGATTTTCAGCTAAAAGGTTGGATATAAATAAACCTATACAATCAATTATTACAACCTCAAATTTCCCTTTTAATGCTGGTAAAACAAGTTCGATATCTTTACCTTGCTCAATCACCTTCCAGTATTTTGGTCTTTTAAGTCTGTGAAGTTTTATTCTTTCTTTCATTTCTTCATCAGGCGAGGTAGCAGTAGCGATAAAAACAACTTTTTTCGAGAGTTTTTTTGCTATCTCGACTGCATAACTACTCTTACCACTTCGTGCCCCACCAAGAATTAGAATAATCATTCTGACTCCTCTGAAAAACGCTGTAACTCTAATAATTCGGGGTACAGGCTACGGGCTACGGACTACAGCCGGCTGGAGCCCCCTATGAAAAGTCTTGAGTCTTGAGTCTTGAGTCTCGAGTCCTGTTTTGACTCACGACTTGCGACTCTTTTCATATCATCTTT
>JBFMHD010000148.1:0-6916 GCA_040752395.1 Candidatus Hydrogenedentota bacterium
CTTTCTATCCTTGCCACTTGTCTTTTAATCTATATATAATTTATTATCTATAGTTAAGCACTTTTCTATTGAATAAATAGAAAGACCTCCGTATAATATTGATTATAATTTAATAATCTTACTATACGGAGGAATCTACAATGCTTAATACACAGCAAAGTATACAGCCACCCGCAAGTTTTGACAAGATAATCTTTCAATTTCAGAAAATATTTACAAAGCCCTCGTTTAAGTATTTCAAATACATAATTTTGAGTTTGATTCTATGTCCTTATAAAAAAACAATAACAACAGCTATTAAACTTGCAAAGGCAACTACCTGCTTTTGGAACTTTCATAAATTTCTTAATCAATATGTATGGAGTATTTATGAACTGGCTTTTGTGTTAATCGAAGTCATTATAAAAACATTGAATATAAAAGAACCACTAATCATTGAAGATGTGTTAACCCGAATATCAGGTCGCTGGAGTTTAGAGAATGCATTTCGTGATATGAAACAACATTTGGGTCTTGGTGATTATCAGTGTCGCGTAAAAAAAGCTGTTGAAAGGTTTGTTAATTTAGTTGGTACAACATTGAGTCTGCTTACTTTATGGAGTCATCAGGAATATGGTAAAAATAGCCCTGAATTATGGGATGCTGTATCAAAAAATTAATTTTTGATACTTTGTGTATGTTCCCCACAAACAATAAAAAAATATTAGACATAAATAACTCTCTTAAATTCACTTTTTTATGAATTTTTATCTTGTATTTTCTGCTTAACTATAGAAGGGTCTAATCTCTCGATATTAACCTTAAAAACCAGTCTGAATTGGTCATTCAAATAATCCTTTACTTTATCCATCATTTTTTCAGCTCTCTTTTAAGAGTATCATTTCCCGTAATTCAACATATCATTTTTTCAAAAAGTGGATTTAAAAGAGCTCTCTTTTTTCATTATTGATAATAACTTTTGAGCAATAAGCTCAGCAAGAACAAAGTTCGCCTCTTTTTTAATATGAACATGATCAATAAACCAGTCTGGATGATTATCCATAACAGGCGAGAAATCTATAAACATTATGTTATTCCCCATGCAGACAGACGGCAGTTCTCTCATTATCCTCGCCTGTATAAGAAATTTTGCTTCAAGTGAGTTTAAACACCTATTCTTCGAGAGTT
The DNA here is from genome assembly GCA_040752395.1 of Candidatus Hydrogenedentota bacterium. GTDB lineage: Bacteria > JBFMHD01 > JBFMHD01 > JBFMHD01 > JBFMHD01 > JBFMHD01. Next base: position 1,168 of record JBFMHD010000148.1, read on the forward strand.
TTTCTTCTATGACTTCCCTTTATACCATTTTACCCCCCCATATCAGGCCTTCGCCGAGATGAAAAGTCCTGAAACATAATTCAACAATGCAGCCCAAAAACACAATGAGAAAAATGGGCATTAAAAAAAAGTCCACATAGACCTCTCTGTTAATACATTCTTTTCAGAATAATTCACAGATAAACTCGGTCTGTCCTGATTTTACAAGGAGAATGAAAAAAAAGAATACGTGATTTTTCTTACATTACAAAGAGTCTAATGGATTCTGTTATCAAAAACAACGTTTTTATACCAATGAGTAAAAAGTGAAGATAAGTAATTCTTTTTAGGATATTCATAGTAAAGAAACTCTTTTGTGGGAATGATTATCTCGTTAAGATATTTAAGTTTATTAATAAGACCGCGAATAAAAAAAAGTGATAGTGGGTATCTATTTTTGATTACAGGTGGAGTTAAAAAAAGATGTAATAATAATTTGAACTTAAATCTATTACTACAGCTAAGATTAAGTCCCCAGTAATTTTTTATAAAATAAAGATTAAAATCTATCACCTCTCTGACAAAATTATTTTCTACAGAGGGTATGGGTAATTGCTGCGAAAGATAATATAAATCAAGATGCTCCTTGACAGAGGTGAAACAATGGTGAAATAGATTATGAGATGGTAGATACTGTAGATAAAATGTTTTATCAGCTATTTTAAATCCTGAGATTTCTACTAAATGATGATTTATTATAGTATCAAAGTATTGTGAGAACTGTTTACGTGAAGGGACGCGAGTATAGTTTATAAAAGAGGGATGCAGGTCTATAGTAATGAAATCTCTGCTAAAGGTTTCGGGATATCTCGGTTTTGTTTTGTAACCAAGCTGTAAAAGAATTTTTTGCCACTTATCATAATCCCTGGCAGTATAGATATCTATATCAGAGGTCTCTCTTAATAAATCGTTATATAAAAGAAGTGATAAAAGGGGCCCCTTTATCGGTATAAACAGGAGATTATTATTTATAGCGATATCTTTTAATTTATTTAATTCAGAGATTAACAGAAGATTAAAAGCAGTAATCCTTTTCTCTATCTTGTTTAAATCATCTGATAATTGAATATTTTTTGATTTTAATCTGCGTATAAGATACCCGATACAGGGTAAATCATTTATATTTGTATCAATAATTTTGTCTTCAAACAGAAATCTCAGTTCTTTCATAAAGCATCAACCATCGCCGATCTTACCTGGTATGTCCGATTCAGGTTCATAGTAAATTTGATTTATCATAGTTGAGCATATAATAATGAAGAGTGTTGTAAAGAGTCAATGAGAAACTCCTTTAAAATTGCAAGAGTTAATAGACAGGCGACATTCTACGAATGTCGAATTGAAAATTGAAAATTGTAAAATGAATGAAAAAATTACGTAGTAAGAGTTTTTAAAGCCGTAGACTGTGTTATGAACTTTTTCTTCACTTTTAACTTTTTAATTTTTCATAGAAGATTAGGAGGCACAGAGGCACAAATACAATTTGATTATTCAATATTAAATCCGAGCTAAATAAACTCTTGATAAAAGTTTAGGAATATGTATATTTTTATCAGGGAAAATGATTTTTTATATCGACGATTTAAAAATTGAGATTAATTCAATATATCCTCTTGATTATCTTTATTCTGTAAAGGGGGATGTTAAAAAAAAAATTAGAATTGATATAAAAAGAAGAGATTATCTGCCGCCTGTTTCGGGTAAAAAGATCGGAGAAACTAATAGAGGAGAATATTATTGTAACGGCGATAAGTTATTCTGGACATATTTTGATGAATTTTTATTTGAGGTTGAGAAAAATAAAAAAAGAAGTAAATTTTATTTAAGAGTTGATCGGGGTGAATATCATTTCAGGACTTTTATCTTGCCATATATTTTAAATCAGGTATTAGCTTTATTTAATAAATTTATTATTCATTCTTCCTGTATTTATAATGCAGGCTTCATACAACCTGCTTTGATTTGTTTTGTAGGTAGACCAGGCGCTGGTAAATCCACTTTAGCTGAAGAATTACAAACTATCGGGTGGCTAAAATTTGCTGATGATAAAATAGTATTAAGTAATAATAATAAAGTTTTATCTATTTTTGAAAATAATAAAACCAATAAATTAGAATTGAATAAATTCAAAAATTTTATTATTTTCCCTCAAAAAGGGAAAAAAGAGAGGATTACTGAAATTACAAAATCAGAAGCAGCTGAGAAACTTGGTCTTTCTTGTTTGTTTCCTAATTACATAAGCGTAATGAAACAGGGTTTTGAGAGTATAAACAGAATTATCGAGCAAGCATCTGTTTTTAAACTTGAGTTTATAGATAAAAAGATATTTAATGTAGGGAAGATATTAAAATTGGTTACAAGATAAATTATGGTTTTTAAAGAGAATGATTATGTTTTATTAATCTTAAAATCCGATAAAGAAAAACGCTTCTTTATCAGGTTACAGAAAGATAAAGAGTTGCACACTCATAAAGGTTTTATAAAACATAATGATATTATAGGAAAAGAAAACGCATTACCTATAATCTCGAGTCTGGGTAAAGAATTTGTTGTTTTATCTCCGCGGGTTGATGATTTAATAATGAAATCAGAACGAAAAACACAGATAGTTTACCCCAAAGATATAGGTGTGATATTATTACGCGGTGATGTAAGAAAAGAAAGAACAATTATCGAGGCAGGGACAGGTTCAGGGGTTCTTACAGGAATTATGGCGATGGTTGTCGGAGAGAGTGGTAAAATAAAATCTTTTGAGTGGCGGAATGAATTTTATGAAACAAGTATAAAAAATATTAAAAGGTTTGGAGATTTTATAAGTAAAGGGATTGTTGAAATAATTATAAGAGACGTATATAAAGAGGGTTTTTCCCCACATAAAGGGGATTCCTTGATACTTGATTTACCCGAGCCGTGGGAATGTTTCAAATATTTGAAAGATGTTTTAGAGAAAGGGGGTAGTTTTGTATCTCTGTTGCCAACCGTAACCCAGGTGGCAACACTATTAGAATATATGAAGGATAAATTTATTGATATCACAGTTGAAGAGATACTATCAAGAAAATGGAAGACAGAAGTAAAAACATTAAGACCCTATGACAGAATGGTAGCGCATACCGCGTTTATAATATCCGGTAGATTTGTTGGATATTAACAAAACCTGCAAAGGCATAAAGATTGAAAGATTGAAAGATTCAAAGATTAAAAAATTAAAAATTAGAAAACAGGAGACAGGAGACAGGAGGAGAAAGCATAAAGTATGAAAAACTAAAGATGATATGTTGGCTTCGGGCTCCAGCCGGCTGTAGTCCGTAGCCTGTAGCCTGTACCCCGAATTATTAGAGTTACAATGTTTTTCAGAGGAGAGATATGGAAGAATATAATTTTAAGATAGAGACAGAGGCTTTATTTGAGAGTGTTTTGCATATAAGAACGATATTAGACAGTGTTTTAAAAACACGTAAGGTCAAGGATGAGATAAATACTAATATCAAGTTAGCATTTACTGAAGCTGCAAATAATATAATCCAGCATTCATATAAGGGTGAAAAGGGATACTTAGGTTTTGAACTTAATATAGCCCAGGATGGAGAATTGAAAATAATTTTAACTGATAGAGGTATTCCTTTAGATAAGAAAGAACTTTTACCCCGTGATATCGATGAATATAGTGAAACAGGGAGGGGACTTAAACTTATTTATGCGCTTGTAGATAAGGTAGATTTTATAAGAGAGTATGATGTCAATAAATTTATCCTGCAAAAAAGATTGATAAGCGAAGATGCGAGTTTCAAACATTCTTTTGAGAGAGCTGATATAGAGATACTTGATTTTTTTAATGTTATCAGGTTCATCGACAATGAGGAAGAGATGTTTTCAGAATTTTTTGAACGACTTGAAAATAAAATTAAAGCAGATGTATTTTTTATTTCTGACAATAAAAAATGTGTTATCCACACGCATATAAATAAAAATCTTTCTATGGAGCAGATCGGGTATTTAAAAAGTCATGTCTTTAACAGCGAGGAAATAAATAAAAATATTTTTATGCTGACAAAGAAGTCTAAATATTTACTCAGGTACCGGTATCCCTCTATCGGGATTAATGATCAAATATCTTTAACATTTAATACAGGTAAAATTATACTTCTAAAGTTATACGTAGAAGAAAAAAGCGTGACCGAGCATAGGATAAATGTTGAGGAACTGGATTTTTTTAAAAAAATTGGTATAGAAATGAAAAAGGGAATGGTAGATTTCGATTTAGAAACAAAAGACAAAAAATTAAATTTTTTTGAATACGAAAGAGAGTATATTAATAAACTCATCCCGTTTGTAGAAACTATACTAAAAATATCGAATCTGCAAGCAGAGATTGTTGATTATCATTATGAACTAACCTCGAAACTCGATATATTCAAAGAGCTTGCCGATGCTTTTCATTATTTCAAAAATTTGGAGCAGGTCCTTGTAAAGATTCTTGAGATTGGCCAGAGAATATTCAATGCTGAGGTGGGATACATCGTCGCTGATTCGGAAACCGAAAAAAAGAGTGTAATAATGGGGCTTGATTTATCAATCCTCTCTATGCTGAAAACCAAAAATGCAAAATCTCTGAAAAATATATTGGAACAAAGCGAGATACCAATTTTTTTAAAGAAAACCAATCTTTTAAATCCAGAGTTTTTTAACTTAAATAATCTGGTCTGTTCAAATATCTATTCGAGAAAAAATAAGGTGGCAGAGATAGTGATAGGAAATTCAAATGAGGAATTATTAGATAATGATTTGTCGAGATTATCTTTTGAGATATATCTATATTTTACCGGAACCATAATAGATAATTCACTTCTATATATAGAGTCGCTTAATAAAGAAAAGATCGAAAAAGAATTGGAGATAGCTAAAGAAATTCAAAAACAATTATTGCCGCATCGGTTCCCTGAAATCCAAACCATAGAAATGGAATGCCTGGCAGAAGCAGCAAAAAATGTAGGCGGAGACTATTTTGATATTATTTTAGGGAGAGGCGATAAACTGGGACTTATTATAGCTGATGTTTCTGGGAAAGGTGTTGGTCCAGCTATTATTATGGCAAATCTTCGAGGATATTTTAGAGGATTTTTTAATACCTTTAAGTCTGTAAAAAACCTCGTCTCACATATCAATAATATATTATGTGATGAAATAACAGATGATAGATTTGTAACTATGGCTTGCGTAATGACTGATATAAAAACAGGAGAGCTTGAGATAGTTGTTGCAGGTCATTTACCGGTATTTCTAATAAGAAATAATGGTGATATAGAGGAGTTTGAAGCAACTTCTTTGCCCGTCGGTATATTAAAAGATGAGAAATTCGTTGTTCAAAAGAGCAAAATAAATAAAAATGAAAGTATAGTGTTATATACAGATGGTATTATTGAATGCTATTCATTAGAAAAAAAAGAATTTGGTATAGATAATTTTAAAAAATTGTTATCTTGTTACCGGAATGATTCACCGAGTAACGTGATAAAAAAAATTAAAGCACGTCTTGATGAGTTTTCACAGGGTCAATCCCTTCACGATGACAGAACTCTGCTTGTAATAACAAGAAGATAAGTATCTACCACGTTATAGGTAAATAAGAAGTGAAAAAGAAGAAGTGAGAAATGAGAAATAAAGGATAAGAGAAAATACCTTGACTACATTAAAGACAGGTGATAGTTAT
>JBFMHD010000149.1:0-6897 GCA_040752395.1 Candidatus Hydrogenedentota bacterium
CCGGTTAGGGGTCGGGAGTCGTGAGGCGCAAGTCGTGAGTCAAAACAGGTCTCGAGACTCAAGACTCAAGACTTTTCAGCAGGCTTTTGGCTTTTGGCTCCAGCCGGCTGTAGTCCGTAGCCTGTAGCCTGTCCTGATACTTCTCACTTCCCACTTCTTACTTCTTACTTTTTTCGTTATCTTGCATCTTGCATCTTGCTTCTTTCGTTATCTTTTTTTTCCGTTATCTTGCTTCTTGCCTCTTGCTTCTACTTGATATTATTAGAGTTACAGCGTTTTTCAGAGGAGGTCTACAAACTATGAAATATAAAAAAATTGTTATACCTGATAGAGGCGAAAAAATTAAAGTAAAAAAGGACTTGTCGCTTGAGGTACCTGATGAACCTATTATCCCGTTTATTGAGGGTGATGGTACAGGACCTGATATCTGGGCAGCTTCTAAAAATGTGATTGATAGCGCTGTGGCAAAAGCTTACCAGGGTAAAAGAAGAATCAGCTGGTGTGAGATCTACGCAGGCGAGAAAGCTAATAAAGTATATGAAAAAGAGATATGGTTGCCGCACGAAACACTATTAGCTATAAAGGAATTTATCGTTGCGATTAAAGGACCTTTAACAACGCCAGTTGGTGGCGGAATTAGAAGCATTAATGTTGCACTACGACAGAAACTCGATCTGTATGCCTGTGTCAGACCTGTTAGATGGTTTGCTGGTGTCCCATCACCTGTTAAAGAACCACAAAAACTCAATGTTATTATCTTCAGAGAAACCACTGAAGATGTATATGCTGGCATTGAGTGGCAAGAAGGTACAAAAGAAGCTAAAAAATTTATCGATTTTATGAAAAAAGGGTTAAAAGTAAAAATAAGAAAAGATTCAGGAATAGGTGTGAAACCTATAAGCAGGTTCTGTACCCAGAGAATAGTTCGACGGGCCATAAGATATGCTATCGCTAATAACAAAAAGTCTGTTACTCTTGTCCATAAAGGTAATATAATGAAATTTACTGAAGGCGCATTCAGAGACTGGGGTTATGAACTCGCTAAAAAAGAATTTAAAGATGTAGTTATAACAGAACAAGAACTGAATGAAAAATATCAGGGTAAATTACCTGATAGAAAAGTTTTAATCAAAGACCGTATCGCTGATTCTATGTTTCAGCAGGTTTTACTCAGACCCGATGAATACGAGGTCATCTGTTTACCTAATCTTAATGGCGATTATTTATCAGACGCCTGTGCTGCGCAGGTTGGTGGTCTTGGATTAGCACCTGGTGCTAATATCGGTGATTATGCTGCGTTATTTGAAGCTACTCACGGAACCGCACCTAAATATGCAGGTCAGGATAAAGTTAATCCAGGAAGCTTACTACTCTCAGGTGTCATGATGCTTGAACATCTTGGCTGGAATGAGGCCGCTAATCTGATTATTAAGGGTTTAGAACAAACCATCAATAATAAAACTGTAACATACGACCTTGAAAGACAGATGCCAGGTTCTAAACTTTTAAAATGTTCACAATTCGCACAGGCTATCGTTGATAATATGTAAGGCACTGCCTTATCCGGGAGCAGATTGATAATGGATGATTTACTCGCAACCAGAGTCTCTGAGATAATGGTCAGCAATGTGATCAGTATTAAAAAGAATGAGAAGATTGTAGATGTTGCATCTTTGATGATTAAACATCACATCAATGCTTTACCTGTTCTTGATGATGAAAACAAATTACGCGGTATCGTATCTACCTATGATTTACTTCTAATACTTGCAGTTAGAACTTTTAATCGAAATATGAGTATCGAATCTGTTTTTCAGACCGCGGGTAAACCTTTATCAATCTACGAAGACCAGACATTAGCTGATGTAATTACTTTACTGCTTAAACAACATATAAAAACTATTCCGGTTATAAATCGAGACGGACAACTAACAGGTGTAATAAGTGTAAGCACCATACTTGAATACATAATGAAGAAGTCAAGGTAACTGAGCAGTCGGGGTTGCGGGCTATAAACTTATTTATCTAAAGTGAAATCGCAAAAAATAATTGACTATTTAATAAATAAAAATTATAATGATAGTTGTGAATGATAAGATTAAATACTGGGTTGAGCTTTCTGAATACGATTTCGAAACGGCAAAAAATGCTGGAAACAGGAAGATATCTCTATGTTGGTTTTATGTGTCATCAAACGGTTGAGAAAATCCTGAAAGCATACTGGCAATCAAGGTTTTTAGGAGAAAAGCCTGAAATCTTTATAAAATGAAATTACAAGAGTTTCAATCTAAAAAGATATTTAAGGAACATAACATACCAGTCCCTGATGGTATAGCTGCGGGCAATGTAAAGACCGCTATCTGTAATTTAAAAAAGTTTAAAAAATATCCTTTAGTGATCAAAGCGCAGGTCTTAGCAGGTGGTAGAGGCAAAGCTGGTGGCATTAAGATCGCTAAAAATAAAAAAGAAGCAGAAAAATATATTAAAAGTATTTTAGGTATGAATCTTATCACGCATCAGACATCGGCTCAAGGAATCAAGGTAAGAAAGATATTAATCGAAGAGTGTGCTGATCTATTAAAAGAATATTATTTCGGGATGCTTATAGACAGAAGTAAAAAAGACATCTGTATTATAGTAAGTTCTGCAGGCGGTATGGAGATAGAAGAAATAGCAAAAGAAAAACCAGAAGAAATTATAAAGATTAATATTGACCCGAATATAGGACTCAGGGCTTTCCATATCTTTGACTTAATTAAAAGCCTGAAACTAACTAAAGAGACACAACAGGGGTTTGCTAATATAATAAAAAGACTTTATAACCTGTTTATAGCTATTGATGCTTCGCTTGTAGAGATTAATCCATTTGGGTTATTGAAAGATAACACCTGGCTTGCGATTGATGCTAAAATATTACTCGATGATAATTCGTTATTTAGACACCCAAACTTAGAAAAATTAAGAGATGTTTACGAAGAAGACGAACTTGAAAGATTAGCAAGAATAAAGAAGGTAAATTACGTCCGACTTGATGGTAATATAGGCTGTATGGTAAATGGTGCAGGGCTCGCTATGTGTACTATGGATCTAATAAAACATTATGGTGCTTCGCCTGCTAATTTCCTTGACATCGGCGGCGGCGCTAAAGCTGAACAGGTGACTGAAGCTTTGAAAATTATTGTAAAAGACCCGAAAGTTAAAGGGATACTTATAAATATTTTTGGTGGTATTGTCAGATGTGATGAGGTAGCTAAAGGGTTTGTTGAAGCATTGAAAACTCTTAAATTGGACCTACCTGTGGTTATTCGACTAACAGGCACTAATCAGGATATAGGTATAAATATCTTAAAAGAACAAAAAATCGCGGTCTTCTCTGAAATGGATGACGCATTAAAAGAAATTGTTAAAAAGGTCAAATTATGAGCATACTCATTGATAAAAATACTAAACTTGTGGTTCAGGGTATAACAGGTAGAGAGGGTGGGTTCCATACCCAAAAGATGATTGAGTATGGTACCAACGTCGTCGCTGGTGTCACACCTGGTAAGGGAGGTGAAAAAGTTTTAGGAGTACCTGTATTTGATTCAGTTGATTCTGCTGTTAAAGAAAAAGGTGCAGATACCGCTGTAATCTTTGTTCCAGCAGCTTTTGCTCCTGATGCTATAATCGAAGCCGCATTAACTGGTATTAAACTTATTGTTTGTATAACCGAGGGTATCCCTGTTATTGATATGGCTAAAGTAATGAGTATTATAAATAAGATGGGTGTCAAATTAATAGGGCCTAATTGTCCGGGGATTATAAGTCCGGGTAAAGCAAAGATAGGAATTATGCCTGGATATATACATAAACAAGGTAATATTGGTGTTATATCAAGAAGTGGAACACTCACCTATGAGATTGTCTATAATTTAACTAAAGACAACTTAGGTCAATCAACCTGCATTGGTATTGGTGGCGATCCTGTTACTGGGATGTATTTTATTGACTGTTTGAAGGAATTTAAAGATGATAAAGAGACAGAGGCTGTTGTTATTATAGGTGAGATAGGTGGCTCCAGCGAAGAAGAAGCAGCGGTTTATATAAAGAGAGAGTTTAATAAACCTGTGGTCGCTTTTATTGCAGGTCAGACAGCGCCACCTGGTAAACGAATGGGACATGCAGGTGCTATCATCTCAGGTGGCAAGGGCACAGCTTTAGAGAAGATTAAAGTTTTACAGGACTGTGGTATTAAAGTTGCAAAAACACCATCTGAAATCCCGGGACTGATACGATCAGCCTTAACGCATTAACCATTGGTATCTATGACTAACGAGAAGTATCTATGTTTTAATTTAAGCTGGTGTAAACGATGCAGATTATGTGCATATATCTGTCCTAAGAATGTTATTGATTTTGATGAAAAGGGGTTCCCGTATGCTGCTCGATTAAATGATTGTATCCAGTGCGGTCAATGTGTAACCTATTGCCCGGATTTTGCTATTATCGGCGTTAAAGAAGAAAAAGAAAAATTAATATTAAATCGATATATTGATGAAAATACCAATATAAGAGAGGTAGAGATAAATGCCTGAACGAATAGCATTTCTGCAGGGCAATGAAGCCTGTGCTGAAGGCGCTTTACTTGCTGGTGTGCAATTTTATGGTGGATATCCAATAACACCTTCAACTGAAATAGCTGAGCTTTTAAGTAAAAGGTTGCCAGAGATTGGTGGAAAATTTATTCAGATGGAAGATGAGATAGCGGCTTTGGGTGCGTGTATCGGTGCTTCGCTCACAGGCTTAAAATCTATGACTGCTTCAAGTGGACCAGGGATGTCCTTAAAACAGGAACATATAGGTTACGCAGCGCTTTGTGATGTACCGGTTGTTATAGTTGATGTTCAGCGTGGGGGACCATCAACCGGGCTCCCAACTCAGGTATCTCAAGCTGATGTTATGCAGGCACGATGGGGAACTCATGGTGACCATCCTATTATTGCGATTGCACCATCAAGTGTTGAAGAAGTTCTATACATGACTATCAAAGCATTTAATCTATCTGAGAAACTGATGACACCAGTAATTGTTTTAACCGATGAAGTTATAGGTCATATGAGAGAGAAAGTGAAGATACCTGACAAAGATAAGATAGAGCTATGGGAGAGAAAGAAACCAGCTGTTTCACCCGAGGATTATAAACCATTTGATACAGATGATGACGATATACCTGCACTTGCAACTTTCGGGAGTGGATATAGATATAATGTAACAGGACTGATGCATGACAGAGCTGGGTTCCCAACCACAAGACCAGATGAAGTCCAGGATTTGCTCGATAGAATCCATAGAAAAATAGAGAAACATATTGATATTATAACTGATGTAGAATATTACGGTGAAGAAAATGCTTCTTTGGGATTTATCTCCTATGGTTCAAGTGCAAGAACAACAAAAAAAGCTGTTCAAGTACTGAAACAAAAAGGCATTAATACGAATATGATGAGAATAAAAACTCTCTGGCCGATACCTGCTAAAGAAATATTTGAGTTCTGTAAAGACAAAGAAAAAGTTTTTGTAGTAGAAATGAATATGGGACAATATATACATCCTGTTAAAAGTGTCTCGGATGACCCATATAAAATAAAAGGGATTTACAGATACGATGGTGATTTTATAACACCACGGGAAATTATTGATAGAGTCGGGGGGTTTTAATCAACGATGGACGCTAAAGTAAAAGAACGAATGACTAATCCTATGCACAATTATTTAAGGCCCAAAAAGAAGTTCCCTACTGTTTGGTGTGCAGGATGTGGGAACGGCATAGTACTTCAGAGTATAGTATCAGCGATTGATTCTTTAGGTTTAGATAGAAACAAGGTAGTGCTTGTTTCAGGCATAGGGTGTTCTTCGCGTGCACCGGTGTATGTTGATTTTAATTCATTACATACCACCCATGGCCGAGCGATCGCATTTGCTTCTGGTGTTAAGTTTGCTGACCCACAATTAAAGGTTATAGTTATAACAGGTGATGGTGATGCTGTTGCAATTGGTGGAAATCATTTTATACATGCTTGTAGAAGAAATATGGATATCACAGCGATAGTTTTCAATAACTATATTTATGGTATGACAGGCGGTCAGGTGTCGCCGACCACACCCCAGTCTGCGTTTGCTTCAACCTCGCCACATGGTAATATTGACCAACCATTTGATATATGTGAGCTTGCGATAGGTGCAGGCGCATCGTTCGTAGCTCGAACCACTGTCGCACACCCTAATCTTTTATATCAATATATATTACAGGGGTTAAAAAATAACGGGTTCTCAGTAATAGAAGTCTTGGTTAATTGCCCTACTAACTTTGGCAGACGAAACAAACTTGGGGACGCTGTTAATATGATTAAAAGTTTGAAAGAGATGGCCATAACTATGGATTCACTTAAAAGTAAATGGATGAAAGAGCAGAACATAGATTTGTCTGATTTAGAAAAACACATTCTGACCGGAATATTTACAGATATAAAAAAACCGCGATTTATTGAGAATTATGCCTCACTTATTAAACGATTACAAAGATTGAAAGATTGAAAGATTAAAAGGAAAGGCACAGAGGCACAAAGTATGAAAAGAGTCACAAGTCGCAAGTCGTGAGTCAAAACAGGACTCGAGACTCAAGACTTTTCAGCAGGCTCTTGGCTTTTGGCTCCAGGTGGCTGTAGTCCGTAGCCTGTAGCCTGTCCTGACACCTCTCACTTCTTCTGTTATCTTGCTTCTTGCTTCTAAATAAAGGCAAATAAATTTGCAATTTACAATGGAGCGAAGCGACAATAGGATTGGAAAGGGGGGTCGTTATGCGAAAGATTTCTGGTAGATACGATATAAGATTAAGTGGTTCAGGTGGTCAGGGACTTG
>JBFMHD010000015.1:0-21106 GCA_040752395.1 Candidatus Hydrogenedentota bacterium
TTATAGGGCTCGGGTTAAATAAACGTGCTCCTGATGTAGATATCTCTCTTACTTTAACTTTACTTTTCCCACAGACTTTTGATAAAAAAAAGATGGATGTAGAAAGTATCGAAAAAAAAGTCGAAAATTTCATAAGATTAGGGTATAAGTACAGTTTAGAAGGTGATTGGACGAATGCGGGTGAGGCTTTTTATAAAGCAAGCGAATTAGACCCCACAAATACTAAAGCTCTCAATAATATGGGTAGCGCTTATCTTGAAATAGGCAAGTATAAAGAAGCAAAAGAGGTATTCGAAAGAGCGGTCTCTTTAGCCCCAAATGACCCTGATATCCATTATAATCTTGGATTAGCATATTTAAAACTTGATGACCTTCTTTCTGCTAAACATTCGTGGGAAAAAACCTTATCATTAAATCCCGCACACGAGGGAGCATCAAGAAATTTGAGGATACTTAGCATCGGAGGGATTGGAGAATGATAAAGGGTTGTCTGTTCTATGTTATCATAACTATATTGATCGTGTATGGTGGTGCTGTATATATTGACCAACGATATTTGCCAAAACATCAGGCAAAAGAATTTTTATCTGATATAAAAATTCTACAAGAATCCACGCTTTATCCTGAAAACGAAAAAACTTACCCAAAAGCAAAAAAATATAATGCTCCTATCCCCGGCATCATACTTAATTTTACACTACTTGATGCTTCATTCGAAAAATTTTATATTAAATGGGTCCCTCAAGAAAAAAAAGACTTCCCTCAATGCAAATTAAGATATAGAATTAAATTTAATAAGAGTTATGGACAGGATGAAGATATTTATGTTATAATACTTGAGAACGAGGAACCTAATAACCCATTCATTCCAGGATGGGTTGTTACAGAATTTGTAGAGGAAGAAGAAAGATGAGAAACAGGTCAATCTCACTATTCGTAATAATCATTATTGTTTCTACAACTCTTTTCTCACAAAATCTTCCAACCATAAATGACGGACTCAAATCGTTTTATGAAGGCAAATATAAAGATGCATTAATAACTTTTCGAACTTTATCTCAGGACTCAAGTTTTAAAGATAGAGATTTAGCTCTTTATTATGCTGGTATCTCCTGTGAAAGATTAAACCAGCCAGAAGATGCACTCGTATATTATCAGACAATAATAGAAAGATATAAAGATTCCTCGATGCTCGAGTACGCTAATATAAGAATAAATGAATTAAAAAGTCAGAAGATTAAACCTTCGCAGATAAGTAAAAAAGAAAAAATAAAAAAGACTGATAAAGACAAAACTACTAAACCTAAACCAGAAATCAAGAAGGCTGATTTAGAAAAATTAAAACAAGGTGATCTCAGTATTAAAGTAAAATCAGGCGAGAGCTTAAGCAGCATTGCCACGATTTATTATGGAGATGCCTCTTATTACAAAAGAATAGCTGAATACAATGGCATAAAACCACCTTACTTTATTTATGTGGGTCAGACGCTTGTTTTACCAGGATTGTCAAAAATAGGTGAAAAAATACCTGATTTTAAACAAGGAAGAGAGATCGCTCTACAAAGAGAAAAAGATGCTGTGATCGTTAAATTTCCACAAAAAATTAAAGAAGAAGAAATACCTACGATAGAAAAAGAAACCGAGGTTAGAAAAGAACAACCTTTGCCAGAAGTCCCACCTGTTGTCTTAAAAGAAACAGAACCATTGAAAATTACAATAAACATTAGTCAACAACAGGAAATCTGGGATAAAGCTGTTATTGAATTCAAAAAAGAACAATATCTAAATTCACTCAAGATATTAAAAGAGATAATAGATAATTACTCAGAAAGTAATTATGCCATACGCTCAAGATACTTTCGAGGGTTTATATATTATACTCTGGGAAACCTTATACAGGCTATACCAGAATATATCTCAGTTGCTAAAATCTCGATGGATGACCCTATCGCCGATGATGCTTTATACAGTGCAGCTGAACTATATTATTTTGTCCTGAAAGACTATGATAAAGCTCTTGAATTGTATAACATTCTTGACAAGATGGATCAGGAACCAATCCTTGAGAATGGGTTCCCATTAAAACCTCTTATTAAACGCAGAATAGAAGAAGCCAAGCAGATTAAACAAATAGGTATAGAAGTTTCAGAACTTAAACAACAACCTGTCATTACTTTACCTCCACCTCTTTTTAAAACAGAAGAACCAAAAGAATTAAAACCAGAAATTGTCGTCGAAAAAGAGACAAAGCCTGTAATTGTTGTTGAAAAGGATGAAGTAAAAACAAAAAAAGAAGAACTTGAGAAATTAATTGTTGAAGCTGAAGAGACCTTAAAAAAACAGATTCAAAAACCTGATACAGTTATACAACTACCACCAAAGAAAGTGAAAAAGAAAAAAGTAAAAAAGATTAAAGATACAAAGGTGGTTAAAAAACCTGTTTTTACCCCAAAACCTAAAACCTATGGCCCTGTTGAAAAATATAGTGATATTGTAATGTTTGATGGTATGATAACAGATGAAAGCGAATTTAAAACTACTATTATTAAAAAAGAACAGGAAAGTATTGCAATTACTACTCCCACGGTATCTATGAAAGAAAAATATGATAAAGAAATAGAGCCAGAATTGATAGTCATTCAAGAAAAAGCAAGAGAAGAAAAAAAGGAGTTTGCACCATCTAAATATCAGTCCTCTTTACATCTTCGGCTTGCCAGGGCTTACAGAGAGCAGGGAATGATACAGGAAGCCATAAGAGAATACGAAGAAGCTTTGAAATATGATGCGGATAATCCTGTAACTTATAATAATCTTGCGTATATGTATGTCGAATCAGGACAGAACTTACAAAGAGCAAAAGATTTAATACAGAAAGGATTATCATTAAATCCAGCATATCGTGGTTATTATCTTGATACCCTTGGATTGATATACTTTAAAGAAGGTAATAAAGAGCAGGCTATATTAAACTTTAAAAAATCAATTGAAGAAAAAGAAACCCCCCAAAGATACCTCCATCTTGGTATGGTGTATAGTGATTTAGGCCTTCGAGAAGAAGCTAAAGGTGCTTTTGCCAGGGCATACGAACTCTCAGGTGGACAGGGTATAGTTGCAGAAAAAGCTAAAGAATATCTTATAAACATCAAATAAATTCTTTAGTATATCTATTCTTTTGCCGATAAACTATATGAAAATCAGTTAACTGATAGCGGAGTACCATCTTGAAGAGAAAAGAGCTCTTATTATTTTTTATTATTATCAGTTTTTCTTTTTCAGTAATAGCCAAAGAAAATATCGACCCATCATTTGCAAAGAACCATTTTGATATCGGTATCTCTTATCTAAATGCTGCTTATTATGATAAAGCTGTTGAAGAGTTCCAAAAAGCAATATCAATAGACAAAGAATATTTACCCGCTTATATAAATATGGGTGTTGCATTAAGTAAATTAGGTAAAGATGAAGAAGCAATTGATATCTTTCTTAAAGCCCTGCGTATTAAAGAGGATTCATTTGAAATCCATTATAATCTTGCATTATTAAAAAAGAAGAAGGGTTTAATTAAAGAAGCGGTTGCAGAGCTTGAGCGTTCTATTCAGTTGAACCCGTCTTCAAAAGAACCGTATATTTTGCTTGGAAATTTTTATTATTCTAATGAATTATATCCACATGCACTTGAGGTCTTCAAAAAAGCCAAAGAGATAGACCCAAAGGATGCGAAACTTGATTTTAATCTCGGGTTAACATATCATAAATTATCACAGCTTGATGAAGCTGAAAAACATTATAAATCAGCCTGTCTCGCATCCCCGGATAAAGCTGAGTATCATATCAATCTTGGTGTTCTATACTCTCAGAAAGGCGATAATGCAGGTGCGCTTGAAGCTTTTAGAAAAGCTACTATAGCCGACCCTAATTCTTATCTCGCCTTGTACAACGCGGGAAATCTCTACCTGAAAGAGGCTAATACCATAAGAGCGATCGGTTCCTTTATAGATTGTGTGAGAATAAAACAGGATTATGCACCGGCTCTTTATAAACTTGGAAAAATTTATCTTAATATAGGTAATATTGAGAGAGCAAAATTCTATTTTGAAAAATTAGTGAATATAAGCGAACTCTCGCCACAGCTTAATTCAGACCTCGGACTTGTATATTTTTATTCAGGTGACTATACGAAATCAGAGGAATATTTAAAAGAAGCAACAAAGACTTTACAAGCTGACCCTGATTTATATTTTACACTCGCTCGCACTTTAATTGAACAGGGTAAAGACGAAGAAGCGATTAAATATTTTGATGAGGGGTTATCTTTAAGACCAGAAGACCTTGATGCAAAAAGAACTTATGCCCGGCTATTACAGAATATCGGTAGAATCAATGAGGCTATACATCAATGGAAAGAAGTATATCGACTTGAAGATAGAAAAGAAATAGAAGAGCACAAAGAGATCCTTGATAAAGAGTATACTGATAGAAAAACAGAGCTTGAAAAAGAATATAAATTAAAAGAAAGAGAGATCGAGACACTCAAACTCCAAATCGAAAGAGACAGAAAATATGTTGAGACAGTACAAGACCAGGCAGTTAAAATAGCTAAAAAGTTAAAATTATCACAGAGTAGAATCAACAATCTTGAGGAAGAACTGGCTTTGCTGCAGGAAAAAATGATAGCTCTAAAGAAAGAGTTAATGGATAAAGAAAAAGCCTCACTTGAAGAAAAAGAAAGAACAAATCTTGTACTCGAAAAGACACGCCAGGCTATAGAAAAAGTCAAAGAAGAGCTCGAGTTATCACGTAAACGAGAAGAAGAACTAAAAAACAAAATGAAAGAGGTTGTATCTAAGGCAGAACAGGCACGAGCCGAAGCTATTAATGAAAAAGAAGAAGCAAGCAGAGCCAAAGAGATCGCTAAAACAAAAGTAGAACAATTAAATCAGAATCTCGGAATGATACTTGAAGATATTAAAAGTAATGATATAGCAAAAGAGGTTCTGCCTGAAACAACACCATCAGCCCTTGATGCAAGATTATCGTTGATGAAGTCATCTGTCGGAGGTTTGTTATCCAGACTTAACGTTGTATCACAGGAAAGAGACGAGCTTTCAAAAAGTTTAGAAAATCTTAAAAAAGAAAAAGAAGAATTAACTGTAAAACTCAGCGAAACAAAAAAAGACGCTATAACCGCAGCTAAAAAAGCACAGGAAGCTGTAATGCTCGCTCAGGAAGCTGTGATCGCTATGAGACTCCAGACCGATAATGAAATAAAGAGTCTGTTAAATAGAACCCGCGAGAATGTTGAAAAATTAAGAGAATCTTTACAAAAACAAGTTGAGTCACAGGTAAAACAAAAAACTGAATACTTTAAGAAAAGATATGAGGAATTATCTGCAAAAGAAAGAAAAAGTTTTCTGCTGGAATTAAAAGATAAAGAAGAGAAGATTAAGGTTCTTGAGGAAAAAACCGCAAGACTCGAGGGTGTTATACGAGAAATATCAAAAATGATTGAAACTAAAGTCCAATCTAAAGTTGACGAGATTGAAAGAGAATATAAAAAGAAGATAGAAGTAATTAAAACTGAATCTAAAAAAGAACTCGATGAGTTGTTAAATACTAAAAAAGAACTCGAAACTAAAATCCAGGCTAAAGATGCTAAATTAGAAGAAGCTAAAAAATCGCTTCTGGACGTTGAGAAAAAAATCGATATCTTAACTAAAGAGATATCTATTATAACAGAAAAAGCCTCGAAAGAAAAAGAAGCCGCATTAAAAGATGCCGAGGCCTCCAGAAAAAAAGTTAAAGAAACCGAAGAAGAATTGACATCATTAAGAACCGAACTCGAAAAATTACAGAAAGAAGTTGATAGACTAAAAAAAGCACCATCACCAAAAGAAGAAGAAGCAAAGGCTATTCTTGAACGCGCTGAAAAAGTGGCAAAAGAAGTTGAAACTACTATAAAGGAAATGGAAAAACTCCTTAAAGGTATCCCACAAAAAAGTGAAGACCAAACAGTAGAAGAGATTAAATCTTATCTCGATTCGTCTGTTAAAGAATTATTAGAACAGGAAGATGTGCAAAAACTCTTAAATACACCTGATAATACCTTGTCTCTGGACGCACTCGAAACGAAAAAATCTATACTTGAACTTATAAAAAGTTATGAAGAGACCAAAAAAACAATGGATATGATTGATAAAGTATCAACCGAAGAAATGGAAAAAAGAATCAATGAACTGGAAAAACAAATATCCCAGCTCGAAAAAGCAAAAGAAAAAACAGAACTGCGAGGCGCTATAAATATAAATACAGCTACACGCAGCGAATTAGTAAGAATCCTTGGCGTCAGTACAGATATCGCTGAAAATATTATCTGGTATAGAGAGACTCAGGGCATCTTTAAATCAACAAAAGATTTACTAAAAGTACCGGGTATCACTGAAGAAACCTTCGAACGTATCTCCAAACTCGTTAAAACAGAATAAGCTATATTTATATCCTTGACAAAATTATATTTTTTTATTTCCTAATAAAATCTAATTATGAGCAAAACACATTTTGACCATGTTATAAAGCGTGATGGCTCTGTTGTCCCGTTTACTGATGTCCGCATAACAAATGCTATATACCGGGCAGCAATCGCAGTAGGCGGAAGAGACCGCAAAATCGCAGAATACCTCACAAATCAAGTCATCTCATATCTTAATAAAAATATCCCACCATCTAAATCCCCACACGTTGAACAGATCCAGAATACTATCGAACGCGTTCTAATCGAACGTGGCTATGTTCAGACTGCTAAAGCTTTTATCCTGTATCGTAACGAACGTCAAAAAAACCGCGAAGAGAAACAAAAACAGGGTGATAGCCCCAAAATAGGTGACGGTATCCCCTGGAAAAAAGTCTGGGAATCTCTCAACTGGGCTATCGATCACAAGGTCTTCACCATTGAAGAGTTGAATGAACGTATACTCGATGGCTCTTATCAAGAACTCGTACGTGAAAGTGAAGAGGCATATCAACTGGATATCATCCGCGCAGCTGACACCATTCTTAAACGCAAAGCCGAACTCTGTTTTGTTATCGTCGCAGGCCCGAGCTCCTCAGGCAAAACTACAACCACAGTCAAAATCGCCGAACACCTAAAAAATGAAGGGCTTGAATTCTTGCCATTTCACGTAGATAATTATTTCTTTGACCTCGAAGACCATCCGCGTGACGAACACGGAGACTACGATTATGAAACACCCGAAGCTATTGATATTAAACTCCTAAATGAACATCTCCAGGAAATCTATAAAGGAAAAGAAGTGCAGCCACCCTGTTTCAATTTTAAATCCGGTAAACGTGAAGGTACCACACATCCTGTCAAATTACATAAAAACCAGATCCTTCTAATTGATTGTCTGCATGGACTACATAAACCATTAACAGCAGGTATCCCTGATTCTGCTAAAGCAAAGATATATATTGAACCGTTTTTTCAGATAAGGGGTCCTGATGGGTCTTTTATTAAATGGACTGATATCCGTCTTATTCGACGGATTGTTCGTGATCAACGTGAACGTAACGTCAGCCCAAACCAAAGCATTGAACACTGGCATTATGTACGTAAAGCTGAATTACGCTACATCATCCCCCATTCAACATCAGCTGATTACATCATTAATAGCGCTCTCCCCTATGAACTACCTGTCTGGAGTAACCGCGTGGGGAAACTCTTTAAGGAATGGAAAAAATTGTACAAAACCAAAGGAGCTGGCTATCAAGATCCAGCTAAACGAGCTGAGCGGATTTCAGGGATACTTGAACATATAAAACCCTGGCAGGATGAATCCATTATCCCGGAAACAGCGCTTTTGCGCGAGTTCATCGGAGGCTCATACTATCTGCATCACCAATTCAGACAGTAGACCATAGATATCAGACTTCAGACGTTAGACTTAAAGGAAGGATGTTGTCTTCAGGCTACAGACTACAGGCTTCAGATTGCAGACCACAGGCTCTTCAGGCTCCAGGCTTTTTGCTCCAGCCGGCTGTAGTCCGTAGCCTGTAGCCTGTCCTGATACTTCTCACTTCTTCCGTTATCTTGCTTCTTGCTTCTTGCTTCTACTTGATATTATTATAGTTACAATGTTTTTCAGAGGATGTTTTATAATGGTTTTTGCAAGTATTGATGATGCTATAAAAAATTTGAGGAAAGGGAAACTGATAATTGTTGTTGACGATGAGAATAGAGAAAACGAAGGTGACTTGTTATTATCTGCTCAATTTGTTACACCACAAAAGATTAATTTTATGGCACGTTACGGCAGAGGATTAATCTGTCTTCCAGCAACTAAAGAGAGATTGCAGGAACTTCAACTCGACCAGATGGTAGAGAATAATACTGATGTACATCGTACCGCATTTACTGTTTCTATTGATGCTGCTAAAGGAATCACAACTGGTATCTCAGCTTATGATAGAGCAAGAACTATTAAGGTGTTTATTAATAACGAGACGAAACCAGAGGATTTAAGGCGCCCGGGTCATATATTCCCACTCGAAGCAAAGCCAGGCGGCGTTTTACAGAGAGCAGGCCACACTGAAGCCTGCATTGATTTAATGAGGCTTGGTTCACTCTATCCGGCTGGAGTAATATGTGAGATAATGAATGATGATGGCACTATGGCAAGATTACCTCAACTTAAAAAATTTGCTAAAAAACATAACCTGAAAATTATAACTATAAAAGATTTAATAAAATACAGGCATAATAAAGAGTATCTGATAGAATTCATAGATAAAGCGTTATTACCCTCACGATTTGGCGAATTTACTGCTTATCTTTATAGATGTAAGCTGGATAATTTAATACATATAGCACTTGTAAAAGGAGAAGTAAAAAATAAAAAGAATGTTCTTGTCAGAGTTCACTCAGAATGTTTAACAGGTGACATTTTTCATTCATTAAGATGCGATTGTGGTGAGCAGCTCAAAACTTCTTTGTCAATGATTAATAAAGATGGCAGAGGCGTTTTATTGTATATGCGGCAGGAGGGTCGAGGCATAGGGCTTGAAAATAAAATCCGCGCTTATAAATTACAGGAACAAGGATTGGACACAGTACAGGCAAATATTAAACTTGGCTTCCCGCCGGATTTACGTGATTATGGTATAGGTGCTCAGATTTTAAAACATCTTGGTTTATCGACTATTAGATTACTCACAAACAACCCTAAGAAAATAATAGGGTTAAGTGGCTATGGTCTCAAAATATCAAAACGTGTACCTATAATCATTCCACCTAATAAGTTAAACAAAAAATACCTTCAAACAAAAAAAAATAAACTCGGCCATTTATTAAAAATATAGTAATCCACCTATCTAAATAATCGCCATAAAACCAAAAAGAGATTTTCTGAAAAACCCCCTTTTTTAAATAGGTGTATAGTCAAGTTAGGCTATGCTGATAATTTGTTAAGGGTATTAATAATAAGTTCGTCATCTGGAAAAATTTTATGTGCTGTTTTTAAATACTCTCTTGCTTCCATTTTTTTATTCTGCTCGATGTAAATTTTAATCAATAACAAATACGATTTTTTAAAACCTCGATCAAGCTCAATAGATTTTTTACAGCACAAAATAGCATTAAAAATATCGCGTTTACGATAACTGATCATAGCCATTGTATAATATGGTTCTGCTGCTTCTTTTATTTTCAATGACTCCTGAAGATACCTGATTGCTTCATCGAGTTTATCTTCTTTGTATAAAAGAGTTGCTAAATTATAATAATGTTCAGCACAATATGGTTCTATCTCTATACACCTATTAAATGCTTCCTTACTTTTATTAAAATCCTTCAGTTCACCATAGCTTATACCCAAAGCGCTCCAGGATAGTGCAAAACCCGGATGCAGTGATATTGATCTTTGAAATGAATCAGCAGCATTTACTAACTCACCTGATTTATAGTACTCTGTCCCGAGGACATACCACATTTCAAAATCATTTTTTTTTAGTTTAAGTTCTTCTTTTATTAATTCGATATATTTCACTGATTTATCTTTAAATTTTTCTATGTCTCTTTTAAGACAGCCAAAATGTTTTATCACTACTTCTGCCTCCCTTATCTCTAAACCAGCTTTTCTAATACTCTCATCGGGTTTTTCATGAACCCTGCCAGTGTATCGTATCTCTTTGCGATTTCTAAAAAGTCGAAGCACATAATCTGTGTAATAAGGGTGTTCTTTTGAAAAAACATAGTTCTCTCTTTTTAAAAAATAGCCGCCAACATCAGCATCAAGATATTCTTTTCTGATTTTTTCTATATCGCTATTACTCAGTCTTTCATCAGCATCAAGAACAAGTATCCAGTCGGAATGAGCTTTCTCAAGTGAATAATTCCTTGCATTTGAAAAATCATTCTCCATATCAAAATCAAAAATCGCCACATCTGTATTATTAAGCAGTTCTTTTGTTTTGTCAGTTGAGCCCGTATCAACAACAATTATTTCGTCAAAACAGGATTTTATAGGTAGAATACAATCCAATATATTTTTTTCTTCGTTCTTAACAATCATACAGAGGGATAGTTTCATTTTGCGAGTTCTTTGAGTTTCTGTCTTAGCATCTCTTCATCTTTGATATTATTAAAAGATTTTTCAACCTCATCTATTGACATAGTAAAATTTTTATCACTAAAAACTTTTTTAATTTTCGGATGAGATGATTCAATAACTTTCTCATCATCATAAAAAAGTTTTTCTTCTATCTTTTCGCCGCAACGAATGCCGCTAAACTCTATTTTTATCTCTTTTTTTCCGTATAAAGATATTAACGTTCTTGCAAGGTCAACAATCTTTATCGGTTCACCCATATCAAGAACATAGATAACCCCCGTTTCCTCAAATGTTGATGCTTGCAAAACAAGTCTGCAAGACTCGGGTATCGTCATAAAATATCTAACCATCTCGGGATGAGTAACTGTTACACAACCCCCTTTTTTTATCTGCTCCACAAATATAGGTACCACACTGCCACTTGAAGATATGACATTCCCGAACCTTACAGCTATGAATAATGTGGTGTATCGGCTTCTACCTGTCTCTAATATCAGCTTCTCACCTATTCGTTTACTCATCCCCATAACACCTTCACAGTCTACAGCCTTGTCAGTAGAAATAAAAACGAATTTTTTTACAGAATACTTATTAGAGATTCTCATCATATTGATGGTTCCAATAATATTTGTTTTCACTGCCTCGTATAAATTCTCTTCTAAAACAGGAACATGTTTATAAGCTGCTGTATGAAATATAAAATCCGGCCTCTCATTATTTACAATCAAATCCATCCTTTCATAATCAGTAATGTCTCCAAGATAAACCTTCAACCTATTGTTTTTTAGCCGGGATATCTCAGAAATTCCCGTTTCATTCTGGTCAATTGCCACGACTCTTTGAGGACGATATTTAAGAAGTTGTTTTATTAATTCTCTTCCAATAGACCCGACACCACCTGTCACTAAAATACACTTATCTTCGATTGTCCTCATTATCTCGGACTCATCAACTTTGACAGTCTCTCTACCAAGCAAATCCTCTGGTTCAAAATATCTTATGTCCTCAAGATTAACATCTCCTTCGATTATCTCCTTTATCCCTGGAACTATCCTGAAGCTTAATTTTGCATCCTGGCAGTATCTGATGATTTTTCTTATTTCTTCGCCTGTTGCTGATGGTATAGATATAATAATATCTTTTATTTTTAAAGATTCTGAGACCTCTTTAACCTTTGATATTCTGTCAACAACAGGTACACCAAAATACTTTTTTCTCATTTTTGATTCATCATCATCCAGAAAAGCAAGAGGTTCAATTTTAGAATTTACGTCTGATTTAATCTTTTCAACTATGCTCTGACCCGCCTCACCCGCGCCTATAATTATACACCGCTCCTTTTTCGATTCCTCGTCTCTTATTATAGGAGGATAAAACTTTAATCCGATTCTTATTGAAAGTAAAAGCAGCAAAATAATCAAATGGTCATAAATAATGACAAGCCGCGAAAAACTCAAATATCTATTATAAAATACTATTGTTGTGATGATAAAAAATGACAATATTATTGATAATGAAACCCTTCTTAAATTATCAAATAAAGTGTATTTCCAGCCAAGTTTATAAACACCAATTAGATATAAAACTACCACCTGTATAATGGCAAAAACTAAAACACTCCTCTTTAATAAAATGTATTCATTGGCTGGTATCGGGTAACCGAACCTGATGATATATGCTATCTTCAGTCCGATGACACAGATAAAAAAATCAGATACAATGTATAAAACTTTCTTAATCAGAGATTTGTTTTTATCCATTCTTCTCCCTTTCTAATCACCTGAAAAAATCTTCCTTTTTTTAAAAGTCTATATTTTTCAAGTATCTCTTTTTTATTATAATAATAATCCTCAAGTGACGCTATAAAAATCTCTTTATTTTCTCTAAAACATTTAGCTATAAATTCGAGCTGTTCGAACGGTCTAATAAAAACAATCCTTTTATCGTTATCGTACAGACTGAAATATAATTCAGGGTCAACCATCATTACCCCATTATGCGGAACAATTAATCTAATCTCATTTTTTAACTGAAATATCTCCTGGCCTGTTTTATGCCATGGTTTAAATAATTCCTTTATACTATTTCTATAAACAAGATCCCTTACACAAGGAAATTTTGAAAAAGGATACTCATATAATCTGGGCCTTACTTTATACGTTTCGAGAATAACAGGCGTTGCTGCGTATAAAAATAATGGTAGAAAAATAATGAAGATAAAACATAGGGACGCTGTCTGAAACCATCTTTCGTAGGTTCTGTACTCAATGGCTGCTATTTTATTCAATGTTATTCCGATAAATATACCACAAATATAGTGAATTATACACTCTGTTTTTAATGAATCAAAGTATGATACACAATTAAATAATACAAAAGATATAATAGTAAAAAGTATAAATTTAAATATAGCCTGATAAATTCTATAAAGAAACATCATTCCTATAATAATAAAACAGAAACCAAGTATCGGATACCCATAGATAAGATTTAATAAAAACCTTATGTTATTCATTACAAAATCATAAGAACTAATTTCTACCCACAATCTTATTTCAAGAAGAGTTTTATTCTGATTATAAATAAAAAGAAAGATTTCTGCTATAATAACAATTAACAAAAAGACTATGCCTAAACCTGAAAGAATAAATCTCTCCTTTTTTGATTTTTGACTAAAAATAAGAAATATTTCTGCTGGCAAAAATAATAGACTTATAAAAGAGTTCAAAAAACTTATCGCAAAAAAAAATAAATTCCAGCGATAATATTTTATCTCACTGGTAAGTATCGATGCTATCGCTGTATAAACTATAATCCCTGATAAAAAAATCTGAGCAAGAATCGGGTCAGGTTTTCTGCTTAAAGAATAGAAAATAAAATTTAACCCAACAGCTAACGTACTTAATAGCACAGCCCATCGCCTCACTCCCAATGAATGAAGTATATACATAAAAACTATCAAACTTAAATAACTGAAGATAAAATTTATTATTTTTGTAATTAAAAAGGTATCTGCATCAATAATCAGGGTAATCAATTTACCAACAATTAGATATACTCCACCAAAAAATAATGATGAATATATCTTTCCATCCCTGATACATGCTAAAATATATGTCTCCATACCGTATGAAAAATTATCGCTGGTATTTATAAAGTAAAATATAATTGCAAAAATTAGTATTATAATCCAGTCAAGAAATTTTATATCAAACTCATTTTTCATAATGGTGAAGAACCATTCTATTCTTATTCAACAAACTCACCTCAGGGTCTATCCCATACATTTGAGAAATACTTGCTATATCAAACAATAATTCACCTATATATTTCTCCAGCTTATCTTTTTTGAGATTTCTGATATCTTTCTTTACAAGACTGACAAACTTTTGATTTTTAAATTTTATATTCTTATTTACTCTCCGTAATTTCGATATAACCCTATACGACATAATCAATGCAGGCAGATGCCGTGGTATCCCCTCAAATATATTCTTTTTACCTTCATTAATTTTTATATTCTCCCATTGTTTAAGAACCTCTGCTTGATCATTCAGCCTTTTATCTCCAAAAACATGCGGATGCCTCCTTATTAATTTTTTTGATACCCTGGAGATAACATCATTTAAAGTAAACCTTCTTTGTTCTTCAGCTATTTTACAATGAAAGACAATCTGTAGAAGTAGATCCCCCAGTTCTTCGATAAGTGCATTATCATCCTTTTTATCTATAGCATCTATTACCTCATACACTTCTTCTACAATATATGTTCTTAAAGATTGATGAGTTTGCTCCTTATCCCATGGGCACCTCTCTCTTAATTTATCCATAATCTGTTTTAATCTATCCATTGTCTTTCACCAATACTATCAAGCACCGGGCATCTCTCCTGTCTCCTGTCTTCTATCTACTTCTTTATCTCTACTTTATATTTCTTTCTCAGTTCTTCGATTAAATTTTTTACCTCTGTTTCCATCTTTTTTTTCGTCAGCTCATCCTTGATTTCATTAGAGACTTCTTCTAACGGTTGAACATCTCTTGCTAATAGTTGCAGAATATGATAACCAAACTGTGTTTTTATAATTTGAGATATCTCACCTATTTTTAAAGAAAAGGCTGCTTTACTTATGGGCTCTATCATTTCATCTTTAGAAAACCACCCAAGGTCACCCCCGGACTCTTTTGAAACACCGCTATTATATTTTTCAGCAAGTTTTTTAAAATCAGTGCCTGGAGCAAGAGCCTCTTCCCGTATCCTTTTTATCTCTTCTAAAGCCTTGGTTTCTTGTTCAATGCCTGCATCCCGCTCAAGCGGGATAAGTATATGTCTTGCGTGTACTTTACCTGGCTTGTTAAAAAATTGCGGTTTCTCGTTATAAAACTTTTTTATTTCATCCTCTGTTATAGATTCTTTTATCTTCTCTTTAATAGAGCCTATTAAAAGCTGTGTCAAAATATTGAGTTTTGCCTGTTCCATCTGCCATAGATAATCATCAATTTTATCAAAGCCACGTGTTTTTGCTTCTTCAGCAAGTAAGGCACTCTCAGTCCAATTTTCAATGATTGTATTTTTATCATCTTCAGATAATTCACTTCCCTTTTGTTTATTCAAATAGTCAAATGCCGCCTGCGGTAATACTGAATCACCAACCCTGGCTACGTGTTTTCCCTCGATCTTTTTTAACTGAGCCGATTTCTCGCTCTTTCCGCAACTCATAATAAACGTTACTCCTAAAAAATAGACTATAATCTTTTTATACATCGTTTTATCCTCCATAGCTTGTGTTTTTATTATCTTTTACTCTAATTACTTGATGGATTGCAAGAACTTTTTTATTAATTCTATGAGAAACGAGAAGTTCTTTAATAATGATACTGAATTTTGTATTTTAGAACTTGACATAAATTATATTGGTCTTAAAATACCAATATGTATGCTGAACTTGTTTACTGGCATAAAGCCGTGGTACAAAAGTATTATATTTTAGAATTGACTATTTATAAAACCGAAAAAAGTTTCAGGTATCCTGAAGGAATTAAATTCAGAATGATATGCAAAGACTTACGGAATGACAATAAAGTGTTAATCGACAACCATTATCCAAAGGGGCCTCATATCCACCTTGATGATGATGAGATCGCATATAAATTTATAGATGAGAATCAATTAATCAAAGATTTTAAGAGAGTCGTTTATCAACATTTAGGAGTAAAGTTATGAAACAACTGGTTATTTCACTAAAAAACTCAACAGAGGTTTTATCAGATTTCAAAAAAGCTTTTAGGAATGCTAAAAGAAATGATAAACAATATCATTCTCGGTATGAAATCTCTTTTGATTCAAAGAAAGAGTTAAATAAGTTTTTAAGAAATATTGATATATTGTCCAGTATAATTTATTTCAAACCAAAATCAATATACGAACTTGCTAAAATATGCAGAAGAGATGTTTCGAACCTGAATAAAACGATACTCTTCCTGAGTAAAATCGGGGCAATCAAGATAAAAAAATCAAAGATATCAGGCAAGGAAACGAATACTCCGATTGTCGAATATGACTCAATTCAATTTAAGTTAGCTGCATAAAAATTTACAACACTCGCCACCCATAATATCAGCATCGAAAGTAATTCTATCAAGGTTAATCAGTGAGTAGAAACCTTTATCTTTTAATCTATTTACTCAAGAGATTGCAAGAACTTTTTTATTAATTCTAAGTTTTTTTCTTTATTCTCTTCTTCAGATAAAAACTTCTTTATATAGATACGATTCCTTCCTCTATCTATTCTTATCTCTTTATCTTTAGCCATGCCCTGTATCTTATTAATCTTTGTTTCATCTCTATACTCAAGATATAATATTAAATCATTGTTTTTATCAGAAATATACACCAGACCTACTTTTTCACATAAAATTTTAACCTCTATTACTAAAAAAAGGTTGCTGAGTTTCTTGGGGGGATTACCAAATCTATCTTCGATATCATGCTTGATTCTATTTAACTCATCTATATTTTTTACCTCTGATAACTTTTTATACATCTGTAACCTTATTTTATTGTTTTTTACATAATCATCTGGTATCTCATACTCAAAATTGAAATCACAGGTAGCAACTCGTTCCTCAACTAATTCTTCACCTTTTAATAATCTCACAGCACGGTTTATTAGACTCGAATATATCTCAAACCCCACATCAGCAACATTCCCTGCCTGTTTCTTCCCTAATAATTCACCAGCACCGCGTATCTCAAGGTCGCGTATCGCTAAATCAAAGCCGCCAGATAATCTCCCGAACTCTTTTATGGTCTCTAATCGTTTCCTCGCATCATCGGTAAGTGATTTAACATCTCTATAATTAAAATAAGCGTATGCCTGGTAATAGCTTCTACCCACCCTACCACGCAGCTGATACAATTGAGCCAATCCGAACCTATCAGCATCATCAACAATAATTGTATTTGCATTCGGTATATCGATACCATTTTCTATTATCGTTGTACATACTAAAATATCATATTCTCGATGATAAAATTTAACGAATCTCTCTTCGAGTTCTGTTTCTTTCATCTTGCCATGCGCACAACCAACCCTTTTATCTGGAAACCACTCTCTTATCTTATCAAAAACACGATATATACTTTTAACACGGTTATGTATGTAAAACACCTGGCCATCTCTGTTTAACTCCCTTCTTATGAATTCTTGAATTAAGTTATCATTATACTTTGAAACAGTAATCTGTATTGGCAATCGTCCACCTGGTGGCGTTGCAATAACGCTTAGTTCTTTGATACTCGAGAGTGCCATCTGTAATGTCCGCGGTATAGGTGTTGCTGTCATTGTTAAAACATCCGCTGTTCTTCTTAATGTTTTAAGTCTTTCTTTCTGTCTTACACCAAACCTCTGCTCCTCATCTATAATGATTAAACCCAAATTTTTGAATTGAATATTTTTAGAGAGCAAACTATGCGTGCCAATAATAATATCTACCTCACCCTCGCGAAGTCCCTCTACTATCTCTCTTCTTTTTTTAATCTTTTGAAACCTTGATAATAGTTCTATCCTATAGGGAAATGGTCTAAATCTATCAGTAAATGTTATGTAATGCTGATGCGAAAGCAATGTTGTAGGAGCAAGTAAAACCACCTGATAATTATTGTTCACAGCTTTGAACACTGCGCGTAATGCCACCTCTGTTTTACCATAACCCGAGTCCCCGCAGATAAGCCTGTCCATCGGTAACCCTTTCTCCATATCATTTTTTACCTCACAAATCGCTTTCTTCTGGTCCTCTGTCTCTATAAAATGAAAACCAGATTCGAATTCTATCTGGGATATAGAATCCGCTCTGAATTTTATTCCTGCAAGAGAACTACGTAACGCATATAATCTTATAAGTTGTTTAGCAAACTCTTTAGCATTTTTTACTGCTTTCTCCCGTTTCTTCTTCCATTGTGAAGTATGCAATTTACTTAATTGAGGCGCTATATCCTGTAAATTTCTGTATTTATGTATTAACCCGAGCTGGTATAATGGTACGTATAATATATCTCCTGCATCATACTCTATCTTCGCATATTCTCTCTCCCTACCTAAAACCCTTAATTTTTCTATACCCCTGTATAACCCTATCCCATAATTAATGTGCACAACATAATCATTCGGAGTAAAGTCTATTTTTCTGTCATACTCTATGGGCTCGGCTCTGCCAAACTCTTTTATTTTCGGGTGGGTATCTATACCAAAAAAATTATCCTGGGTTATCCATAAAATATTATTAATAACATCATGAAACCCCTTTTTAAATGGAGCCAATTCAAACCTTATCTTTTCTTTATATTCTTTTGATGGATTAATTACTTCAATCATCTTTTTAAAATATAATTCATTATCAGAGCTTATTATAACCTTTCCATCCTCGTTGATTATTTCATCAATATCTGAGAGAATATTCATCTCATCACTATTGTAATTCTTAACAGCTTTAAATATCCCGTTACCGCGAATAATGCGTAAAGATTTTGAGTCTTCTATTTTTTTACCTGCTTCTAAATCAA
This sequence comes from Candidatus Hydrogenedentota bacterium, assembly GCA_040752395.1. Taxonomy (GTDB): domain Bacteria; phylum JBFMHD01; class JBFMHD01; order JBFMHD01; family JBFMHD01; genus JBFMHD01. The sequence continues at coordinate 18,664 of JBFMHD010000015.1, forward strand.
AAAGTTTTTCAGGTGGAGAAGGACTATCACCTCTTAATTTATATAATCTATATATATCCTCATATCTTTTCTGTAAGTCATCCCTTATCCCATCATAAAAAATAACCAATTCATAATCGACCTCATCAAGTAAAGAGACAAGACACCTCTCTTTCTTATGTGAGGTGTCGCTTAATGGTATCTCGCAGGCAGGTAATATAAGTACATCTTTATTTAATCTCTCTTTTCTTAACTGCGTCTTAATATCTATAAAATACATATCTTCGATAATATCTTCTGAAAATAATATTCTAACAGGTGAATCAAAACTAACAGGAAATAAATCTATGACCATTCCTCGAACAGCTAAGTCTCCATCCTGCTCAACATAAGTGACCCTCTCATAACCCAGATGAACAAGTCTATAAACAAATTCTTCTTTATCTATTTTACCACCTCTTTTTATTTTACAAACCATATCTTTCATCTGATTTAGCGGTATAATTTTTTTAATCAGCGATGACGGTGTCAGAATAACTATTTGATACTCTTTATTATACAATCTATATAAAGCATTCATTCTCTGGGAAACAACTAATTTTGACGGCGAGATTATATCATAAGGTAATATATCCCATTCCGGTATAAATACAACCCCACAATCCCCAACAATATATTTGAGGTATTCATATATAAGATCAGCTAAATATTGATCTTTAACTATTAATATTGTCTTTTTATCGTTCGAGACTGCGGAAGCAATTATTGAATCGGTCTCAATATTACAGGATAAAATCTCAGATTTCAAAATCACATAATCTTTAAGATTATGAAAATCGTATCTATCTATCATGCGTAAAGACTCAGAACGTGTGAAAAAATTAGACTTTTTCCGAAAACAGGGGCTGATAATAAAAGAGTTACCCGGTATTAATGATGATTATTTCACACGTTCTCAGTTATAGGTAGAGAAGAAGTGAGAAGTAAGAAGTATCAGAAAATAGAAGCAAGAAGCAAGGAACGGCAAGCAACTTAAAATTTTGCTTTTAATGCGACTATTACTGCCCCTTGATCATCCATCACATTAACATTGCTCTCTGCATTCGCATCCATATACTCTATCATCAAAGTAATGTTTTTTGTTATCTCTTTATGCAGTTGTATCAGATGAGCATTCTTAAAATTCGTGTCTGCTGAATCATCGTCATCATAATCATTATATGAATATACTAATCTCCAGCCCCAAGAAAACTTCCAATCAAACCCGGCCTGCCATACCTTTTCATTACTTATAAAAGATTCTGCGACTGTTTTGGTATTATCAAATCTCTCGTTCTCTAATATCTCACCAAAAATAGTCAAACCTCTAACAATCTCATCAAGTTCGAACTGTAGCCCGATACTCCATCGGTCATTATCGCGGCAAGGGTCTGGCGTGTTTGTTCTCCATGCCGGCGTATCAGCTCTTGTTGCATAAGATGCCTCTATAAAAATATTGGGCATCAGCCTATCAAGCGTTATTCGTGCGCTAAAACCGTCTGAGAGCGTAGCGTTCGACTCATCTGCTACACCATTACCATTGTTCCCGATATCATCTATATCATCAAGGTCAATTACAGAGGCTTCTATTTTACCTATATCTTTTATCTCGTAGCCTATCATTATACCCCAGACTTTATCAATCTCGTATGTATGAGGAAAGGGGTCAAAAGCTCCGACATCATAATCCATCCCAAACGGCTGTTCAAATTTACCTATCCGCAAAAAAATCGGGATATCTCTCATTATCTTATCAAAATGTATGTATGCTTCTTCCAGCTCCTTGTTATTTGCTAAATCACCTTGAGCAAAATCAAGTTTTACATTTGCAGAGATAAGCTCTGAAAACTGGTATTTAGCCCATAGATACACATTCTCACAAACAATTTTATCACCACCATACCTTGTCTCTATATCTCCCTTTATATATTTACTGCCATCAGAAGGATTCCAGTGTAGCGAAACATCATTCCAGTCAAAATCTCCTATAATATAGTGAACCAAAACTTCCCCACCTATCTCAAGGTTCTGGTCTTTAAATTTAACAGCAAATATTCTTGCTGGAATCCACATAATCATAATGGAACATAAAATAATACTACTAAATAATCTTTTCATAACAACTCCTATTTGTGCCTCTGTGCCTAACGTCTAATGTCTTATGTATTATTGTAGCAAGATACTCTTGTCATAGCAAGATATTTTTATTTCAATTGGTATGGGGTATAGATGTATCACTTGACATATACTTTTTTCTCGTAAATGATAAAATATTCTTAACTTTTAACTCTTTAAAGGAGTCAACATGAGCGCGTTTGCGCTCTACACTATTGGGTTATTGGGTTATTGGGTTTTTGCGTTTTTGCGCTCTACACAACGTATGAAAAACTAAAGATGATATGAAAAGAGTCGTGAGTCAAAACAG
>JBFMHD010000150.1:0-6860 GCA_040752395.1 Candidatus Hydrogenedentota bacterium
AAATACCTTGCTCTGAATATCCTGTCTGTGTATCCTGATACTGCCCCCACCTATCTCCACGCCATTAAGTACAATATCATAAGCTCTGGCTCTAACTTTAGAGGGGTCAGTAGTTAAAAACTCTATGTCTTCTAATCGCGGAGACGTAAATGGATGATGAACCGCAACATATCTTTTCTCCTTTTCATCCCACTCAAACAATGGAAACCCTTTCACCCATAAAAATGCAAGTTTCTTATTATCAATAAGGTTCAACCTCGCTCCTATATCAAACCTAATTTGAGAAAGCACAGTGCAAACAACTTTTTCTTTGTCAGCAATAAATCCTATGACATCGCCTTCATCTGGCTTAAATATCTCTTTGAATTTATTAAGAACATTAGAAGTGAAATACTTGGTAATATTTGATGTTAATTCTCCATCTTTTAATCTGAACCATGCAAGCCCACTTGCCCCGAGTTGCTGGGAGCGTGCTATCAGGTCATCAATGTCTTTACGAGAAAAAGAATTACCACAAGGTATACAGAGCCCCCTTACGACACCCCCTTTATGTATAGCATCTTTGAATACTGAGAACTCTGTTTCATTACTGATATCTGTCACGTCTTTAATCTCAAGCCCGAACCGCAGGTCAGGTTTATCATTGCCGTATTTAAGCATCACATCCTCATAATCATATCTCGGAAAAGGTGTTTCTATTTCTATCGATAATGCTGCTTTATATATCTCTTTTAATACACCTTCAATAACGTTAAAGATATCCTCTTCGTTGATAAATGACATTTCAACATCAATCTGAGTAAATTCAGGCTGACGGTCAGCCCTTAAATCTTCATCCCTGAAACATTTTACTATCTGAAAATATCTCTCAAATCCAGAAACCATTAATATTTGTTTAAAAAGTTGTGGAGACTGTGGTAGAGCATAAAAAGTTCCTGGATTCAACCTGCAGGGCACAAGAAAATCGCGTGCGCCCTCAGGAGTGCTCTTTGTTAAAAAAGGTGTCTCGACTTCAATAAAGCCCTGCTCATCAAAATATCTCCTTGTAGCTTGACAGATTTTATGCCTTATGTAAAGATTGTTAAACATTTTGCTTCTGCGTAAATCAAGAAATCTATACTTTAATCTTAAATCCTCATTAACCTCATCTGTCTCTTCAAGTGTGAAAGCCGGGGTCTGCGATACATTAAGCAGCTCAAGTTCAGTCACATATACCTCTACCTCGCCCGTTGGCAGATCAGGGTTTAATGTTTCCTCGGGTCTTCTTCTTACTTTGCCCTTTACTGCTATGACGTATTCTGACCTGAGTTTATGAGATTCTGTATGTGCTGTTTTTGAGGTCTCTTGCGAGAAAACAATCTGAACTATACCGCTTCTATCACGTAAATCAATAAAAACCAGTCCACCATGGTCGCGTCTTCTAAAAACCCAGCCCTTTAATAAAACTTCCTGACCGATATGTTCTTTTCTTAAAATTCCAGCAAAAACTCTCTGCATAGCCAACTCCTTCAAACTATAATCTCAATCAGTTTATCTATCCAGATAGCTCTATCAAGGTTAATTTGTTCACCTGAAGATAAATTTTTAACAGAGACTTTATTATCTTTCATCTCTTTTGTCCCGATAAAAATCACAAAATGAAACTTATATTTAGATGCAACTGAAAGAATCCTTGATATTTTTAGCGGTTCTTTACGTATCTCCTGAACCACTCGTAAAGCCAAACCCTTTTTTATACAGCTCTGGCGTAATTCTTCGGAGAGGTCACAAACGTATTCGAAACATTCCTCATCTATATGAGATATGTAAATACTTATTCTACTTTGTATCTCTTCATTAATCTGTGATGCTAATACCAGTCGTTCAATTCCTGCGGCAAAACCTACACTTGGTGTCGGTTCTCCCTTAAATTGTTCTATAAGATTATTATATCTACCGCCAGCAGCCAGGGCATCCTGAGAACCGAGTCTATCACTCTTAAACTCAAAAACTGTACGAGTATAATAATCAAGCCCTCTTACAAGTCTCGGATTTATTTTAAAATTTATCTTTCTTTTCTCCACATAAGATTTAACCACATCAAGATGGTATCTGCATTTATCACATAGATAATCAATGATTTCAGGTGATGAATTCAAAAAATCTTTACAGCCATTAACTTTGCAATCAAGAATGCGTAACGGATTTTTCTTTAATCTTTCGCTGCATAATTCACATAAGCTGTCCTTACCTTTTGTAGCATAGTTTATCAATTCATCTCTATATTTGTCTCTGCATAATTCGCATCCTACACTACTTAATTCAAGCTGGTAGTATACCTTGATAGAACAAAAGAAATCTTTTATTAAAGATATCATTTCAATATCAGCTTGTGGTTCATCAAGTCCGATTAACTCAACCCCCAGTTGATGAAACTGCCTGCTTCGACCTGATTGAGGTCTTTCATATCTGAACATAGGTCCAATGTAAAACAATCTTGTTATACCACCTGGTAATGTAGAGTACTGATTATCAACAAGTTTGTTCTGAATGTAAGAGCGTACAATAGATGCGGTATTTTCGGGTCTTAGAGCAAAAGTTCTATCTTTTTTATCTTTGAAAACATACATCTCTTTCTGTACTATATCAGTAGTCTCTCCAACAGCTCTTTTAAAAATATTTACATCTTCAAAAATCGGTGTCCTTATTTCTGAATAACCATACAATTCTGCACATTCTTTAAATTTATTCTCAATATGTTGCCATTTGATAATTTCAGGTGAATATATATCCTTTGTTCCGCGTGGTGCCTGTAACATTTACCCTTCCTCACTTGTTTCTCTATCAACAATTTTTCTTGTAATTCAAGATGGTCTATTTACTAATTCATCAAAATAATTTAAGGTTAACCTGTCATTGGGATATCTTTTCAATATTTCTTTAAATATATGTAATGCCTTTTCTATGTATCCTTTTCTTGCATATAAAACAGCGAGGCTTCTTTTAGCATCTTTCATTTCAGGATTTATAGCGATAGCTTTCAAAAACTCTTTTTCAGCCTCATTATCCCTTCTTTTTTTAAATAAAATAAAACCACTAAAATAATAAATATCAGAATTAGAAGGTTCAACTCTCTTAAGTCCTTCAATCGTTGTAAAGGCTTTATTATACCATTTATATTCTATGTATTCCTGAACTTTTTTTAAATTGCGTTCAATAAATGTTATATCAGATTTAACATTGTTTTCGCTGATACCTAATATTTCATTATATGAATCTTTAATATTTTTGCCAGCAAAAAGTTTTTCCTCAATATCTTTTTCTTCATTTAAGAATTCGGGATTAATTGTTATGAGCAGATTAAAAGTATTATCATATTTCTTACGTTTAAAATAAGCCAGAGCTTGATAAAACAAAGGAAGATATTCACCATTTTTGATTTTTCCTGCTTTTCTATATTCAATCAACGCCTCCACTGGCAAACTTTTAAGTAAAAACGTATGACCTCTATAAAGATGGGCTCTGTAATTGTATGGATTACAATCAATAGCTTTAATAAGGAGGTTTAAAGCATCATCAAATTTATATAACAGAAAACTCTTCAATCCCTGGTTCACATATTCTTCATCAGGGCTTGAAATCTCAGTTATTTTCATTCCCTTTTTCACCTTTATCTCGGGCGTTTTCTATCTCATAAACAACAGCTGTTTCATCACATTCAATCCATGCCGGAAATCTATCATATTTTCTAGCAGCCCCATCATCGGCCTTGGAAGCATCTCTTCACTCGATGCATAAGTATTAACGAGTAAACTAATCTTTGATATATCAGCTATCACAGCCTTCCTATACATATTACCTCGATAATGTGATTGAAATAATATTTTTATCTTTTCTTGTGTCAATTAAAATTTTCGGTATTGAACAAACCATTACCCCCCACTTTTTTGATTAAACTCGACAATTTATTACAATTATGAGAAACAGTTAAAATTAAATAATAGAGCGGTCGGGGAGTTTTTCCACGACTGCTCTATTATTTCATTGACTATAATTGTAATTATATATAATATTTTTTATATGAGATAGAATATGAAGTGGATTAGTGTGGATGATGAAAACTTTAAGTGAAATAATAAAAAGAATAGATTTAAGGAGAGAAAGGCTAAAAGATTATCTGGCTGATATCGTGCAGCAGCTTAAAAAAATGGGCGCAATTAAAATAGTTCTGTTTGGCTCTTTTATCTCGGGTAAAATTACCCCGGCCAGTGACCTGGATATTTTAGTAATAATGCCTGATTCAAAGAATGGTAAACAATGGTTAAAGCAAGTTTATAGAGAAATAAAAAGAGATGTTGCTTGCGATATCTTTGTTTTCAATAGCAAAGAATATGAAGAGACAAAAGATAAAAATTTCTTCTTAAAACAAATTACTAAAAAAGGAAAGGTGCTTTATGAAAAAAGAATTTAATGCAGAAGCAAAAAGATGGCTTATCCAGGCAAGGGATGAATTTACTGATGCAGAAGACTTGCGCATTAGAAAAAGATTTTATCTTGCTTTATTCCATTTTCAACAAGCAACCGAAAAGGCAATAAAGGCTTATCTTTATAGTATCGTTCCTTCGGAAGAAGTATTTTTTACCCACTCTATTTATGAACTTATTCAGATGGCTTGCAAAAAGGATAAAGATTTTAAAAGTGTAACAAAAGCAGCAAAACTTGATGAATATTATATTCCCACGCGTTATCCCAATGGATTGCCAGGTGGTGTGCCCTCACAGTTCTATAATGACCCAAAAGAGGCAGAAGATGCAATGAATTTAGCCAGAAAGGTAATCGAACTGATTGAGAAAAAGTTATAATCATTCAGTCTTTCACCTTTACCTCGTTAGAAATAATCTGGTGTGAGGCATGTGCTCTTGTATCTGCTTGTGGTGCCGGCTTTTTAACAGCGTTTTCTATCTCATAAACAACAGCTGTTTCATCACATTCAGGAAATTTCATACACCTTACACATTCGGTCCATATTTTATGTGGTAGTTTATTTCTGTTGATAGTTTTAAAAGAGAGTTTTTTAAAGAACTCAGGTCTTTTGGTAAGTGCGAAAACTTTTTTTATACCAAACGATTTTACTTCCTCGATGCATAACCGAACAAGTTCGCTCCCTATGCCTTTAAGCTGGTGCTCTTTTTCAACCGCCAGACATTTTATTTCAGCCATCTCAGCGGTTTCAATACTTAAAGCGCAGCAACCAATCAGTTCATTACTGCTATCATCAATACAGACCCAGAAATCTCTTATATTTTCGAGCAGCTCCATCATCGGCCTTGGAAGCATCTCTTCACTCGATGCATAAGTATTAACGAGTAAACTAATCTTTGGTATATCAGCTATCACAGCTTTCCTATACATATTACCTCGATAATGTGATTGAAATAATATTTTTATCTTTTCTTGTGTCAATTAAATTTTTTGGTATTATTTTATGTTCGAGCATTGAAATTACAAAAAATAAAAAATGTAGTGAGCATCTTTAGATGCGATAAGCAGGGGTTAAAAGAAACCTGTTCGTAAGGCATAAAGATTCGAAAATTAAAAGATTGAAGTAGGTAGGAGATTGGAGGTAGAAGGCAGATGGCAGATATAAATTCAAATTGCAAATTGCAATTTGCAATTTAACTTTGTGCTTACTCTGAAAAGTAATGAAGTATCAGACGTTGTATAGAGCGTAAACCATGCTCATTATGCTTTCTTTTGGCCGGTTAAAATATACTCTATACCCTCTTTCCACGGATAAATGGATATATTTCCTGCTAAATATTTTCTCGGGGCAGTACAAAGACAAATCAGTCGGGCATCAGGGTTCTCTTTTTTAAAAGAGAGCAGGGATTTCAGGTCAGTTTCTGATAGGGAGGTACTTGATTTTATCTCAATTGCAATGAGTGGGTCAGTAAAATTTCGTGATAATACAAGGTCTACTTCAAGCCCGGTGTTTGTGCGCCAGTAATGCATTTTATAGTTGCATTCATAATAGTCGCTCAGCTGTATAATCTCCTGGATAACGAATGTCTCAAAACGTTTTCCGAAAATATAAGAACTGGGTTTTGTCTCAATCTCCAGTTCACCACGTACTGCATTAAGAATCCCGCAATCAAAAAAATAGATTTTAGGGCTTTGCAGAAGCTGTTTTCTTACAGAACGTGCCCAGCCGTTTATACGGAAAACAAGCATTGTGTCAATTAAAATCTGGGTAAATTCCTGTACGGTTTTAACCGAAACGCCGCACCCCTTTGCAAGTTTTGAAAAGTTTAATGGTTCGCCGTTCATCTGTCCGGCAATATCCAGAAATCGGATATAATTATCGACCTTTCTAATCAGTGCTTCCTGCATTATCTCCTCTTTGAGATATGTTTCAACATAGGCTTTTAAAGAACGAACAGGGTTGTCTTCTGAAAGATATATGGCTGGCAGGGTTCCAATTCTCAAAGCTTTAAAAAGATCAACGTCCACCTCTTTATGAGTAAAAGGATGGAGTTTTAAAGTCCATACTCTTCCTGCAAGTAAATTTGCTCCGCCATGTTTTAGTTTGCGGGCACTGGAACCTGTTAAAAGAAATCTTACTTTTCCTTTATATGTCTCGATGAGCGAATGAATCTCGTCTAATAGAACTGGCATTTTCTGAATTTCATCTATAACTACAGTTAATATTTTATCTGGTTTTATAGCCGATTCAATCTCTCTACGGAATAATCCTGCTGATGATAAGTATCTGGAATAAGTTTCATAACTTAGCAAGTCTATATAAAGTGAAGGTGGATTTTTGCTCGCAAACTCACGGGAAAGCATTGTCTTGCCAACTCCTCTTGGACCAAAAAGAAAAG
>JBFMHD010000151.1:0-6799 GCA_040752395.1 Candidatus Hydrogenedentota bacterium
AAGAACTTTTTTCTCTTTTAGTTTTTGATAAACCTCTTTTGCGTTCTTAATCCTTAGTAATAAAAAATTAGAACCAGAATTATATACAAATAAATCCATCTCTTCAAGAGATTTTTTTACCCTCTCCCTCTCTCTGATAATCTTCTCTACGTTTTCACTTATATCCATATCCACCGCGATAGAACCAATATATTGAGTGATACGGTTTAAATTATACGAATCCTTTACTGATAAGAGTTCGTCGATTAACTCGTTATCTCCAAACCCGAACCCAAGTCTTAAACCCGCAAGCGAATGTGATTTCGAAAACGTTCGTAAGACTATAAGATTTCTGTACCTCTTTATTAAGGGTATAGCTGTTATTTTACAAAATTCAGCATAAGCTTCGTCAACTATTACGAGCCTCTCTTTCCTCGCCTCAAGAATCTCTTTTATCACATCAAGGTCCGTTACAATACCTGTGGGCGAATTCGGGGTACAGACAAAAACTATCTTTACACTGCTTTTAATTATATCCCTGTTTATACCTAAATCTCTTGCAGGTTTAAACTCTATAACCTTTGCATTAAACATCTTCCCAAGTACTTTATAAAGAGTATATGTCGGCACAGAGTAAGCTATTTTATCACCCGGATCAATAAATGCCTGAAATATCAATCTTAAAATCTCGTCCGAACCTGCACCTGCTATTACATTCTGCCTTTTAATCCCGCATTTTTTAGCTATCTTTGCTCGAAGCTGCAAGGATAATGGTTCTGGATACTTGTTCAGACTATCAATTACGGATTTATCAAATGCTATATTTACAGAATACGGGTTCTCGTTGGTATTAAGTTTTACATATACCTCATTATATTGTTCCCCGGGTATATAGGCTTTAAAGTTCTTTAAACTCTTTCTATAAAATATACTCATTCTGTCGCTTTGCTCCATTGCAAATTGTAAATTGCAAATTTATTTGCCTCCTTTGGGTCTTGTGCCCCTCACTACGTCATTTTTTTCATTCATTTTGCAATCTCCAATTTCCAATCTTCAATTTTCAATTGTGCCTCTGTGCCTCTTTCGTTATCTTAATATAACTTCTTTGTGATGGGGTCAATAGAAAAATTCTAAGTTCTGAATAAAGGGAGAACGTATAAATCACGAATTTACTCTGGTTAACATAATAAAAAAATTTTTAATAGTAATACTTGACATTTTTATAATTTTATATTAAAAATGTATTTTATTAAGGAGTTGTCCTGAACGCGGTTTGCGCTCTACACTATTGGGTTCTTGGGTTATTGGGTTATTGCGTTTTTGGGTCTTTGCGTTCTACTTTACAGGAAAGGCACAGAGGCACAAAGGCACAAAGTATGAAAAACTAAAGATGATATGAAAAGAGTCGTGAGTCAAAACAGGACTCGAGACTCAAGACTCAAGACTTTTCAGCAGGCTTTGGTCTCCAGCCGGCTGTAGTCCGTAGCCTGTAGCCCGAATTATTAGAGTTACAGCGTTTTTCGAAGGATGGTATATTAATGGAAAGAAAGAAAATTATCTTTATAGTGGGGATAGTTTCAGTTGTAGTAGCAATACTTGTAGCTGTTCTGATTATTTTTTTGACAGGCGAAGAGGAGCCACCACCTGTCATACCAACAGCAGTAACTATACCAGAATCACTTCCTCAACAACCGCCACCACCACCAGAAATAGTTGTAGCCTCAAGACCGATACGTGCACATACAATCCTGACTAATGATGATATAACAAAAAAAGTTATGCCAAAACCCTGGAAAGAACCGTATATAGAAGACAAGGACAAAGCTATGTTAGTGGGAAGAATTGTTAAAAATGATATAAGAAAGGGGCAGGCTGTTCTTAATGACTATCTTTATGTCGGCGAAAAATTCGCATATTTAATACCTCCAAACCTGCGCGCAGTACCTATCCCTGTAACTGAACAGATTTCTATACTTTATATGATAAATCCAGGTGACAAAGTAGATGTCTTATGCATCTTCCCTCAAACCTATACTGACCAGCTTATGACAAAAATCCTTATTCAAGATGCAGATGTTTTATCAGTTGGTAGAAAATACATCCCTGATTTTATGCGTCAAGCTATGCAGTCACAACCCCAACCTTCATCAGCGCCGGCTGAAGCTCAACCACAGGCACCGCCACCACCACCAACTGAACTTACTTATAACTTTATTGTTCTTGGTGTCTCGCCTGATGAAGCTGAAAAATTAGTATTAGCTGAAAAGGTTGGTGAGATAAGACTGCTTCTTCGTGGTGAAGGAAGTACATATAAAACATATACCATCGGCGGCTATAAATCTACTGTTGTCAGTAAAGCATATATGGATAATTATATGATGGAAGCCTCGAAAGACAGATTACAGAATATTATTGAGATATATAAAGGTACAGAATTAAAACATAATTTACAACTCCCACCCGGGAAACAGCGTGACCGTGCAAAGTATGATGCACTTGTAACTGGCGAAGAATTATCTCGATGGGAAAAGATAAAAGAAGCTCAAATGGAAAAAGCAAAGATGATGACCGAGCCATCAGGCCAAAAGCTTATGCAGGAAGAAGGCGAGATCCCAACAGAAGGAGAAACTAAAAAATAATGAGAACCAGATATAAAATATTACTATTATTCATATTCATATTTATAGTTTCGCCTCTTGCTACTATCTATGCTGATGACCAGAAACCAGTAATCTATGTGCCAGTTGGTAATTCACAGGTTTTATATATACCGAATAAAATAGAACGTATCGCAATAGGTAACCCTGAGATTATTGATGCAGTCGCTGTTACACAGACTGATGTGGTTTTTCGGGGGATAAATGTTGGCTGGTCTTTTGTTCATATCTGGGAAAAAGATGGGAACTCTTATACAATAACAGTACATTCCATAGATGTTATGGCTATAAAGCCTTTTCTTATAAGCGGTATCTATGCAGATTTTGATATGAATAAAGGTATTATACTTGAGGGCGAGACTGATGATGAAGATGGTTATAAGCGGATGCTAAAAGAGTTAAAAATGCAGTTCGGCGATATATTTATAGACAACGTCACAATCTTACCACCACCACCTCCTCCTCCGGCGTTACCTGATACCTTTTTCCTAAGCGATGAAGAAAAAAATACTATAAACACAGGTGAGTTACAACTTACAACAAAACTAATAAGCGTTATATCGCGTTCCGCAACTGATATGAAAGATGCTGTGACACCATTACTTTCAACCAATGGTTCTATTACTGTAGATGCAAAGTCCAATACACTCATTGTAAAAGATTTAGAAGAAAACATAGAAACCATAGAAAAATTTGTAAGAGACCTTGACCAACCTACATCTTTACAGGTCCTTATTCAGGCTGAATTTGTAGAGGTGATAAAAGACAAGATAGAAGAGTTGGGCATAGATTTCTCTGCTACTTTCGGTTCCGCAAATACGCTGAGTTTTTCAGTTGGTAATTCATTAAAAACTGTGGTTACACGAGCCGGAGGCGCTACACCCTCAACATCTATCCTCGACGACCAGCTCGGAAGCGAAGCACAGATCGATGCTACAAGCAGCAATTTTAACCCGCTTGAACTATCAAACCTTGATTTATATCTAAGAGCACTTGAAAACAAAGGCTATCTCAGAAAATTATCTTCACCCAAAATTACAGCCCTCAATCAGCAACTGGCAAAAATAGTCAGAACTGATAAAATTCATTATATCTCAGGTTATACCTTTACTTATGATTCAAACGGCGCCATTACCGGCGCATACCCTGTAATCTCAAGTGTAGAAATAGGTATCACACTTGAGATTACACCTACCATAGGACGTGATGACATTATCTCTGTTAAAATAAAACCAATCGCCTCAAATCTGATAGGTGGCGATATAAGAACCATCCAGGCTTCTGCCGCCGGAACTACTTATTCTATTCAAGTCCCTGATATGACAACTCGTTCTGCTGAAGCTGAGATACTTGTTAAAAATGGTTATACATTTGTTATTGGCGGTTTGAGAAATTATGAGGAGGCATTTGCAAGACAGGAGACACCTTATTTATCTAAAATACCTATACTCGGAAACTTATTTAAAAGAAAGAAAGATATAGACGCAAAAACAGAATTATTAATCTTTATCACCGCACAGATTATTGACTCGGATGGCATTTATAAATCTACAGGTAATTATGAATATATCCCTCAATCTGAATTAAAATCTATATACCAACAAAGCGTTACTAATCCTGCGTTGAACCAAAGAGAGGTTGAGGATACTACTCTCCCAAGATTACCCTTAAAAAAAGATTCTGATGTCCCGGTTATCGATTTAACCAAATGAGCCGAAGCCACATTACCCTCTCATTATTCTTTTTAATATTTTTAAACTCCTGTAACCAGATATTAGTTGAATATACTTTTATGAATAAAGATAAAGGATATTTTAAATTAGTTGTTACAAAATCTGTGCCTTATCTCACGCAGAATGAAGAGGCTAATAGAATAAGAAGTGATACAACGTTTTTTAACTCTTTCTCAGGGCTTAATTTTACTAAACCTCAAACCGCTTTTAGAAATAGAATACTCCACGCTGTATATTATGGCTTGCATAACTGCAATATCAATAATGTATCCTCTTCTTTATTCCAGGCAAAAGTAAATGTAACAGAAGGTATCAACTCTGATACTCTAATTATTACTTACATAATCCCTGATTCTCTCTCTGCTAAAGACCTCCCGGATACTTCTGAAGTATATGTAAATATAATAATCAATATAAATGGTGAATGCCTTGGTTCAAACGGAACAATATCAGGTTCTAAAATTACTTTTAATAAAAAATACACCCGCTCAGATATTAATACTCCAGAAAATTTATTTGTATATTATAAACAAAATCAGGAGATCCCGGCTATCTTAGAGACCAACTATAAAATTATTGAAAGAGATTTATTCTATTTTAGCACTATGCCGTCTGCCGAATCAAAAAAATTATCAATAGAACACCTGCTTAAATCAAAACCAGGTTCCCAAAAGACAGGATTTTTCCTGAAACCAGAACTTATACAGCATACTACAAAAGAAGAGTTCCTTGAGTTTATTAACAGTGCGATTGTAAAAAAATATTATGGTATAAGAAAGATTTATCCTGTGCATTATTTGAATTTCGACTATATCTTAATCAATCTATACAGGGACTGGGATAGACTTCAAATAGAAGAGAAAAAAGAGTTTATTTCTTTTCTTTCAGCCAATCAGAAGAACGTATTAAAAAATATCCCTGTTTATCTTGTTAACTCTGATGGCAAACGCCTGATAATTCCCTGAAAACCATTGCAATAATCATTTTTAATGGTCTTATTTCTCGACTAAATGGATCAAGAACCAATTTTAATGCTTCCAGTGTTACAGCACCCAATAAATTTTCATCCCCTTTTTCCCCGAATATAGCTGGTGAGGCTCCTCTCTTATTCTGAAACAGGCTTCAGACTCCGGGCTCCAGCCGGCTGGAGTCCATAGCCTGTAGCCTGTAGCCCGTCCTGATACCTCTCACTTCTTCCGTTATCTTGCTTCTTGCCTCTTGCTTCTAAAGTATAAGTTCTACTGCACCAATAACTGAGGCATTACCAATCTTCTGTCTCCTGTCTCCTTAAATTATAGTACCTTTTTCCTATTGACTCTGTGAGAAAATTCATCTTGACAAACTGCAGAAATGGCTTATAATAGTTATAATGATGAAAAAAGTATGAAGTGGGAAGTAGGAATAAGGAGTTTTTGGGTTATTGCGTTTTTGCGCTCTACACAATTTATAAAAAACTAAAGATGATATGAAAAGAGTCGTGAGTCGCAAGTCGTGAGTCAAAACAGGACTCAAGACTCAAGACTTTTCAGCAGGCTCCGGGCTTCGGGCTCCAGCCGGCTGTAGTCCGTAGCCTGTAGCCCGTCCTAATACCTCTCACTTCTTCCGTTATCTTGCTTCTTGCTTCTACTTGATATTATTATAGTTACAATGTTTTTCAGAGGAGGTACTTCATATGTTTAACTTATTAAAATTAATAAGAAATCAGAAAGGCCAATCAATCGTCGAGACTGCATATCTGCTCCCTTTGTTAATCGCTGTTATTTATGCAGGCCTCGAGGTCGCAAATATATACAATAACTGGACTTCTTTTAGAAATGCTGCAAGAACAGGCTGCGCCATCTTAAGCCGCGGCGGCTCTGATACAGAAATAAAAGATGCTATCTATGAAAATGTAGGAAAAATAATACGATGGGGGTTTGTAGAGTTTCAAGCCGGTAATATCGAGATATTCCCGGCGTACGGTGATCCGGATAGAACAATTACTGGTAAACCCGTAGGGGTTCGGATTGAATATAAAGTCGGTTTTAATCTCCCGCTTTTTGCTAATTATGTTGAGCTTGCTGATATGAGTGTGGGTAATATAAGAAAAGTAAATATGCGTTCTTTAAATGATACTGAAGACGAGTTCTCTGATGCGGGCCATTTGATACCCATCGTTATAAAACAACAGACTTTTAAGCGTGGCCAGAGTTATTTAGTAAGAGATGAAGGAGCAACAGGTAACTGGGGTGGTATGAACCTTGATAATGAAGCAGGTGCAGCTGGTGCTAATGATATAAGAGATTGGATAACAAATGGCTATCCTGGTGATATAGCTGTTGGTGATATAAGAAATACCCAACCCGGATTTATGAAGGGACCTGTTTTAGACGGTATTTTAAGCCGCATATGGGAACATATTACTGAGACCTGGTCCGACCATCCAGTTGA
>JBFMHD010000152.1:0-6670 GCA_040752395.1 Candidatus Hydrogenedentota bacterium
TAGCAGTGATAAAACAATGATGATAAAAGATTCAAAGATTGAAAGATTCAAAGATTACTTCCGAATTCCGAATTTTTTAAAGGAAGTTGGTTTTAGGCTACAGGCTACAGGCTACGGATTACAGCCAGCTGGAACCCGGAGCCTGAAGTCCGAAGTCCGAAGCCAACATATCATCTACTTTTTGCCTTTTGCTTCTTGCTTCTTGCTTCTTGCTTCTTACTTCTTACTTCCTACTTCTTCTTATTGCCGCATCACCGATGATCTTCGGCTTGGTGCTTATCCAGCGAGTATGGGTGGTGCATTTGTTGCTATGAGTGAGGGGTATCATTCTCTTTACTGGAACCCTGCGGGTCTTTCTAAATTTCAAGGGTTGGATATCTCGGATCTTTTTATACCGCAGCCGTACGGAGTCGATGATATCAACCAGAACTATCTCGCGGTCGCTTATGGTGACAGTATCCGTCGGTTCGGTGCTGGGCTGGCGATGCGGTATCTTGGGGCTGATTTAGAATATGGTTCAGCAGGTGGTAGTATTATCAGTAGTGTTGATTATGATGAATTTGAATGGATTGTAGGTGGTGGTGTACGGGTTATGACAGACTGGTATGTCGGAATGAATTATAAACATTATTCTATAGAATCGAGTCTTCGCGGAACCGAGTTAAGTATTTCGGGTAATGCGATGGATATAGGTACAATTTACTATGTAAGGCCACTTGATTTGAATTTAGGTGCGATGATAAGAAATTTTTCTTGTGATTTCGGGAAAGAAGATATTGATCCCACGTATCGAATTGGTTTAAGCAAATCTTTTATTGATAATCATATCAGGTTTGCGATTGATGTATCTGAAGAAAACGACGCCGCTCTTAATGATGCTGATTTCAGGTTGCACGCAGGCTGTGAGTTTTTACCTGTTAAAGAATTTGGTATAAGAATCGGGTATGACGACGAAGATATCACAGGTGGTTTTGGGGTCTATTTTGGTAGTGCGGGGCTGGAATACGCATACGTTGATAATGATAGACTCGAAGGAACTCATCAGGTCTCTTTATCCTACAGGTTTGGGAAACCTAAATCAGTCAAAGAATTAGAAAAAGAAGCTGAGAAACGAAAAGCTAAAATTGCTGAAAAAGAAGAAGAAAAACAGCCTGTTATGCAAAAAGTAAAAAAAGAGGAGGTTGTTCTGGCTAATGATTATTCAATCTGGATTGAAAACTTTAGGGGGATTGATGTGCCGGATGAAGTAAAATGGCTTGAGATGGCTATAAAAGACATTATGATAAATTATTTCAAAAGAGAGACTGATCTCACTCTCGCCAACTCCCCCAATAAAGCATATTTTATTATATCTGGAACATATAAAAAAACCAATGATCAAATATCGATATATGCAAGGATTACAGATAAATCAGAAAGAATAAAAATAGAGACTGTTCTTACATCCCAGCAAAAAATATTTAATGGTTGTGAACAATTAGCTGAAAAAATAATAAGAAGTATAAAATAATCATTTCCGCGGTATAACTATATAAACAAAAATCTTACGGGAATAAGACGTTTTTTTATCGGGTCTAAAGCCAGGCCAAGTTCTTCCAGAACAACCATTCCTAATAGAAGACTGAGGTGATACAGTAACCAGCGGTCGTTAATCTGGTATAGTGGTAAACTTATCATATAACTCATATAACGGGATATTGAGTTCTTTTGCTCTCTTTCTCATATCCTCATATTCAGGAAATTCTTTTGTAGCACCTGAAGGAAGAAGGACTCGCTTAAATTTTATATCCCCTATCTCTGTTTTTTTTGTTACGATCTCGCGCTGTAAACTTAGTTTTTGTACCGGGTAATATCTTACGCCTATGGTTGTAGTTACTGATAGAAGATATTCTATAAGGCCATAAAGCTTCTCATCAGTTGAAAGGAGTGAGATTATAAAAGCGGGTCTTGATTTTTTCATCATTGTATTCGTAATGCAAACATCAAGGGCGCCTCTATTAAAAAGCCCCTCCATAATATCAGGTAAAAGCTGCGGATTCATATCATCAATATTTGTTTCAATAATAAACTGTGTTTGCTGGTTAATTATCTTATCATCAATTATTCCCAGGGTAATCCTTAACACATTAGGAAACTCAAATTTTTTTGTACCAGCTCCATAACCAGTTGCTACAGGTATATAAAGAGGTGGCTGTTCATAGATATCTGTAATAGAAGCTACAATAGCGGCACCTGTTGGCGTTATGATCTCTTCAAAAATATTCTGATAAGATACTGGTTTTCCTTTAACGAGTTCTAAAACTGCGGGTGTAGGAAGCGGTAGAATACCGTGGTCAGTCTTAACCATTCCGCCTGTCTCAAGATAAAAAGGTGTGCTATAAATTCTTTGTGGTTTAATTTTATGAATCGAGGCTGCAGCACAAACAATATCCACTATGGCGTCAACTGTTCCAACCTCATGAAAATCCGCTTTATTAAAAGGTATGTTATGTACCGATGATTCGGCAATCGCAAAATTTTCAAATATTTTTATAGCAAGATTTTTTATAGGAGTATCTATCAAAGCATTATTAATTATCTTTTTTATATCATCAAAATTTCTGTGTATGTGTTCTTTTTTTTGGTTTTTAACATTGAATCTTAAGGCAGAGATACCATTATAAACAACATCTTCCAACTCAATAGAGACACTATTTAAGCCGAGTGATTTTACAATAGAATCAAGATAAGCTTTATCTTTATGCAGTCCAAATAGAGCAGCGTTTATCTTATCACCTGATACACCTGAAAACTGGTCAATAAAAAGTATATTATAAGCGCTCAACTGTTATATACTCCTCTGAAAAACATTGTAACTCTAATAATTCGGGGTACAGGCTACAGGCTACGGACTACAGCCGGCTGGAGCCTGGGACACGGAGCCCACATATCATTTACTTCTTGCTTCTTGCCTCGGCCGACTACAATGTGCTCCTACGAACATCTCTCTCACTTTTAGCTTTTAACTTTTTACTTTTTACTTGTTATACACCTATAACCGAGTGCTAACTCTAAGAGACTTAAATACCTCCTTTTTTAATATCGGGAGTCCTAAACCATAGACCCTGTCAGCACCTTTCTTCCCTATGTCAAGTGTTAGCCTCTTTAGATGTTCGTATGCTTCGTCAATGTTGGTGAGCGGTGTTTTACCACCGTAGATTTGATGTTTGGCTATGGCAAGACTAAGAACACCTGCTATATGCGGCGTGGCCATTGAGGTACCTGAAAATGAGGCATATCTATTTTCTGGTATAGTTGATAAAATTTCAAAACCAGGTGCTACAACCCCCATTTTTTTCATACCTTCTCCTGTGGTGCTAAATTCAGTTATTTTTTTATTTGAAGCGATAGCTCCAACAGCTATGCAGAGTTTCTCTTCAGCATAACGTGCAGGATATCCTAACTCGCTCCAGTTCCCCTGGTTCCCCACTGCACAGACTGTTATAACCCCATTTTTCTTTGCCTCTATCAGTGCCTGCTTTAAACTTAAAAAGGGTTCAGGAGACCCAAGCGACATTGAAATTACCTTAATGTCATATTTTTTAATGTTCTCTATTACCCAGTAAATCCCATTCACTATCCAACTTATATCGCCCTCCCCATAATCATTCATTACCTTTACTGGTATAATCTTTGTTTTTGGCGCAACACCAATGATGCCAAGCCCATTTTTATTAGCTGCTATGATACCTGTGACATGAGTACCATGTGACTGATGGTCATTTATATTATTTCTATTTTTTGAACTAAAATTTATGCCGATGATTTTATTCTTTTTAAATATAAAAGATTCTTTTAAATCCTTATGATAAGGCGAGGTTCCTGTATCAAGAACCGCTACTTTCACTCCCTGCCCCTGGCAAAGTTTCCAGATATCAGGAGCTCCCAATAGTCTAACGCCCCAGTCAATGGTCTCGGAAACTTTTCTTTTTATGAAAATTTGTTTATATGGAATAAGTTTAAACATAAATAAATTTTATCCTGGATAACATAAATCCCTATTCTACAGTAACGCTTTTTGCGAGGTTGCGGGGCTGGTCTACCGGACAGTTGCGTAAAACTGCTGTGTAATATGCAAGAAGTTGTAACGGAATAACTGATAGTACAGGAATAAGCATAGGATGTATATCAGGGATATATATTACCTCTTCAGCTTTGCTCGATAGTTGAGTATCACCCTCTGTACCGATAGCTATAACTTTACCCTTTCTTGAAACTACCTCTTCTATATTCGACCATATTTTATCATAAACCGCATCTTTTGTAGCTATAATCACAACAGGCATATTTTCATCTATTAAAGCTATGGGTCCGTGTTTCATTTCAGCTGCTGGATAACCTTCAGCATGGATGTAAGATATTTCTTTCATTTTAAGTGCGCCCTCTAAAGCTACTGGAAAATTTACTCCGCGACCAAGATATAGAAAGTTATTAGCATTTTTAAATTTGCAAGCGATGCGTTTTATCTCCTCGGCTTTATTAAGAATATCTTTAATTTTATCAGGTAATGATAGTAACGCGTTAATAATCTCTTTGCCCTGATTTATACTCATAACCCTTGCTCTTGCAAACATAAGTGTCATAACAGCGAGCGCGCAAATCTGGGAGGTAAACGCTTTGGTTGATGCAACACCTATCTCGGGCCCCGCGTGGATATAAACGCCGCCATCAGACTCACGTGCTATAGTACTACCAACAACGTTACATATCCCGAGAACACGTGCACCTCTGGATTTAGCTTCACGTAATGCTGCTAAGGTATCAGCTGTCTCGCCTGACTGACTTATGCAGAAAACAATGGTATCTTCAGGTATTAAAGGGTTTCTATATCTAAATTCAGATGCATACTCTACTTCAACAGGGATACGGGCGTATTCTTCAAGCATACATTCACCAACCATGGCTGCATGCCAGGATGTCCCACAAGCAACAAATATTATCCTCTTTATTTTATGTATAGCATCTTTATCCATATTTAAACCATTTAGCCTGCCATCGCCCTCTTTTGGTTTTAACCTGCCTCTATAAGCATCCTGTATGGTTAATGGTTGTTCGAAGATCTCTTTTAACATAAAATGGTCATAACCACATTTTTCTATCTGTTCTATACTCCATGTTACTTCCTGCACTTCTTTTAATACTTCTTCTTTAAATAATGTGGTTATTCTGTAATCAGTTGGTGTAATAATAGCCATTTCTTTATCATCAAGATAGATGACCTGTTTAGTATGAGTTATGATGGAAACAACATCACTTGCAATAAACATCTCCTTTTCACCGATACCTAAAATAAGCGGGCTGCCATTACGTACAGCTACTATTTTATTATTTTCTTTAATACTTAAGATTGCCAGTCCATAAGCGCCCTCAACCAGGGCAAGCGCCTTTGCCACGGCATCCTCGAGCACGCCATTATAATATTTTTCTATCAAATGAGCTATAACCTCAGTGTCGGTCTGAGATTTAAATTTGTGTCCCTCTTTTTCAAGTATCTCTTTTAACGCACGATAATTCTCGATTATTCCGTTATGAACAACAAATATCTCATTCTTACAATCAGAATGAGGATGCGCATTAATCTCTGTTGGTTCGCCGTGTGTCGCCCAACGCGTATGCGCGATACCACAGGTGTATTTGTTTTTTATTAATGGATGACATTTTTTTTCTAATTCTTTAACTTTGCCGGAAATTTTTACAGTCGTCTGATTATCCTTTTTATCAAGTACAGTCAGACCCGCAGAATCATAACCCCGGTACTCCATCCTCTTTAAACCATCAATTAATATATCAATAACTAATTTGTTACCGATATAACCTATAATACCGCACATAGAACGCTCCTACGAAAAGTCTTGAGTCTTGAGTCGTCAGTCTTCTTTTGATTCTCGACTCTTTGACTTGTAGACTTATCTTAGACTAACGACTGTTTTCATATCATCTCCTCTACGCTTTTCCGTCTCTTGCCTCTTACTTCTTTCGTTATCTTGCCTCTACATATCATCTTCTACGAAGTAAAACTATACTATAATATATTATACTAAACTTCAAGAAAAAATTATCGTATTTGTAATGCCGTATTTTTTCACACGTTCTGAGGGAATACTTTTTTATGAATTTTTATCTTGTATTTTCTGCTTAACTATAGTAAATTAATATTTTTATAATAATTTCCTTCGTATACTATAATTTCATCACCAGATTGGGCTTCAGATATAGCTTTTTTTATCGTCAAAAACGCCTGGTCAAAGTCTTTTGGCTCAATTACTGAAACTGAACACTTAAACATTTTTCTTATCCTTCAATAAAAAATTCATAATTAAGGATTTAAAAAAGAACCAGAAGATCAGCAGACAGGAGTTGAAAAAAGTCATAGGTGGAAACATCGGGACTTACCTTAGTGGGACCCTGGGCGGCATAAAGAATCCTGCTCCTGAGAGAGGGATTATTATAACAGTACCTGATCCGACATAAAAAGAATGTGACTCTCCTGTCGGCTGCCTGGCACAGCAACCGACACTTGTTTTTGATTATCGTACCTGCCTTCGACTTAAGACGATGACCATCTTCTCCAAGTTATCGATGGTAACCTGATTTAGGCAGGACATTCGGCACTATCACTGCCCGCAACAGT
>JBFMHD010000153.1:0-3530 GCA_040752395.1 Candidatus Hydrogenedentota bacterium
GCTAAAATGTGCTGAAAAAATCGAAGCAGGTGGCGTCTTAATAAATGAGATACCCACTTTCAGGGTCGATAATATGCCGTATGGCGGCACAAAGGGTAGCGGGCTTGGCAGAGAAGGACCAGAATTCGCTATAAAAGAGATGACTGAAGAAAAACTCATCATCTTTGACCAGATTTAACCTCTCTCTTCTTACTTATTACTTTTTCATAGGAGTCGTCATAAGCGCGGTTTGCACTCTACACAATATATGAAAAACTAAAGATGATATGTTGGCTTCAGGCTCCGGGCTTCGGACTCCAGCCGGCTGTAGTCCGTAGCCCGTAGCCTGTACCCCGAATTATTAGAGTTACAGCGTTTTTCGAAGGAGTCGTTAGATATTACTACTTTATGAATACGGCGAATCCCATAAGAAAGATAGCTGAAAGAACGCTTATATGTTTTATCACAATCCTTTTATGCCTTATTCTGTGTGAATTATTTTTAAGAAAATTTTTTCCGCAACTAAAATATGATTATCCCCCGGGTGCTTTTATATCAAACCTTGAAAGGGGTTATGAATACAAACCTGACTACACAGGAACCATCCATAGCCCTGATTATGAAATTACATTTTATATAGATAAATATGGTTTCAGAAATTACCCGAATACTCAATCCTCATTTACAAAGACATCTGTAATCCTCGGACTTGGTGATTCACTCACATTTGGGAAAGGCGTACGATTTGAAGAAACATATCTATCGATTATCTCACAATCTCTTAACGTGCCGGTTATTAATGCAGCAGTTGATGGTTACGGTTTATCTGAAGAACTTTTATTACTGAAAGATAAGATTGATTTAGTAAACCCTTCATTAATACTTGTCGGTCTCACTCTTGAGAATGATTTTGATGATATTTTAAGAAAAAAAAGGGTCGTTCAATACGGTGTGTTGTTTGAAGGTGAAGACGTTGAAAACCTTGAAACGAAAAATATCTTTGTCAAGACTCTCGACAGAATAAAAATGTTTTTCTCGCTACATAGTGACCTGTATCATTTATTCAAAAAATTTGTTAAATCAAATAAAACATTCCAGAATATCCTGATAAAACTTGGGGCTCTTATAAAACCAAGAGAAGTCGATGATATACCGCTGTCACATAGAATATTATTCTCTATCAGCGATGATAAAACTAATTTAGCATTAAAAAAAGTTGATAATATCGTATCAGAATTTAAAAATATCTCGGATGAGAATAAAAGTAATCTGTTGTTCGTTCTTTTGCCGTCAATTGTGCAGTACAACAGGAAATTAGTTTTATCTTACTATAACAGAGAGCTTTGCTATCATATCCCTGATACGCTAATTAGTATTTTTCAAAAACATAATGTCCCGTATCTTGACCTCTCACCTTTTTTTAGAGAAGCTTTTAATAATGATATCCAATTTACTTTTCAAACCGATAAGCACTGGAACCAGAAGGGTCACCAGATCGCAGGCGAGGCTATATCTCTATTCATAAACCAG
The DNA here is from genome assembly GCA_040752395.1 of Candidatus Hydrogenedentota bacterium. Lineage (GTDB taxonomy): Bacteria > JBFMHD01 > JBFMHD01 > JBFMHD01 > JBFMHD01 > JBFMHD01. Next base: position 1,510 of record JBFMHD010000153.1, read on the forward strand.
AATTATTCGTATCTTGTAAGATAACCTTTTTTTGACCAGTATTGAATATTCTTTCGATATGAATCTTTGTAAACATTAATAATATCAGTAGCATTATTCAGAGGTATTCTAAACTGCTGCTCAATATTTCTATATAAATTATCCCTGTGTATCTCAATCATCTTCTCAAACGAGGTATCCTGATTTACTCTTATATTTATCATTTGTAGTGGAAAATTAGATAATAATCCAGGCTTTGTATTCACAGTATTTAAAATAACCCCTTCTTTACTGATAGTTACCATCTCAACAGAGGTGTTAATAGTTTCTTTTGTTTTTGTTTTTATTATAGCACAGCCGATATATGGTTTTAATAACATCAATCCGCAACAGGTCTCATACGGCCCACCCTTAACCTCATATTGCCCAAGCCAGATAAACCCTATTTTCTCAAGTTCATTCTTTCTTACTTCTATCTCTGATAAAATTTCATAGGATTGGTGTATAAACTCAAGTTCTTCGTAAAAGACCTCTTTTAATCTTAATGGAATATGAAAAATTTTAAGTAAAAGTAATAAAGGAGAGACTAAAATAAAGATAAAAACATTACATAATTTTATTATATTTGTAACCGGTAATTTAGTTAAGCTCAATCTATAATAAGCCATTGTTCTATTATTTAATGTTTTCTATGTTTTTTATCAAGTTTTTTATTGATAAAAATAGATTTTAATTTTATTATATTTTTATATATGGCGATTATAGTTTTAAGAAATCTGAAACGAAACCTTGCAAAAGCAAGAAAAGAACCGCTTCCGGCGCTTATAATGTTATACCAGCGATTTAGATGTTATATAGCATATAATTTTTTTACAGATGGTTATTCTTTCCCACCTGAAACTATATCGCTCTTTTTGACTTATAAATGTAATCTCCGCTGTAATATGTGCGGTCAGTGGGGCATAAGTGGGGCTTTCAAAGACCTTAACGGTAAAACTTTAGCACTTGACCTTGATTTTAATCTTATTCGGAAATTGATTAGCGAAGTAAAACAATTCAAACCTGTGATAACATTATTCGGAGGCGAACCCTTGCTTCATCCTGAATTCGTCAGTATTCTACGTCTTATTAAAAATAATAATTTGAGATGTAATATAGTAACTAATGGGACACTTTTTCATCAATTTGCAAGCGATATAGTTGAACTCGAAATGGATGAAATTATCATATCGCTTGATGGTCCTAAGGAGATACATAATAAGATACGTGGCGATGTATTCGATAAAATCATCAGCGGGTTAAAAGAGATAAACGCTCTAAAAAAACAGCTTAATAAAATTAAACCTGTTATAAACATTAATACTACAATTACAGAAGAGAATTACAAACATCTTGATTCTTTAATAGAAACAGCTGATGAAATCAATGTTAACACACTTACGTTTCATCATCTCCTTTTTCTTCTCAATAACGCAGTTTCAGATTTTGAAGAATATTTTTATAATACATTCGCTTATAGACCCGTTGAATGGAGAGGATTTGTAAAAGAGAAATTACCAGAAATCGACACCGCAAAACTTATAGAAACACTGAATAAGGCACTTAGTAAAAAATCAGCGGTTAACTGTTTTGTTTATCCGAACTTTACTGAGTCTGAGATACATTCATATTACAAAGACAAAGATTTTAATAGTAAGACTTACAAAATGAGATGTCTTTCACCGTGGATGGTTGCTTATATTTTTCCTGATGGAAGCATCCGGGCATATCACACTATGGACTATATAATGGGGAATATAAATAGTGATAGTTTTTTAAACATCTGGAACAGTGCAAAATATAGGAATTATAGAAAGATTATAAAAAATATTGGCTGTTTCAGTATCTGCAAACGCGGGTGTACTGAATTGTACAGATACTGATTACAGCTTATTTAGCATCTCTATATCTTTCATCAGCCAGGCGAGCTTGCGTTTTACTTCCTCATTATATATAAAAAATGCACAATGTACCTGTAAAAGACCTTCACCAATTTTATTTAC
>JBFMHD010000153.1:3630-6660 GCA_040752395.1 Candidatus Hydrogenedentota bacterium
ATACTGATTACAGCTTATTTAGCATCTCTATATCTTTCATCAGCCAGGCGAGCTTGCGTTTTACTTCCTCATTATATATAAAAAATGCACAATGTACCTGTAAAAGACCTTCACCAATTTTATTTACCCTCACCACTTTTGATAAGAGTCTCGCAGGTTGTGTAGGCCTCTCATCCTGTATCTCAATCCCGAGTATATCGTTTTCGTTTATAGTATCATTTCTTACCATCATACTTATACCTGAATAACTCAAGTTTTCACTAACTGCGGCCCTTATTTGAGATGATTTTCCAAGGTTTAATACTGAGTATCTTACAGTCAGGTTTAATTCTACCCTTTTATGTATTCTTCTTGGTATAATCTCGACAATAGGTGGAACCTCAATATAAAGGTATCCTTTTTCTCTGTTCACTGATGCGGGAATAAATTCAACATTGTTTTCAGGCAGCAGTATCTTGATCTTCAAACCCACGAGTGTCCTGTTCGATACAAGACCTCCTTGATGTTCAATACATATTATTTCAGGTACCTCTTTTCCCTGAACTTTAAGTTTCTCTGATATACCACCGCTTAAAAATATCTCGACTGTATTAAAATCCTCATCAAAAAGATATTGTCTTGGTTTTCGCTCGATTTTATCTTTTACTTCTTTATCGCATTGATAAACCATCAGGTTATCTTCAACATTGTCTCTGCGATATGGATTTTTACGTTTCATCCCTGATACTGCCTGGTGCGCTGTTTCATAGATATGAAAATAAGGTATCATCCCTATAACTTTCACAATCTTTAGTAAATTCTCATTTAAACTACACAGTTTTATATCTTTATCAAACTTTCTTAAATTGTCACACGTGGTATAAATAAATCCAAGCGCAATAGAATCTATAAGCTTTACATTTTTAAAATCAAAAACATAATCACCATATCCTTTTTTTATAAGTTCATTTAATGTAGCTCTTAGATTTTCAAGAGTGGTCATAACAAAATCACCTTTAAATCTTAAGACAGGTATATTATTTATCATATCAACTTTTATACTTAAAATATTATCATTCATTATATCTTCTCTTACTTACTCCTTTGGTATCTCCTCTGAACGTGTGAAATAATCATCATTAATTCGGTGGAGTTCCTTCATCTTGCTTCTTGCCTCTTTCGTTATCTTGCTTCTATTTCACTTCCCACTTCTTCACCACCTATAACTTGAGAGATTACCTCCCTGGTTCTATAATATGGCCACCCATTGTTTATAGCATTTTCAAGCCATCTTATAAATTCATCGGGATTAATTAATTTTTCTTTATATTCTTTCCAGTTTTTTAAACACTCTTTATGATACTCGTACTCTATTGTATAATTATAATACAATTCTTCAATATTACCAAAATCTGTTTCTTCTTTTCCATAATCACCTTTACAAATACTATGTTTTATAACATTATACTCAAGTATATTATCATTATTCCATCTTAAATCAAGGGGATAAAGTTTGCAGATAGGTGGTTTATAATTATGAATAGAACATTTATTATCTTTTAAAAATATACAACCTTCTTCTGTTTTCTTAAAACCTATAAGATATCTGCCTTGTTCTGTGACAAGGTAAAGGTCATCTGATACGTCTTTTGTAGCACCCTCTTTATAAAATTCTACAAATTCTGAGGGTCGTATCCCTGTATTATGCATTATTTTAGCAATATCATAGATTGTCAAAATCGCTGTGTAATATCTGCAGCACTCACCACAATTTTTACACTTGAATTTTATTAGCATGGTTATATATTATATACATTATTTGATATTTTCCAAGTAAAATGTAATGCCCTGGTATTAAATTTTCGGTTATCGATTTTCCGTTTTCTTGCTTCTTGCTTCTTGAATGATGGAGTAGCTGATATTATGATTTATCCGGTATATTTAACGTTGTCTGATACTGATTGGAAAAATAAAATTGAGTGGTTTAATAATAATCTATCTAACTGTACCCTCTGTCCACGTGAGTGTAAAGCAAACCGTTTAAAAAATGAGAAAGGGTACTGTAGAACCGGAAAGAATGTTATAGTCTCAAGTGCTATGCCGCATTTTGGTGAAGAAAGAGTTCTTGTTGGTAGATTCGGCTCAGGTACTGTTTTTTTTAGTGGCTGTAACCTGAGATGCATCTTCTGTCAGAATTATGATATAAGCCAGCAGTTATACGGTAAGATTGTTACTAATAAAGAATTAACCGATATATTTTTGTATGTCCAATCATTGAACTGTCATAACCTTAATCTTGTTTCACCCACCCATTGCATAGCTCAAATAATTGAGGCTTTGTATTCTGCTATAAAAAAAGGCTTTAAATTACCTATCGTTTATAATTCAGGCGGTTATGATTCTATAGAAACATTAAAACGTCTTGATGGTATTATTGATATATATATGCCTGATATGAAATACAGTGATCCTTCGCTTTCATTTAAATATTCTGATGTACCTAATTATCCTGAAATAAATAGAGAAGCCAGTATAGAGATGCAGCGCCAGGTTGGAGACCTTGTTATTGAAAATGGTATTGCAAAACATGGCCTTTTAATCCGACATTTAGTGCTTCCCCACTCGTTTGAAAATTCTAAAGCTGTTCTCGATTTTATAAAAGAAAGAATATCTGTAAATGCATATATCAATATTATGGATCAATATCATCCTTGCTATAAGGCTGATGAATACAAAGAGCTCTCAAGGGGTCTCTTATCTTATGAATACGATGAAGTATTAAATTATGCACATAAGCTCGGTTTTAAAAGAATAGATGGTTTATTTTAAGTATTAAGTAATCGACGGGCTTCTTTAATCTCGGTTCGCGACCAGTTCTCTTCAAAATCTATTATCTCACCTGTATTTACATCAATTACAAGTTTAGCATTTTTGTTATTCTCTTTTATTATTACTGCCCTATTTTTATCTCTTTTGATAATCTCCATAGATAGTCTCCTATGAAAAGTCTTGAGTCTTAAGTCCTGTTTTGACTCACGACTTGCGACTTGT
>JBFMHD010000154.1:0-6604 GCA_040752395.1 Candidatus Hydrogenedentota bacterium
TGGATATAATGGTGCTCGAAAAAAAGGTGGTTTTGATAATGGGTGGCCTTCAAAAAAGTTCAACGCCAACTCTGTATGGATTTTCGCATCCATAATAGGATGATAAAATAAAGGGTTATTTCTACTCTGGTCAGTAATATAATTAAGTCTTATAAATAAACCGAGCCCTATTATTATAGCAAACAAAAGACGAGTAAATCTCATATAAATATATTCTCTAAAAAAGTCATTTTCAAGTGTTCTATACATCTTTGTGCCTCTGTTCCTTTGTCACTTTGTGCTTTACGAACAGTTTTTTTTCAGAGACCTTATATAATTATATTGACAATGAATTGTTTTTGCAATATTTAAAGGGCGATAGGTTTTCGGTGGTCGGTTCACCGATAACCTAAAACCCAAAACCTATAACCGAATATCTTGCTTCTTGCTTCTACTTGATATCATTAGAGTTACAATGTTTTTCGAAGGAGTACTCATGAGCGCGTTTGCGCTCTACACGAGGTATGAAAAACTAAAGATGATATGTTGGCTTCGGGCTCCGGGCTTCGGGCCCCAGCCGGCTGTAGTCCGTAGCCTGTAGCCTGTACCCCGAATTATTAGAGTTGCGAAGTTTTTATGAGGAGGTTTGAATGAAGCTATACGGTAAAAATGTTTGTTTAGAAACTTTAAAGACCAACCCGAATAAAGTTGAAAAAGTCTTTATAAGAAAAAACATAAAAGGAAATAAAATAGAAGCTATTATAAAGTTATGTAGAGAAAATAAAATACCGTTTATATTTTATCAAGACAAACATAGCGAGAATGATACGCAGGGTGTATATCTTGTTAAAGCTTCTGCTTGTATAATTGATGACGATATGTTGCTTTCAGATTTTGCAGAACTCAAAAAAGGATATATCCTTGTCATTGACAGTATCTACGACCCACGAAATTTAGGTGCGATTATTCGCAGCGCATCTGCATTTTATTGCTATGGCATAGTCCTGCCTAAAAGGAATAGCCCACCGATAAGTGATGTCGTCTATAAAACCAGTAGCGGATATGTAGAAAAAATTAAAATTACAAGAACAGTAAACATAGCACGGTTTCTTGATCAAGTAAAAGAACTGGGTATCCAGGTAGTAGGTTTATCTGTTTCCGGGAATACACAATTAGAGGGTTTCAGTTTTGATACTAAGGTCTGTATAGTTGTAGGTAGTGAAGATAAAGGTATCAGGTTAAATGTAGCAAAAAGATGTGACAGTCTTGTAAGAATACCTATGCAGCAGGGGATTGATTCTCTTAATATTTCAGTAGCCTGCAGTATAACTTTTTATGAAATATTTAAACAGCTATTTTTTAAATAGGGACACATCCCATATTTCAAGTTATTTCTTCAGATAATTTTTATCGGACCTTTTATATTCGGTACTGCGGTTGCTAAAACTATCGGAAAAGAAATAGTTGACCCGCATGTAATAGACGTATGGGTAGTATGCGGTGCATTAGTGGGTGCTATTTTTTGGAACCTCCTCACCTGGTGGCTTGGCTTTCCCTCATCCTCAAGCCATGCACTTGTTGGAGGATTAGGTGTCAGCGTTATAGCATCAACCGGGTTCCAATTCCTAAAAATACACGGATTTGTTAAGATAGTAATAGTCCTTATAACATCACCAGCTGTAATTATAACAGTACTAATAAAAAATAAGTATTTAATCCGTTGACATTATACTAAAAGATAGTTTATTAATATTTTATTTATATGAGCCTCTCTCTTTAGTATAGCGAAAAGGAAGGTACCATAGCTGTCCCCCACACGTGGGGTGTGGGTGGGGGTTTATGAGGATGTAATGATTATGGAGAACCAGAAACAGGTTAACAGGGCTGGAGTTATTGATATAGGTTCACATTCTATTAAATTAATTATAGGTGAAGCTATTGGTGACGACGTCAAAATAATCGAGCTTTTAAAACATCTTTTACCCATAGGCAAAGATACCTTCTATAAAAACATTATTACCCAGGAGACAATTAAGCAGACTATAAACATCTTATCAAAATATAAGAAGGTATTAGAAGAATATGCTATAACTGATATAAGGGTAATAGCAACCAATGCTGTGCGTGAAGCAAACAATAAAGATATTTTTATTGATTCTGTGTATCGCAAAACAGGGTTCAGGGTAGAGGTCTTAACTGTTGGTGATGTAATTTATTTTGTTGATTCATATATTTCTTACAAATTAAAGGATAAATATCCTACTCATGAAAAGAATCTATTAATAGCGGAATTAAGTGCAGGCGCCATAGAATTCTCTATTATGGAAAATGGTTATGTGGTTATGAGTCGAGCTGCGCCACTTGGGTCATTACAATTAAAACAGATTATAAGTAAACTCAAGAGCAGCCAGCAAAAAAATCTTGAAGCTGTAAAAGAGTATTTTGAGAACGAATTAGAATATATAAAACGGTTTATCCCAACTAAAAAGATTGATGATATCATTCTGATAAGCGAGGATTTAGCTTTTTCAATAGAAAACATACTAAAAGAGAAGCGAAAAGAATCGACATTTTTCACCATAACAAAGGAAGAGGCTCTAAGTTTTGCGTCAAAGTGTGAGGGTAAATCTGCTGACGAAATAATGAATACTCATAAATTGCCGTTTGACATTGCCGAGATAACAGGGATATTTTCTATAATACTTAGTTCATTTTTCACATTTACCGAGAACAAATACATTTATGTCCTTGAGACATCGTTATACGAAGCTGTTTTATCACATATGCTTGAGCAATATACGCCATCAAGACAATACAAAAAAATTGACCATCTTATTGCTATGACAAAATCTCTATGCACAAAATATAATGTAAATATCAATCATTCTGAATACGTTGCAAATCTGTCTAAAACAATTTTTACTTCTTTACGGGAGATACTTGGTTTACAGCAGGGTGATTTACTCCATCTTCTGCTTGCCTCGTATCTACATGATATAGGTATGTTTATCTCTAATCGGGTTCATCATAAACATTCAGAATACATTATAAGTTCTCTTAATCTCTCAAGACTCGAAGAAGAAGATATGAAAACCATTGCAGCAATAGCAAGATACCACAGGAAGGCAGCGCCAAGCCCTAACCATCCACTCTATGCCTCGCTTCCGGCTGAGAAACAGATAAAAATCCAGAAGATGAGTGCTATTTTAAGAATAAGTAATAGCCTTGACCGGTCTCATAAACAAAAGATTAGAGACTTAACTGTTAAAATAGATAAAGACCAGAATATTGTTCTTACTGCTATTGTGTCAGGTAACTTTATTCTTGAAGAAATGGATTTCGACGAAAAAAAGAAATTTCTTGAAGATATAACAGGAACTAAAATCAGTCTAAAAGTTACTACAAAAACTTAAACCAGCACTTTGCTTCTTGCTTCTACTTGATATTATTATAGTTACAATGTTTTTCGAAGGAGTCAACATGAGCGCGTTTGCGCTCTACACTATTGGGTTCTTGGGTTCTTGCGTTATTGCGCTCTACACAAAGGATGAAAAACTAAAGATGATCCGTAGCCTGTAGCCTGTACCCCGAATTATTAGAGTTACAGCGTTTTTCAGAGGAGATTAGCGATGGAACCAAAATCACGGTTCATACACAGAGAAATAAGCTGGCTTAGTTTTAATGAACGTGTCCTTGAAGAAGCCGAGGATCTGAATAATCCGTTATTTGAAAGACTAAACTTTCTTGCTATCTTTATAAATAATCTTGATGAATTTATTATGGTTCGTGTTGCGGGTATTAAACGCCTTATCGATGCTAATTTTACAGAAAGGGATGAATACGGTTATCTACCATCTGAAATATTTAATGAAATCACTAAAAAGATCGAGATTTTAATCAAAAGATTATATAATATTTACAATAATCTCCTTAATAACGAGTTAAAACAGAACAAAATATCTTTTAAAAAATATCAAGAACTAAACCCACAAGAAAAAAAAGCCGTAAACCAATATTTTGAATCAACGTTATTCCCTGTAATCACACCTATGGCTGTTGACCGAGGCCATCCTTTCCCAATACTACCTTCGAAAACAATCTCGTTTGCTCTCGTGATAGAGCGATATAATAAACCATATCTCTCGATACTACCTATCCCTTCTGTGGTACCACGTGTTTTTAAATTGCCATCACAAGATAATGAATCCAATTTTATATTAATAGATGAGATTATACGTGCAAATTTAGATGCTTTTTTCAGGGGTTATAAGATAGTTGAAAACTCTATTTTTCGTATTTTAAGAGACAGTGAGCTGGAGATTAAAGAAGAATATACTGAAGACCTTCTTAAATCAATTGAGAATGAACTAAAAAAACGGCCTTATGCTAAAGCCATCTATCTCGAACTTGAAAAACAGGTTTCAACTGATCTTTTGGCAAAATTATGTGACGAGCTTGAAATACCAGCAAGCGAAGTGAAAGTTATTGATAATATCCTTGATCTCTCATTCTTTTTTGATTTTATTTCAAAGTATTCAATCCCTGAATTCCGTTATAGAAGTTTCACCAGTAAAGAGATAAAATACTCAAATATTTTTGATAGAATAAAACAGGAAAATTTTACTTTACATCTGCCATTTCAATCGTTCCAGCCAGTGGCTGATTTTATAAAGACCGCTTCGCAGGACCCAAATGTCCTTGCTATAAAGATGACTCTATACAGAACAAACGCTGATTCATCTATTATCAAGGCATTAGAAGAAGCAGCCAGAAATAATAAACAGGTAACGGTATTAGTTGAATTGCGGGCAAGGTTTGAGGAGGAAAAAAATATACTCTGGGCACATGAGCTTGAGAACGCAGGCTGCCATGTAATTTACGGTGTTGAAAAACTCAAGATACATTCAAAAATAGCGCTTATCGTAAGAAAGGAAGAAGAGGGTATTAAAAGATACATCCATCTTTCTACAGGCAATTACAACGAAAAAACAGCAAAGATTTATACAGATATCGGGTTCTTTACAGCAAACGAAGACTTTGCAAGAGATATATCTGATGTTTTTAATGTAATATCAGGTTATTCTACACCACCACGATGGAAAAAGGTTACCTCAGCCCCTAATGACCTGCGTCAATACTTCTTCAATCTCATTGATAATGAAATCGATAATCAGAAAAAATACGGTAATGGCTTAATATTTGCCAAAATAAATTCGCTTGCGGACAATCAGATGATAGAAAAACTTTATGAAGCATCAGCAAATGGTGTTAAAATAAAATTAATCGTTCGCGGTATCTGTTGCCTTATACCCGGTGTCACGGGTTTAAGCGAGAACATTGAGGTTAAAAGTATTGTTGGCAGATTCCTTGAACACAGTAGAATATATCTGTTTAACAACAACAACGATCCCCGGTTATTTTTGTCGTCTGCTGACTGGATGACCCGAAATTTCGACCGAAGGATAGAATTAGTTTTCCCTGTTGAAGACGAGAATTTAAAAGAGGAGCTGATATTTATATTAAATAAATACTGGGAAGATAACTTAAAATCAAGATTTTTAAAAGCTGACAAAACATATATCCCTGATAATATCTCTGATAAACAATCAAACGTTCAGGAAAGCCTGATTGAGTATTACTCCTGGAGATAACTTATGAATCATATTGAACAATATAGCGTATATGGTGCTAAACTAATACTAAAACTGCTTGGTGAAATGAGACAGGAAATAAACGGGGTTCGTAAATCAAAAGATATTGAATATGTGCACCGGATGCGTATCGCATCACGCAGGTTGCGTAATAGTTTCAGAATATTCGCTGAATGTTTTTCTGAGATAAAACTCAAAAAGTGGCAGAAAAGTATTCGTGGTATCACGCGTGCACTCAGTGATGGCCGCGATACTGACGTCAAAATAGCGTTTCTTAATCATATCTTAAACAATATTCGTTCAAAAGAGATTAAACCAGGTATAAAACGACTGTGTTTGCGACTGCAGCAGAGACGAGGTAGATTACAGAAAAAAATTATAAAAATTTTTGATAGATTAAAAAAGGCTAAAACATTAGATGATATCCAGAACACTGCTCAATCATTAATAAACAACGCCACCCTTGAGCCATCTATTAATTCTATCTCTATTTTTCAATATGCTTATTTGAAAATTTTCTATCAATTACGCAATGTATTAGAATTTGAGCCTTATATCTATAAACCCAAATATGTGGCTGAACTACACAGGATGAGAATAGCAAACAAACATCTACGATATACGATTGAAGCATTCGAACCTTTATTCGAGGGTAAATTAAAAGAATATCTTGATAAAATAATATATGTTCATAAAATTCTTGGCGAGATACACGATTGCGATGTCTGGATAGATTATCTCCCTGAATTTTTAGCAAATGAGCGTAAACAGATTAAAGAGTTCTTGGGTAGCAGCAGGGCTTACAAAAGAATAGAACCCGGTATCTTACATCTCTTAAAAGACCGTAAAAAAGAACGTAAGCGGTTATATAACGAATTTGTTTTGTTCTGGCAGCAGCTGAAAAACGAAAATACGATTAATAACCTCATCAACCTTTTATACTTGTATATCGAACCGAAAACCAGCGAACCTAA